>JAVBSY010000036.1:0-10181 GCA_031556475.1 Azoarcus sp.
TGGCGCAGGCAGGTGCCGTCACGGCCATGAACGGCGGCCAGTTCGCCGCGGGGGGTGTAGTCGTAGCGGACGAGGGGTTGCGTGGGAGCGCCGGGGTGGTGCGGGTCGTGGGTGAGGCGCACGGCGGTGAGGCGGATGCCGGGGTCCGCACCCCAGCCGTGTGCGGGCTCCCGGGCAAGATGAGGCAAGCGCACGAGGTCGAGTTCGAAGCGCCGGCCGGCGCCGTCGATGACGGTGGCGATGTGGCCGGCCAGTTCGCCTTCGGGGATGCGGCCCAGGCGTTGCTGGCGGCCGAAGCGGTCGGCGAGTCCGCCAAGGTAAAGGCGCTGTTCAGGCAATGTGGGGTTGATGGTGCCGAAGACCCACCAGGGGCCGATTGGGGGGGAGATGACGAAGATGAGGCGGTCGTTGCGCCGCAACTCCGGTGAGAGGCCTTGCCAGGCCACGGCCAGGCGGGCGCCGGGCAGGGTGTGTTCGTCGAGGCTGTCGCGCCCGCCGCGCACGAGCCAGAGGTTCTCCGAGCGGCTGTAGGCGGTTTCGCCGGGGCCGAGCGCATCGAAGCGGATGCTGCGGCCTTTGGTGTCGTTGAGGGTGAGCACCTCTTCGCCAAGGCTGAGGGTGGGTTCCTGGGGGAGCCACCAGCCGGGGCCGAGCAGGCCGATGGGGGCGGGGGTGGCGGTCTGGTAGCTGGAGTAGTCGCGGATGAGGGAGAAGGACAGCGGGCCAGGGAGCGAAACATCGACTTCGCCGAGGAAGACCTTGGCGCCCAGCAGCGGATTGACCGGGTTGCCCACGGCAACGCCGCCGGGGCAGGCTGAGCAGGCGACGCCGCCTTGGCTGCCGAACAGCACGGTGCGCGAGCCTTGGATGATCTTGCCTTTGGCGACGGCATCGCCGATACGCGCAGCCGGTTTACCGCTCATGGGGTGTTCCTCTGCATGGAGGTCGGAAGGAAAAGGGATGCCATAGTGGGGGGACGGGTCGATGCATGACGACGAAGAGCCAGTGCCGGCACCAATGCGCGAGGCGGCAGCCGAACGGGGTCACTTGAGAGATGCAACTGCACTAGCGGTATTGCCAAATGAGTCGTTATTGCTTGATGTTTTTTGTATGACGTTCAATTCGGCAAATGATGTGAAGATCGACTGCTATTGTCAAGCCATGAGGTGACAGTCGGTCGCTGTTGTCGATTGGTGATCTGGCCCCCAAATAGTTTCAAACGGCATACTTGATGAGCGTGTCACGGAAGTGGGGACGTACCCGCTCGGGTTTCAGAACATTCATCGCTGACTACTGGGTTTATCCATTGCGCCTAGCCAAGCGTGACCCTCTAGGCCTCGTCCAGGGTGACTTCGATCACGCGATCTAAGGCCAAGACCAGCAGGTTTTGCAGTCGCTTGCCCCTGAAAGCTGTTGCCGGAGTAGAACCACTGGGCCATACCCCAACTGTCCTTGTGGTCGGTGAAGGTTTCGATGACCTTGGCCAAAGCCTTGAGCGGTCGGAAACTTGCCTTGCGATCCAGGCCGTAACAAGGGAAGCAGGCGACCCAACCATGGCCGATGGCGAAGACCTTCTCCTGTTTCTTCCACTTGTTGGGCTGGGCGCTGGGGTTATGGGTGTTCAGCCCAACCAAGGTTTTGAAAACGGCTGGCTCGGTGCGAAATTCGGTAGGTGCGACTTAGTCTGGTGCAGAGTGGGGGCGGCCCTTGCGGTAACCGAGCGCCATTGCAACCCAATCGTTGGAGTTCGCCTTGGCAGCCTGCTACTCGGTTCAAAGCACAAAGTCATAATCAACCGTAAGCGGCGCATGGTCTGAAAAACGCGTCGCCTTGTAGATGTCGCAGTGTTTCGCGGTGGCCGCGATGCCCGGAGTGGCGATGTGGTAGTCGAGGCGCCAGCCGACGTTTTTTGCCCAGGCCTGGCCGCGGTTGGACCACCAGGTGTAGCTGGCGTCGGTGGCGTCGGGGTGGAGGCGGCGATAGACGTCCACCCAGCCCTGTTCGTCGAATAGTTGTGAGAGCCAGACGCGTTCTTCCGGCAGGAAGCCGGAGTTTTTCTGGTTGCTTTTCCAGTTCTTGAGATCGATTTCGCGGTGGGCGATGTTCCAGTCGCCGCAGATCACGATTTCGCGGCCGCTGGCACGCAGCGCGGCGAGGTGGGGGAAGACGCGGGCCATGAAGCTGAATTTGGCCTGCTGACGTTCTTCGGAGCTGGAGCCGGAGGGCAGGTAGAGCGAGATGATCGAAAGGCGGCCGAAGTCCAGTTGCAGGTAGCGGCCCTCGGCGTCGATGTCGTCGATTCCAAGTCCGACAGTGACGTGTTCGGGGGTGATGCGGCTGTAGATGCCGACGCCGCTATAGCCTTTTTTCTCCGCGCAATGGAACCAGCCCTGGTAGCCCGCAGGTGCGCGCAATGTGTCGGGTAAGTCGGCCATTTGCGCTTTCAGTTCTTGCACGCACAGGATATCCGCCGCTTGCTGCGGAAGCCATTCGAGCAGGCCTTTGGTGGTGGCGGAGCGAATGCCGTTGAGGTTGAGGGAGATGATGCGTAACATGGTCGCGTTTCCGGTCAATCGCAGTGGTATATCAGGAAGTGGATTTTAGTCGGGATTTCATTGCGCTCGCTTGCCGCAAAGGCGTACTGCGGTTTGGATCGTTCGTCACCAAGGCAGGGCGCGAGTCGCCTTATTTTTTCAACGCCGGCCTGTTTGACGACGGCACTTCATTGTGCGAGTTGTGCGGCTATTATGCACGTGCCATCCGCACGGCCGGTGTGGCGTGCGACATGCTGTTCGGCCCCGCTTACAAGGGCATTCCTCTGGTGGCCGGTACGGCGATACGGCTGGCGGAAGACGGCGTCAATCTGCCCTTCGCGTTCAACCGCAAGGAGGCCAAAGACCATGGCGAAGGCGGTACGCTGATCGGCGCACCACTTGCGGGACGCGTCCTGATTCTTGATGATGTCATTTCCGCGGGAACTTCGGTGCGCGAATCTGTCGATATCATTCGTGCGGCGGGTGCGACGCCGGCCGGTGTCGTCATTGCGCTCGATCGCATGGAACGCGGCCAGGGCCGCCTCTCGGCGGTGCAGGAGGTACGGGAAAACTTTGGCATGCCGGTTGTCGCGGTAGCGACGCTGGACGATCTTGTCGGATATTTGTCGGACGATCCGCAATTGGCTGCTAATCTTGCGGCTGTGCGGGCTTATCGGGAGAAATATGGGATCGCTGCTTAGATCCATCGGTTTCGGGCTGACATTGCTCTGCGTGGCGGCTTCCGCCGCTGCCGCGCCACAGCGGCAGACGGGCGGTAACGTCATCTATTGCTGTGAGGACAACAATGGCCAGACGATATGCGGCGATATTTTGCCGACGGTCTGCTTTGGCCGCGCTTATCGGGAAATCAGCTCGCAGGGCATCATCAGACGCAGTGTGGCGGCACCGCTGACGCCCGATGAAATCGCCCGCCGTGCCGCCGAGGAGCGGCGTCAGCGTGCGGTTGCGGCGCGCGAGGCGAAGCAGCGCCAGCTCGACCAGGCCCTGCTGGAAACGTATCGGGGTGTGGCCGATATAGATGCGCGGCGTGATCGAGCGTTGGCAGAGGTTGATCGTAGTGTCGAAACCTTGCGCGAGCGCGAAAAAGAGTTGGCCGGGCGCGAGGACGAAATCAAGAAAAATGTTGAAAGTAAGCCCGAAGGTAAAGTGTCCGCCTCCATGAAGGAGGATCTTGCCAATGCCGAGGCTGAACTGGCAAGCCACCGGCAGGTCATCGACGCCAAATTGCGCGAGCGGGAAGCTATCCGCGCGCGTTTCGACGACGACCGGCGCCGTTACATCGACCTGACGACCAAACCAGGTGCGGAACAATCGAACCCATGATCCCCGCCGCCACGGTACCGGTTTATCGCGGCCGCTTGCCGGAAGAGGTGGTTATGTCCGCAAGCGGAGTCTGCGGCATGCTCAGCGCAACCCATAGCAGCAAGAAGAAGAACACGCTGAGTCGCGGTGCATCGAGCAGGCTGTCAAACAGGCCGACGACGGCGAATCCCGCCAAGGCGGCCAGCACAGCCGGCGCGGGGCCGCTGCGGTAAGAACGCGGACGCGTCAGCCGCAGCATGGCCAGACCGAGCGCTGCCGCTACTGCACCCAGGCCGAGCGCACCTTGTTCCACCCACAGGTGCAGGAACATATTTTTTGCGTGCCACGGCAGGTGATGGCGGTCGGAGCTGAAGAACCAGCGGTCGAATCCGGCACGGAAGTCGCCGTTCACAAGAAAGCTGCGCCCCGTTGCGTCGGTTGCCCGGATTTCGGCGATGTCGAGCGTGTATGCGCTGTTGTTGGCGATCGACAGCGTTGCCGGGCGCGGTGCGTACCAGGAGCCGGCGCCGGCAAGCTTGGTTCTACCGGTAGCGAAGCGTACCGTTTGCCAATCTGCGCTACCGGCAACGCCGATTTGGCTGGTTGTGCAGCCTTCCGGGTAGAGCAGATTGCGGCGGCAGACTTCGATGTGTATACGCAGGCCCCTTTTCGCGCGTACTCGCATCTCGATCCGGAAAGGCGCTTTCACGTCGCCGGGGATGCGTTGGGAGATGCGGAAAAGTTCGCCGAATCCGCGAGTGTGGTGCGGTCCGCCCAGGCGCAGGAAAGGAGCGCCGTCGCCATCGGTGCCCTCGTGCCATTCCATCGTGCCGGGAAAAGCGGCATTGGGCGTTTTCCAGAAATACGCATCAGGGTAACGCCCGGTGCCGATGCCGATGAGTTCGTCGGTTGTGCTGTCCACCAGGCTTGCACTGGTGCGCCAGTGTTCCATGCGGCCGGACAGATCGCGGTCGACGGTCGAAAAACGGGTGCCGAGGTAGTAACTCGCACCCGCCAAGGCAACGAGGCAAGCGGCACCCAGCAATACGGTTTGCTTGATGAGATCGGTGCCGCGTGTCGACCATAGCGGCGCTGGCGCGTAACGGTGGGTGAGTGCGATTGCCAGGGTGAGCACGAATGCACCCGTTGCGCCCAGGCTGGCACCGGTTGCGCTCCAGTGACGGGCGACGAAAATCGCCGTGGCGCCACAGCCGAAAATGGACGCCAGGGCGAGCGAATCTTCCAGTGGAGAGGCGTTGTGCTTCCTTTTGCGTTGCAAACCCAGCAGCGCTGCGGCAGTGAGCCATAGCATGGCGTAGGCGAAATAAGCGCCTTTCGGCAATGTCGAAGCCAACCCGGCCAGAACAGCCACGGCGGCAGTGAGTGCAATGGCGGCGAGCAGTGCGCCCAGGGTGGTGCGGCGCAGCAGATCGCCTCCGGCGCCGAGCAGGGCGCTGAATCCGAGCCACGCCGCCATGCCGCGATAGCCACCGCTACTGAAAGAGAGCGTGGCCCCGACGGCGAGAGCGAGCCACAGCAGTGTGCCGATCAAGGGGCCGAAACGCCGCTGGGGTGTGACGCCGATGTCCGTATCGCCAGTATCGCGGCCGTTCAGTGCCGCCGGCAGCAGGATGAGACCGGCTACTGCCACGGCGGCATACAGGCCGCGCGAGAATGTGGTGAAGGTCGCATAGCCGGCCGCGACCACCAGTATCGCGAGCAGCAACGCGGGGCCGGGGCGGCGTTCGCGCAGCAGCATCAATAGCGCGAACGGCAAGGTCAAGGCGAGCCAGCCGTCGAGCGCGGCGCCGCCCACGTTCATTTCCCAGAAAAGACCGGTGGTGCGGTAATCGGCGGCAAAGTTGCTCAGGCCCGGAAACGCCATCCGCTCCCAGATTGCCGCCAGGGATGCGCTGAGCAGGCCGCCGGCAAGGCCCGCACTCAGCCATGGCAAGGTCCGTTCGCCCAGCTTGTGTGCGGCCAGGTGCAGGCAAGGAATCAACACGACAGCAGCTACCAGCCCTTTTGCCAAACGCAGGGCGTTGAGTGGTGTGCCGTAGCCGACCAGCAGCGCGGGGCCTGCCGTCGTCCATGTGTCTGATGGCAGTGCATGCAGTGTCGATGCCGTATAGCTCGCCAGCAGCAGGGTAAATACGGCGATGCCGGCCAGTCGGGGGCGTAGGGGGCGATGCGCCGCGGTGGGGCCGCCACCCTGCGCCAGTGCGGCGTGCAGGCCGACGCCCGCGATGGTGGCGAGCACGAGCGCGTCGCTTTCGGTGAAGTGGATGCGTCCGGTCCAGGGGGTGAGATCGGCTACCGGCCACAGCACGGGCAGCATAATCAGCCACCATTGCGGACGGATGACGAGTGCAGATGTGTAAACCGCCAGTGCCAGCGCAGGCAGCAGAGCACCCAGCGGATGGTGGACGAGCCAGGCGCCGAGCACGATGAGCGCGGTAGTCGCTGTCGCCATCCAGGCAAGGCGATAGGTGGCGCCGGATATGCGGTTGTTTGTGGCAGAGGCGTGGGAGTGGATCATGCAGAGATTTCGGTGGTGGGCGATGTGGCAGCGCGGGATATGGAGATATAGGGTAGATGTATAGGGGAAAATCGCGCGTTGTGCGCGTGACCCATTTATTCGCAGCGCATGGCCTGTGGTGCGTTATATGATCTCGGATTCTGCGGTGGAGCGGTATCGATGGAAATGAAGATGCATGCGGCGACAGACGCGGCCGAGGCGCTGGACGCGGTGGCGTGCCTGCTGGCCGAGGCACAGAGTATTCTGTTCATTACCGGCGCGGGTATTTCGGTCGATTCCGGTTTGCCGACTTACCGCGGTATCGGCGGTTTGTACCACCAGCGCCTTACCGACGAGGGCTTGAGCATCGAAGAAGCCCTGTCCGGCCACATGATGGCACAGCGGCCGGATATCACGTGGAAGTACATTGCCGAAATCGAGGCGGGTTGCCGCGATGCGCAGCCCAATGCGGCGCACCGCGTGATTGCCGCGCTGGAGCGGGACAAGCCGGCGGTGTGGACGCTGACACAGAATGTCGATGGCCTGCACCGTCTGGCCGGCTCGTCGAAGCTGATCGAAATCCACGGCACGGTGCACCGCCTGCTCTGCACCGAATGCTCACACCAGCGCACGGTGACGGATTTCGCCGGTTTGACTCTGCCGCCGTCTTGCCCGGCGTGCGGCGGGCTGCTGCGCCCGGCTATCGTGCTGTTCGGCGAGGCGCTGCCGACGCAGGCGTTGAACCGGCTCGAAGAAGTGCTCCTGGCGGGGGTGGACGCGGTGGTGTCGATCGGCACTTCCAGCGTATTTCCCTATATCTCCGGCCCCGTGCGGTGGGCGCGCCAAGTGGGGATTCCCACGGTGGAGATCGACCCCGGCACGACGGAGATCAGCCCATTTGTCGATCATCGTCTGCCATTGGGCGCTGCCGCCGCGATGAGCGAGCTGTGGCGGCGCTTATACCCGGATCGTCCGTTCGATTGACGGCGCGCACGTCCTGCTTACGGCGCGCGCGGGGAGCTCAGGGCGTCGGCCAGGGTCTGCAGGTTGTGCCGCATCAGTGCAATGTAATCGGGCGCGGGGCCGGTGGCGGCCGATAGCGCATCGGAATAGAGCGTGCCGCCGATCCGCGCGCCGCTTTCGGCGCGGATACGGTCGAGCAGGCGCGGATCGGCGATGTTTTCGATGAACACCGCCGGCACTTTTTCCACTTTGATCTGGGATATCAGGCGCGCGACGGCGCGTGCGGTCGGTTCCGCGCTGCTGGCGACGCCGGCCGGTGCGAGAAAGCGAATGCCATAGGCGTGGCTGAAATAACCGAAGGCATCGTGCGAACTGACCACTTTGCGCCGTTCGGCGGGCAGCATGGCGATCCGGGTGCGGATGTCGCTGTCGAGTTTCGCCAGTTCGGCGTCGTAGCGTGCCGCATTGTCGCGGTAGAACGTCGCGCCGTCCGGGTCGGCCGCAGCCAGTGCGGCGGCGATGTTCGCCACGTAACGGCGCGCGTTGGCTACGTCTTGCCAGGCGTGAGGGTCGGCGCCGTGGTGGTCGTGGCCATCGTCCTTGCCGTGTTTCCCGTCATCGACGCTGTCCATTGCCAACGGGGTGACACCACTGCTGGCGATCACCACGGCATCGGTGCGGCCGGCGGAACGGGCGAGACGAACGATCCAGTCGTCGAACCCAAGTCCGTTCGCCACCACCAGTTTTGCCGCACCCACGCGGCGGGCGTCCGACGGGCGTGGCTGGAAAGCATGGCTGTCCTCGTCGGCGCCGACCAGGGTATGCACCGCCACCCGCTCGCCACCAACCTGGCGGACGAAGTCGCCGATGATGCTGAAACTTGTTACGACATCCATCGGCGCCGCTTGCGTGTTGCCGATGGTCAACGTGCAGGCGGCGATGAGGCTGAACAGGATGCGAAAGAAGGAAAGGAGCATGGTGATAGGGCGAGTGGAGATATCCGGTGCGAGTGGGCGCATGCCCGCGGTGCATCTTACCCGATGCGTTTACGCGGTGTTCGCATAGGGGCTTTCCCCGAACCGCTTGGGGAAAGATCGGCCGTTCCGGCGCTTCGTGGGATAATTCCCGCTTTAGAACACACGGCCCTCCCATACGGCCATTCCGCGATGCCTTTTGCTTTACCCGATTTTTCCGCCGGTCGGCTCGTTGTAGCCGGCGATGCGATGCTCGATCGTTATTGGCATGGTTCGACGACGCGGATTTCGCCGGAGGCGCCGGTGCCGGTGGTAAAGGTGGAAGGCGACGAATTTCGCGCCGGCGGTGCGGGCAACGTGGCGCTCAATGCCACTGCGCTGGGGGCACAGGTCGGGTTGGTGGCGCTGGTGGGGCGTGACGAAGCCGCCGGTTTGCTGCGCGAGCGTTTGATCGCGGGTGGTGTGGCGTGTCATTTGCTGGAGGCGCCGCAGCACCCGACGATTACCAAGCTGCGCATCATCAGCCGCCACCAGCAGCTGATTCGGCTCGATTTCGAGGATAACTTCGCCGTGCTCGATTCGGCCGGCATCGAGCAGGCGTTCGAGGCTGCGTTGCCGGGGATGGGCGCGGCGATTCTGTCCGATTACGGCAAGGGCACACTGGCGCAGGCTGCGGGCTTGATCCGCGTCGCCCGCGAACGCGGCGTGCCGGTGGTGGTCGATCCCAAGGGAACCGATTTCGGCCGCTACAGCGGCGCGACGGTGATTACGCCGAATCTGGCGGAGTTCGAGGCGGTTGTCGGCCATTGTGCCGACGATGCCACGCTGGTGGTGCGCGGTGAGGCGTTGCGCGATGCACTCGATCTGACAGCGCTGATGGTGACGCGCTCGGAGCGCGGCATGACGCTGCTCGAACGCGGGCGTGCGCCGTTGCACTTGCCGACGCGCGCACGCGATGTGTTCGACGTAACCGGTGCGGGCGATACCGTGGTGGCTGTGCTTGGCGCGGGTTTGGCCTGCGGGCTGACGCTGGCCGAGGCGACGGCGGTGGCGAACGCGGCGGCGGGCGTGGTCGTCGGCAAGCTCGGCACCGCCACGGTGAGCCGCGCGGAGCTGGTTCAAAGCCTGGCCGAAAGCGCGGTTGCCACGCCAGAACATTGAAGAGTAGGGGGAAGACAGCATGATCATCGTGACCGGCGGCGCCGGCTTCATCGGCAGCAATCTCGTGCGCGGGCTGAACGAACGCGGTATCGACGACATTCTGGTGGTCGACGACCTCAGCGATGGGCGCAAATGCCTGAATCTGGCCGATACCGACATCCGCGACTACATGGACAAGGACGATTTCCTCGCCCGCCTCGAGGCCGGCAAGGATTTGGGCGGTGGTGCGGTTCAGGCCGTGTTCCATGAGGGTGCCTGTTCTTCCACGACGGAGTGGGACGGCCGCTTCGTCATGCGGGTCAATTACGAATACACCAAGGCGCTGCTGGGCTGGTGCGTGGCGCGCAAGACGCCGCTGATCTATGCCTCGTCGGCATCGGTGTATGGCATGGGGCCGACGTTCCGCGAGGCGCGCGAGTTCGAGCGCCCGCTGAACATGTACGCGTACTCCAAATTCCTGCTCGATTGCCACCTGCGCCCGCGGCTGGCCGGGGCCTGGCTCGGCAGTCAGGTCGTCGGCCTGCGTTATTTCAACGTCTATGGTCCGCGCGAAAAACATAAGGGCATCATGGCGAGCGTGGCCTACCATTTCCACCAGCAGTTGAAGGAATCGGGCCGTGTGCGTTTGTTCGAGGGGTCGGACGGTTACGGCCCGGGCGAGCAGCGGCGCGATTTCATTCACGTGGATGATGTCGTTGCGGTCAATCT
>JAVBSY010000123.1:0-6035 GCA_031556475.1 Azoarcus sp.
GTTTCACTTGGCATCGCAAATCGGTGTTTGCGCGGTACTAAAGATGCGGCTCGACGATCCGCCGGTAAAACTCGTGGAAATGCTGCATACCGTCCTCGAACGGCGACTGGTAGGGACCGACCTCGCTGCGCCCTTCCTTCAGCAACGCCAGGCGGCCACGGTCCATGCGTTCGCCGATGTCGTCGTCCTCGATCGCCGTTTCCATATACGCCGCCTGCTCGGCCTCGACGAACTCGCGTTCGAACTCGACGATATCTTCCGGATAGTAAAACTCGACCACATTGGTGGTCTTGTCCACGTCGACCGGGATCACGGTGCTCACCACCAGCACGTGGGGATACCACTCGACCATGATGTTGGGGTAGTAGGTGAGCCAGATCGCGCCATGCGCCGGTCTGGTATCACCGTAGTAGCCTTTGACCGCCTGATGCCACCGGTTGTATGTCTCGGAACCCGGACGCTCGAGCCCGGTGATACCGACACGCTGGACCGAATACCAATCGCCGAACTGCCAGGTCAGATCGTCACAGGTGACGAAATTGCCCAGGCCGGGGTGAAACGGTACGACGTGGTAGTCCTCGAGATAGACCTCGATGAAGGTCTTCCAGTTGTAATTGCAGTGATGGATTTCGGCGCGGTCGAACTTGTAACCGGAAAAATCGAATTCCGCCGCCATTTCCATTCCAGCCAGGTCGGCGCCGGCCGAGCGCGGCCCGCCGAACAGCAGGCCATGCCAGTTTTCCAGCTCGTCGCGCTTCAGGTTGAGACAGGGATTGGACGGAAAATGCGGCGCGCCGAGCAAGCTTCCCTGCTGATCGTAGGTCCAGCGATGCACCGGACAAACGATATGATCCGCGCGCCCTGCGCCCTGCAGCATGATCGCCTGGCGGTGGCGGCATATGTTGGACAGCCGGTGGATACCCTGGTCGGTCCGGAACAGGAGCTTGGAATGGTCCAGCCATTCGAGCGAGCGGTAACTGCCCGCTTCCGGCACCATCAGTTCGTGCCCCACGTACCCAGGTCCGGCATCGAAGAGAAGTTTCTTCTCCAGCTCAAGCAGTTTTTCGTCGAAATACCAAGACACCGGCAGTTGCGAAACCGCAGGTGACAGGCGAGCCGTGGAAGCGATGTCGGACATCCCCGAACCTCCTTTACCAGGACCAGAAATCCGGAAAAAACAAGTAGATTAGTTTAAGTCAGGCGACGTTTGACCGCCAGACGCACGATCGGTTATTTTCTTCCCTTTCCCGCGCTGCGCACCGATCCATCAGCCCATGTCCAAACCGGCGTCATCGCCAAAATCATTCGAAGCGGCCATTTCCGAGCTGGAAACCATCGTGCAGGATATGGAATCCGGCAAACTTCCGCTCGAACAGGCGCTCGAACACTACCAAAAAGGCGTTACATTGCTGAAGTTCTGCCAGAAAACGCTGACCAGCGCGGAACAGCGTATCCGGCGGCTTGAAAACGGCACTCTCGTCGACTTCGCCCCCGATGGCGAAACAGGAAACACATGACCCGGAGCGACTTCTCCGCGTGGATGGGCGCAATGCAGCGGCGCACCGAAAGCGCGCTTGCCCACATCCTGCCCGATGCAGCCACCGCACCACAGCGGCTGCATGCGGCGATGCGCTATGCGGTACTGGGCGGCGGCAAGCGGGTCCGTCCGCTGCTGGCCTACGCAGCGGGAGAATTTGCCGGCGCGGCACCGGAGCGGCTAGACCGCATTGCCTGCGCGCTGGAGCTGATCCATGCCTATTCGCTGGTACACGACGATTGGCCGTGCATGGACGACGACACCCTGCGGCGCGGCAAACCGACGGTGCATGTGGAGTACGACGAAGCCACCGCATTGCTCGTCGGCGATGCATTGCAAGCGCTTGCCTTCGCTGCGCTGGCCGATGAACCGGTTGCCGACTCCGCCGAAGAGCAGATCGCCATGCTGGCCTTGCTGGCCGCCGCCGTCGGTTCGCGCGGCATGGCGGGCGGGCAGGCCATCGACCTTGCCGCCGTGGGCCACCAGCTTGCGCGGGAAGAGCTGGAGTTCATGCATATCCACAAGACCGGCGCACTCATTCGCGCTTCGGTACTGCTCGGCGCCCGCGCCGGAGCAAGGCCGGCCGGTGACGATCTGGCCCGCCTGGACCGCTACGCAAAACTCGTCGGTCTACTGTTTCAGATCGTCGACGACATCCTCGACGCCGAAGCCGACACCGCCACGCTCGGCAAAACCGCCGGCAAGGACGCGGACAACGGCAAACCCACATACGTCAGCCTGCTCGGCATTGCCGACGCCAAACGGCTTGCCGCCGACATGCTCGCCGAAGCGCAAGCCGCGCTCGCACCGCTGGGCGAACGCGCTGCCCGACTGGCCGCGCTGGCCGACTACATTGTCCACCGCTCGTTTTGACTTCGAGCCCGACCCCGAGTCTCTCCATGCCATACCCGCATCTGGAACGCATCGATTCACCAGCCGATCTGCGCACCCTCGACCGCCGCGAACTCACCGCCGTGGCAAAAGAACTGCGCGCCTTCCTGATCGAATCGGTATCGAAGACCGGCGGCCATCTTTCCTCCAACCTCGGCACGGTGGAACTGACGATTGCCCTGCATTACGTTTTCGACACGCCGGACGATCGTATCGTATGGGATGTGGGCCACCAGACTTACGGCCACAAGATCCTCACCGGGCGGCGCGAGGCGATGAGCGGCCTGCGGCACTGGGGCGGCATTTCCGGTTTTCCCCGGCGTAGCGAAAGCGAATACGACACCTTCGGCACGGCGCACTCGTCCACCTCGATTTCCGCCGCGCTAGGCATGGCGGTCGCCGCCCGCGATCGCAACGAAAGCCGCCGTGCCATCGCGGTCATCGGCGATGGCTCGATGTCCGCCGGCATGGCCTTCGAAGCATTGAACAACGGCGGCGACATGGCTGGCATCAACCTGCTCGTCATCCTCAACGACAACGAGATGTCGATCTCGCCGCCGGTCGGTTCGCTCACAAAAATTCTCGCCCGGCTGATGTCCGGCTCCACCTACAACGCCGCCCGCCGCGTCGGCGAGAAAGTGCTCGGCGTGGCGCCGCCGGTGGCCGACTTCGCGCGCAAGGTGGAAGAGCACGTCAAGGGCATGATCACGCCGGGCACGCTGTTCGAGGAGTTCGGCTTCCACTACTACGGCCCCATCGACGGCCACGACCTCGACACACTGATCCCGACGCTGCAAAACCTGCGCAAGCTGGACGGCCCCCAACTCCTCCACGTCATCACCCGCAAGGGACAGGGCTACAAGCTCGCCGAGGCCGACCCCATCCTCTACCACGGCGTGTCCAAGTTCGACCATGCCTCCGGCATCCAGGCCGGCACAGGCGGCGGCAAGCTGACCTACACCCAGGTTTTCGGCGACTGGCTATGCGACAGGGCCGCGCTCGACCCGCGCATCATCGGCATCACGCCAGCCATGCGCGAAGGCTCCGGCCTGGTCCGCTTCGCCCAGGAATACCCCGACCGCTACTACGACGTCGGTATCGCCGAACAGCACGCCCTCACCTTTGCAGCCGGGCTCGCCTGCGAGGGGCTGAAACCCGTGGTGGCGATC
The DNA here is from genome assembly GCA_031556475.1 of Azoarcus sp. Lineage (GTDB taxonomy): Bacteria > Pseudomonadota > Gammaproteobacteria > Burkholderiales > Rhodocyclaceae > Azoarcus. The sequence goes on from JAVBSY010000123.1 coordinate 3,598, forward strand.
TATTCGACCTTCCTGCAACGCGCGTACGACCAGCTTGTTCACGACATCGCGCTGCAAAACCTGCCTGTCGTGCTGGCGATCGACCGTGGCGGACTGGTCGGCGCCGACGGGGCCACGCACCACGGTGCTTTCGATCTGTCCTTCCTCGCCTGTTTGCCCAACCTCGTACTGATGGCGCCTGCGGACGAAAACGAATGCCGCCAGATGCTATACACCGCGACCTGTCACGACGGCCCTACCGCGGTGCGCTACCCGCGCGGCAGCGGCCCGGGCATCGCCCCCGTAAAGGAAATGACGGCTTTGCCCATCGGCAAGGGTGAAGTGCGCCGCCACGGCCAGCGCATCGCCCTGCTCGCCTTCGGCAGCCTGCTCGGCGTCGCGCTCGAAGTCGGCGACACGTTGAACGCTTCGGTAGCGAACATGCGCTTCATCAAGCCCATCGACGAAGCATTGATCGCCGAGCTTGCCGCCCGTCACGAACTGATCGTCACCCTCGAAGAAAACGCCGTCATCGGTGGCGCAGGCGCGGAAGTATCGCGCGTGCTCGATACGCTGCCGATACGCCCTCGCCTGCTGCGGCTGGGCCTGCCCGACCAATTCATCGACCACGGCGACCAGGCTCAGCTCCTCGCTTCGATTGGCTTAGACCACGCTGGTATCCTCGCGGCCATTGAGCGGGTCTATCCAAACAATAGTTGAGTGATTTTGTCAGGAACGGTAGCCTGCCAGACATATCTACAATCACACTCCCCCGCCCCAACAGAGAATTTACATGAACGCCAACCCGATCAACGCCATTCCCGACGTGCAGAACAGCGTCGATAGCCGCCAAATCGCAATCAACAAGGTTGGCATCAAATCCATCCGCCACCCCGTCAAGGTAAAGGACAAAAGCGGCGGCGTGCAGCATACCGTTGCCCTGTTCAACATGTACGTGGGATTGCCGCACAATTTCAAAGGCACCCACATGTCGCGGTTCATTGAAATTCTCAATGGCAACGAACGGGACATCTCGGTCGAATCCTTCGAGCCGATGCTGCGTGAAATGGTGAAGCGCCTCGAAGCCGAAACCGGCCATATCGAGATGACCTTCCCCTACTTCATGAACAAGACGGCCCCCGTCTCCGGCGTACAAAGCCTGATGGATTACGAAATAACCTTTACCGGAGAAATCCGGGAAGGCGGGCGCTACACGTTCACGATGAAAATCGTCGTCCCGGTAACCAGCCTGTGCCCGTGCTCGAAGAAAATTTCCGAATACGGCGCGCACAACCAGCGGTCCCACGTCACCGTCACCGCGACGCTCAACGATCATCTGTGGATCGAGGAAGTCGTTCAGCTCGTCGAAAGCCAAGCCTCCTGCGAGCTTTACGGACTGCTCAAGCGCCCCGACGAAAAGTACGTCACCGAACGCGCCTACGACAATCCGAAATTCGTCGAAGACATGGTGCGCGACGTGGCCGGGCTGCTCCACCTCGAACCGCGTATCGATGCTTATGCGGTCGAATCCGAGAATTTCGAATCCATCCACAACCACTCGGCCTACGCGTTGATCGAAAGGGACAAGCGTAACGGCGCCTGATCGTTCCGCTATCCGATCAAGTCCGCCATAACGGCAAGGGCGACGCATTTGTCGCGCTTCGCAAAAAAACGCGCGACGGACAATAGCAAAAACCCAGGGAAGCTCAGGCGTAGAAGCCTTCAGAGCGCACTTTCATCCCCCTAACCAACCAGTTCGGGTCATTGACGCACATAAAGATAGCCCAAAAAGCAATACGCAAAGCATAACTATGGCTATGAGTTTTCCAAATGCACCGAGCGTGGATTTCCAATGGGAGATCGCCACGACGGTACGGACAATGAAAGTGACGACCAGCGCTTGTAACGCAATGACAGCCCACAAGAAATTCTGATTCGAATCGTTAACAGATGGAGAAATACCCATTTTCGGCTTTATGCCGAAGCTCATGGCAACAGCCAATGAAATTGCAAAGACCAATCCCCATATTTTGAGGGGCCATTTGACCTGTGGCACAGAGAGACGGGCTGGTTCTATGTCAGTGTCCGGGTCAGACATGGTGCGCTCCGACGTTTGACATGAAGGGCCGCCGCAGCGGCGAAGCCACGAAGGGCACCCACAAGCGCAGCTTTTGGGCAGTCCCTCTCGACGGAATTATTAGAGAGCAGACGCATGAAAATGCGAGCTCTACCATAGAACAGTGGGACGGCTGAGTGAGCGATAGAACCCGCCAAGAGCAAAACCAATGGCCGCAGCCAGCCACCAGAGCGCCGAGCCACTAAGAACCTGTTCACGATCTTTTGAGCAGAAGAGCAAGGAAGGCGAGGTGGATGAACTGCAAGCTGGTGTTGAGCTTGCGTTCGCAGTTTTTCCATAGGCGGCGGCATTTCTCGATCCAGGCAAAGGATCGCTCGACGAC
>JAVBSY010000077.1:0-8175 GCA_031556475.1 Azoarcus sp.
GGGGCTACGCCGCCCGCCCGCGCCCAAGGCGCTTCTACTTGATCAGTTTCCAGGCGCCGTTCTGGACCTGCACCATGACGCGGGCACGCTGATCGAGACCGAGGTGGTCGGTCGGACTCATCGTGAACACGCCGTGTGCACCGGGGACTTCCTTGAGGTTTTCCAGTGCGTCGCGCAGCGCGTCGCGGAATTCCTTGCTGCCTGGCTTGGCCTTCTTCAACGCTTCGGGAGCGGCGGCGGTCAGCAATACGGTCGCATCCCAGGCATGGGCGCCGAAGGTGGATACGCTGCCCTTACCTTGCGCGGCTTCGTACTTGGAGATGTAGGTCTGCGCGGCCTTTTTCACCGGATTGCTGTCCGGCAACTGGTCGGCGATCAGTACCGGGCCGGCGGGCAGCAGCGTGCCCTCGCAGTCCTTGCCGCACACGCGCAGGAAATCGTTGTTGGCCACGCCGTGGGTCTGGTAGATCTTGCCGGTATAGCCGCGCTCTTTCAGCGCTTTCTGCGGCAGTGCGGCCGGCGTGCCCGAACCGGCGATCATCACGGCGTCGGGTTTGGTCGACATGACCTTGAGTACCTGCCCCGTCACCGAAGTGTCGGAGCGGTTGAAGCGTTCGTTGGCGACGATCTGCAGCTTGCGCGCTTCGGCGACCGACTTGAACTGCTCGTACCAACCCTCGCCATAGGCGTCGGCGAAGCCGATGAAAGCGACTGTCTTGATGTTGTTGTTGGTCATGCTTTCGACGATCGCCGTGGACATCTGGGCGTCGTTCTGCGGCGTCTTGAATACCCAGCGGCGCTTTTCATCGACCGGTTCGACGATGCGCGCGCCGGCGGCCATGGCGATCATCGGCGTGCCCAGTTCGGCGGCCACGTCCACCATCGCCAGCGAATTGGGCGTGATGGTGGAGCCGATGATGACATCCACCTTGTCTTCCGTGATCAGCTTGCGGATGTTCTTTACCGCCGTGCTGGTATCGGAAGCGTCGTCGAGCACGATGTAGTTGATCTTCTCGTTGCCGGCCTGAGTGGGTACCAGGGCAAAGGTGTTTTTTTCCGGGATGCCGAGCGAGGCGGCCGGGCCGGTGGCCGACAGGATCACGCCGACGTTGATGTCCGCCTGTGCGGCGGTGGTGACGAATGCAAGGCCGAGGGCGGCCGGCAGGATGTTGTGCAGCTTCATGGTGTCTCCTCCAGGTTTGCTTTATATGAGCGGCGGGCTCTCCGGCCCACTGCTTGTAAAACGATTTTGTTTTAGATTAACAGGTTTGTTTTGGATTAAAAATTTGGGTCAGGTTTTTTCGACGATCAGGGCGATGCCTTGGCCGACGCCGATGCACATCGTGCACAAAGCGTAGCGGCCGCCGCTGACTTCGAGCTGACGCAGCGCGGTGAGCACCAGCCGCGCGCCCGATGCGCCGAGCGGGTGGCCCAGTGCGATGGCGCCGCCGTTCGGATTGACCCGTGCGTCGTCGTCGGCCACGCCGAGCTGGCGGCAGACGGCCAGCGCTTGCGCGGCGAACGCTTCGTTCAGTTCGATCACGTCCATCTGCTCCAGCCGCAGGCCGGTGCGTTCCAGCAGCTTGCGCGAAGCCGGTGCCGGGCCGATGCCCATGATGCGCGGCGGCACGCCGGCGGTGGCCATGCCGACGATGCGTGCGCGTGGCGTCAGGCCGTGTCGCTTGGCCGCCGCTTCGTTCGCCAGCAGCAGCGCGACGGCGCCGTCGTTGACGCCGGACGCGTTGCCGGCGGTCACGCTGCCGTCCGGGCGGACCACGCCCTTGAGCCTGGCCAGCGTGTCGAGTGTGGTCTGGCGCGGGTGTTCGTCGCGGTCGACGACGATCGGCTCGCCCTTCTTCTGCGGCAAATGTACCGGGCACAGTTCGCCGGTGAAATAGCCGCGCTCGGCTGCTGCTGCGTAGCGCAACTGGCTGCGCAGCGCGAATGCGTCCTGGTCGGCGCGCGAGATGGAAAAATCGGTGGCGACGTTTTCGGCGGTTTCCGGCATCGAGTCGATGCCGTACTGCGCTTTCATCAGCGGATTGACGAAGCGCCAGCCGATGGTGGTGTCCTCGATCCTGGCGCTGCGCGAAAAGGCGCTGTCGGCCTTGCCCAGTACAAAGGGCGCACGGCTCATGCTTTCGACGCCGCCGGCGATCATCAGTTGGGCTTCCCCGGCTGCGATGGCACGCGCAGCGGTGCCGATGGCATCCATGCCGGAGCCGCACAGGCGGTTCAGCGTCGAGCCCGGCACGTCGATCGGCAGCCCGGCAAGCAGTCCCGCCATGCGGGCGACGTCGCGGTTGTCCTCGCCCGCCTGGTTGGCACAGCCGTAATAGATGTCGTCTACCGCCGCCCAATCCACCTCGGCGTTGCGCGCCATCAGCGCCTTGATCGGCAGCGCGGCGAGATCGTCGGTGCGCACGCCGGAAAGCGCGCCGCCGTAGCGGCCGATGGGGGTGCGAATGCCGTCGCAGATGAAAACTTCGGTCACGGGTTTGTCTCCTGATGGTGCTTTTTATGGTGGTGTTGCTTATGTGTCCGAAGTTTCCGGGGTTTCCGGACTTCGGGCAATCGTTTCCGTATCTCGCTTCCGGCGTTGGCGCGACATGGGCACCGCCGGCAGGCTCTGGATACCGCCGAGCAGGATCGCCGTCACCACCGGCGCCATGTCCGCGTAGGTGAAGTGACCGCTGCCGCGCAGCCAGGTGAAGGTCCAGTTGATCATGCCGAACAGGATCATCGTTACCGGTTTGTCGAGCCGGCGCCGTTTCAGGCCCGGCTGCACCCGCTCGATGGCCGCCGCGAAAGCTTTCACCACGTCGCGTTGCTTGGCGACGATGCGATCCGCCTGCGCGGCCTGGAGAAATTTCACGTCCTGCACCAGCACCACATGCTGATTGTGGGAGTGTTCGTATTCCTCCATGAAGCGCATCACCAGCGCGGACAGATGTGGCCCGGGTTCGAGATCCTGGGCTTCGACGCCGGCGACGATGGCGAGCAACTGGTCCGTGTAGCTGTCGGCGATGTCGAAGAGGATGTGCTCCTTGTCGGTGTAATAGTGATACAGCAAGGGCTTCGATACGCCGCAGGCCTGCGCGAGTCCCGCCATCGAGGCGTTGTGGAAGCCGCGTTCGGCAAACAGCTTCGCCGCCTCCTGCAGGATGGCGCTGCGCTGCAATTCGAAGGTGGGTGATTTGCCTCGAGCCATTGTCCTTGCTTGTGTTGCCCTTGGTGGTGCATCGGAAACGCGCGACTGTACAAGAGCCGCGCCCTCGGCGATAGCGTTCGGATCGCACCGGGCGCGCATTTTCAGCGCTCGTCGAAGCTGATCACCACCCGCTCCGTCAGCGGGTGCGCCTGGCAGGTGAGCACGTAGCCGGCGTCCACATCGGCTTGTTCAAGAGTGTAGTTCTTGTCCATGCGCACCTTGCCTTCCAGTACCTTGGCGCGGCAGGTGCAGCATACGCCACCCTTGCACGAGTAAGGCAGATCCATGCCGGCGCGCAGGGCGACGTCGAGAATGGACGGGTCGTTTACGCGGAATTCCATTTCGCGGCGCAGGCCGTCGGCGACGATGGTGATGCTTGCCTGCGCCGCGTCGCCCGCTTCGGCATGATGCACCGGCGCGGCGTCGGGTACGCCGAAACGCTCGAAATGCACGTGGTCCGCCGACATGCCGGCACCGCGCAGCGCCGCTTCCACTTCATCGATCATCTCGCCGGGGCCGCAGACGAAGGCTTCGTCGATGGTATCGAGCGGAATCAGGGCGTCGAGAAACTGCCGCGCCTTGGCGCCGTCGAGCCGGCCGTTGAACAGCGCCACTTCCTGCTCCTCGCGAGAGAACAGGTTGTACAGCGTGAAGCGCGACAGGTAACGGTTCTTCAGGTCTTCCAGCGCCTCGGCGAACATCGCGCCCGACTGGCGGCGGTTGCCGTAGACCAGCGTGAAGCGGCTGGCGGGTTCGGCCTTCAGCGTCGTCTTGATCAACGACAGCACGGGCGTGATGCCGCTGCCGGCGGCGAAAGCCACGTAATGCTTGGCGTGGCCGGCATCGAGCGGGGTATGGAAACGGCCCTGTGGCGTCATCACCTCGAAGGTGTCGCCGATCTTGACGGCGTCGTTGGCCCAGGCGGAAAAGCGCCCGCCGGGGATTTTTTTGATCGCTACGCGCAGTTCGTGGTCGTCCACGCCGGCGCAGATGGAGTAGGAGCGGCGCAGTTCCTCGCTGCCGACCGTGGCCTTGAGCGTCAGATGCTGGCCCTGGACGAAGCGGTAATCCTCGGCCAGATCGGCGGGGATGTCGAAACGCAGGCTGACCGCGTCGGCGGTCTCGCGCCGTACTTCGGCGACCTTCAGCGAATGGAATTTAGGTGTCATGATCAGATCGGTTTGAAGTATTCGAAGGGTTCGAGGCAGGCCTGGCAGCGGTACAGCGCCTTGCACGCGGTGGCGCCGAATTCGGCCAGGCGTGTGGTGTCGGTGGCGCCGCAGCGCGGGCAGGGCGGTGGCGCGCGCCGCACGAAGTGCAAGGGTCGCGCGCCGTCGGCCGCGGTGCTGCCGCACGGCGGGGCGATGCCATAGGCGCGCAGCTTTTCCCGCGCCTCGGCGCCGATCCAGTCGCTGCTCCAGGGCGGATCGAGACGGGTCTCGATGTCGACGCGGGCGGCACCCGCGGCGGTCAGCGCGTCTTCGATGCTGCGCGAGATCGCCTCGGTGGCGGGGCAGCCGGAGTAGGTCGGCGTCACTACCACGCGCACGCCGTCGGCCGTGGTGGCGACGTCGCGGACGATACCGAGCTCGGTCACCGAAATCGCCGGAATCTCGGGATCGGGAACCTTACCGAGTACCTGCCAGGCTTGGGCTGCGTTCAACATGCCGATCGTCCTCGCGGTTGGTGGTTACCACTGTGCGCCGGGGTAGGTGCGCTGCATGTACTGCATGGTCGCCAGCAGATGGCCCATGTGCTCGCTGTGGCGGCCGAACTTGCCGTAGGACTTGAACGGCGTGCGCGCCGGCGCGGTGAGCGTGGCCTGGGCGAGCATCGGCAGCACCAGCGCCTCCCACTCCGCCTCCAGCTCGCTCCAGGCCGGACCGATGCCGGCAACGGTATCGTCGGTCGGGTTGGCGGCGAACCATTCCGCGGTGTACGGCCACAGGTAATCGAGTGCGGCCTGCGTCTTTTGCCGTGATACGTCGGTGCCGTCGCCCAGGCGTATGACCCATTCGTCGGCATGGGCGAGGTGGTAGCGCGCTTCCTTCAGGCTCTTCGCGGCGATGGCGGCCAGTTCGCCGTCGGTGGAAGCCGACAGCCGCCGGTAGATCGGTACCTGAAAGGCGGAGAAGAGGAAGTTGCGCACCACGGTGCGGGCGAAATCGCCGTTCGGCAATTCCGCCAGCGTGATGTTGCGGTAGTCGCGCTCGGCGCGCAGGAAGGCGAGCTGGTCCTCGTTGCGGCCCTTGCCTTCGAGCTGGCCGGCGTGGGTCAGCAGCAGGCGGGCCTGGCCGATCAGATCGAGCGCCATGTTGGCCAGCGCCAGATCCTCTTCGAGCACCGGCGCGTGGCCGCACCATTCGGACAGGCGCTGGCCGAGGATCAGGGCGTTGTCGCCCAGGCGCAGCACATATTCGACATGCGCGCTGTAAGTGGGCGTGGATGTGTGCGGATGCATGCGCGCGCCTCCTTACATGTGGCCGACTTCGTCGGGCAGTTGGTAGAAGGTCGGGTGGCGGTAGATCTTGTCCTCGGCCGGGTCGAACAGCTCGGGCTTGGCGTCCGGGTCGGAAGCGACGATGTCTTCCGCCTTCACCACCCAGATCGATACGCCTTCCTGGCGGCGGGTATACACGTCGCGCGCCGCCTGCAGCGCCAGCCGTGCGTCGGGTGCGTGCACGCTGCCGCAGTGCTTGTGGTCGAGACCGTTACGGCTGCGGACGAACACTTCCCACAGCGGCCATTCCTTGCGTTCCATTTTCATCTCCTCCTGGGCGGCGGCACGGGCCGCCCGTTCATGTATGTGTGCGATCGGGTTGTCGCGATCAGGCGGCCGTTTTCTCGCGGGCGGCTTCCTTGCGCGCGTATTCGAACGCGGCCTCGCGCACCCAGGCGCCGTCTTCCCAGGCCTGGACGCGATCGGCCAGGCGGTCGACGTTGCATTGGCCGTGGCCGTTGACCACGTTCCAGAACTCGTCCCAGTCCAGTGTGCCGAAGTCGTAATGGCCGCGCGCCTCGTTCCATTTCAGGTCGGGATCGGGCAGGCCCACGCCGAGCACCTCGGCCTGCTTCACCGTGGCGTCGACGAATGTTTGCCGCAGGTCGTCGTTGGAGATGCGCTTGATGCCCCAGCGCGCGGTTTCGGTATGCACGCTGTCCTTGTCGTGCGGGCCGAACATCATGATCGACGGCCACCACCAGCGGTTCACCGCGTCCTGCACCATGTCGCGCTGTTCCGGCGTGCCCTTCATCATCTGCAGCAGCAGGTCGTAGCCCTGGCGCTGGTGGAAGGATTCCTCCTTGCAGATGCGCACCATGGCGCGCGCGTAAGGGCCGTAGGAGCACTTGCACAGCGGGATCTGATTCATGATCGCGGCCCCGTCGACGAGCCAGCCGATGACGCCGATGTCCGCCCACGTGAGCGTCGGATAATTGAAGATCGAGCTGTACTTGGCGCGGCGCGAATGCAGCGCCTCGATCAGTTCGTCGCGCGATACGCCCAGGGTTTCGGCGGCGGCGTACAGGTAGAGGCCGTGGCCGCCTTCGTCCTGCACCTTGGCGAGCAGGATGGCCTTGCGCTTGAGGCTGGGCGCGCGCGTGATCCAGTTGCCCTCGGGCAGCATGCCGACGATCTCTGAGTGGGCGTGCTGGCTGATCTGGCGGACCAGTGTCTTGCGGTAGGCGTCCGGCATCCAGTCCTTGGCTTCGATGAAGCCGCCTGCGTCGATCCTGGCGTCGAACTCGGCCTGCCAGGCCGCGTTCTCCACCGCGCGCGGGCGCGCGGCGTCCTGATGGGGAATGTCGAGAGCTTGCGTATACATAGTGCGTTCCTTGTCGTGCGCGGCCGGCGCGCATTCATTCATCCGTCGTGGCGCGCTTACTCTTTCGGGCGGCGGTCGATCACCCGCTTGGCCTTGCCCACGGTGACGCGTTCGATCGAGAACGGCTCACTGACGACGACCTTCGCCGAGACGCCGATCAGGCTCTTGATGTGGTGGGTCAACTCCTTCGCCAGCGCTTCCTTTTGCTCCGGATGGCGGCCGACGTTGGCCTCGGCGTTGACTTCGACCTTCACCGTCAGCGTGTCCATGTGTCCCTTCTTGTCGACTTCCAGCAGGTACTGGGGCGAGAGCTTGGGCATCTTGCAGATCAGTTCCTCGATCTGCGTCGGGAACACGTTCACGCCGCGGATGATCAGCATGTCGTCCGAGCGGCCGGTGATCTTGGCCATCCGCCGCATGCTGCGCGCCGTCGGCGGCAGCAGGCGGGTGAGGTCGCGCGTGCGGTAGCGGATCACCGGCATCGCTTCCTTGCTGAGCGAGGTGAACACCAGCTCGCCCTCGGTGCCGTCGGGCAGCACCTCGCCGGTGTTCGGGTCGATGATCTCGGGGTAGAAGTGGTCTTCCCAGATCGTCGGGCCGTCCTTGGTCTCGACGCATTCGCTGGCCACCCCCGGCCCCATTACTTCGGACAGGCCGTAGATATCCACCGCGTCCATGCCGGAGCGTTCTTCCATCGCCACGCGCATCGCCGGCGTCCAGGGTTCCGCGCCGAAGATGCCGACCTTGAGCGAGGTGGTCTTCGGGTCGATGCCCATGCGTTCCATCTCGTCGAGGATGGTCAGCATGTACGACGGCGTCACCATGATGATCTTGGGCTTGAAGTCCTGGATGATCTGGATCTGCTTTTCGGTCTGGCCGCCGGACATCGGCACCACCGCACAGCCGAGCTTCTACGCGCCGTAGTGGGCGCCGAGGCCGCCGGTGAACAGGCCGTAGCCGTAGGCGTTGTGGAGGATGTGCCCGCGTCGGCCGCCGGCGGCACGGATGCTGCGCGCCACCACGCTCGCCCACGTCTCGACGTCGTCGCGGGTGTAGCCGACGACGGTGGGCTTGCCCGTCGTCCCGGACGACGCGTGGAGGCGCACGACCTCCTCGCGCGGGACGGCGAACATGCCGAAC
>JAVBSY010000091.1:0-6594 GCA_031556475.1 Azoarcus sp.
ACTGAGCGCCCGTACTCTGCCCGGCGCGGGCCAGTCTGGCACGATCAAGTCGCTCATACGGTTGTTCCTCCAAGCTCGGCGAGCAGCGCGGCAAAATCGCCTGCCAGAGGTATCGACCACTCGACCGCCTCGCCGTTCGCCGGATGGATCAAACCGAGGCGAAATGCATGCAGCGCCTGGCGCGGAAAAGCATCGAGCAGCGCGTCGCCGCTACGGCGCAGGCCATAGACCGGGTCACCCACCAGGACATGACCACGGTGCGCCATGTGCACACGAATCTGGTGTGTGCGCCCCGTTTCCAGGCGGCACTCCACCAGCGTCGCGTTGCCGAACTGCTCGCGCACCTCGTAGCGCGTCAAGGCCGGACGGCCGCCGCTCACTACCGCCATGCGCGTGCGCAGCACCGGGTGGCGCCCCACCGGCGCGTCGACCACGCCGCCAGCACGCACCACGCCGTGCACAAGGGCAAGATAATGCCGCTTGACCGTGCGCGCCTGAAGCTGGCGGACCAGATCGGTCTGCGCCTGCAGCGTCCTGGCTACCACGAGCAGGCCGCTGGTATCCTTGTCGAGCCGGTGCACGATACCGGCGCGCGGCACTGCCGCCAGTTCCGGCGCATGGTGCAGCAAGGCATTGAGCAGCGTTCCGCTCCAGTTGCCGCTGCCGGGATGCGCGACCAGACCAGCGGGTTTGTCGATGACGAGAATCGCCTCGTCCTCGAACACGATCCGCAGCGGAATATCCTCCGCCTGCCCGGCTGTGTCCTGTGCCGATGGCGGAGCATCGACCTCGACGCGCTCGCCTCCCCAGACTTTGTGCTTGGCTTCGGGCGACGCGCCGTCGATGCGTATGCGTCCGTCGCGCAGCCAGGACTGCAAACGGCTGCGGGAATGCTCGGGGAAAATGCGCGCCAGCGCATGATCCAGGCGCAGTCCGGCGCAGTCGGCCGGAATCGTCGATACGGCCGGAACAGTCAATGCACGGCGCGAGTTATCCTGTTCCGCTGGGCTATAATCCGCCGGTTCATTCACGCGAGTTTTATCGATGGCTAGGTTCACCCTCGGAAGTTTAGCGATTATCGCCGCCTTGCTCATTGGCGGCTGCGGCAGCATGCCGGATGAAATCGACGAAACAGTGGGCTGGAACGCGCAAAAGCTTTATACCGAGGCAAAAGCGTCGATGGGTGAAGGCGCCTACGACCGCGCCGTGAAGCTGTTCGAGAAACTCGAAGCACGCTACCCTTACGGCCGCTTCGCTCAACAGGCGCAGATCGAAATCGCCTACGCCTACTACAAATCGGGGGAGCCGGCGCTTGCCGTGGCCGCCGCCGACCGCTTCATCAAACTCCACCCCAATCACCCGAACGTCGATTACGTTTATTACCTGAAGGGGTTGGTCAATTTCAACGAGGATCTCGGCCTGCTCGCCGGCATTTCCAACCAGGATCTGTCCGAGCGCGACCCTAGGGGCGCCCACTCGGCATTCGAGTCGTTCCGCGAGCTTATCACCCGCTTTCCGGACAGCCGCTACGCCGAGGATGCGCGCAAGCGCATGCAGTATCTGGTGAACTCGCTCGCCTCGCATGAAGTTCACGTGGCGCGCTACTACTACCGGCGTGGCGCTTATGTGGCGTCAATCAACCGCGCCCAGGCGGCGCTGGCCTCCTACCCCTACGCGCCGGCGAACGAGGAAGCCCTGTTCCTGCTGATGAAGAGCTACGAAGCGCTGGGCATGAAAGACTTGCGCGACGACGCCGACCGCGTGCTGCGCAAGAACTACCCCGAAAGCGTTTATTTCTCCGGCGGTCCCGACGACGACCGGCCGTGGTGGCAACTCTGGTAAGCCCGTTACCTTCGGGCAAATCATCTCCACACAATCGCAGGACATATCGTCAGCCGCGGCCGTAGGTATCCTCGAAGCGGACGATGTCGTCCTCGCCCAGGTAGCCGCCTGACTGCACCTCGATCATCTCCAGCGGCAGCTTGCCGGGGTTTTCCAGCCGGTGCGTGACGCCGAGCGGAATGTAGGTGGATTGGTTTTCCGCCAGCAGGAAGCTTTCCTCCCCGCGTGTCACCTGCGCCGTGCCACGCACGACGATCCAATGCTCGGCGCGGTGGTGGTGCATCTGCAGGCTCAGGCGCGCGCCGGGATTGACCACGATGCGCTTGACCTGGAAACGCTCGCCGGCATCGATCGAGTCGTAATAGCCCCAAGGCCGGTGGATTTTGCGGTGTGCCTCGACCTGCGGCCGCGCGTCGGCCTTGAGCCGGGCAACCAGCTTTTTCACGTCCTGCGTGCGGTCACGCCGCGCCACCAGAACCGCGTCCGGTGTTTCCACCACCACCAGGTCGTCGACCCCCAGGCAGGCCACCATGCGGTCGGACGCCCGTACCAGGCAATCGCGGGAATCTTCGAGCAGAACGTCGCCGCAGGCCGTATTGCCCGCTTCGTCACGCTTGGCCAGCGTCCATAGCGCATCCCAGGCACCGACGTCGGACCAGCCGGCCTCCATCGGCACCACGCGCGGCGGTATGCCCAAACCAGGCTCGCCAGCGAGTTTTTCCATCACCGCGTAGTCGATGGAATCCGACGGGCACACCTCGAACGGCTCGCGTCCGATGCGGATGAAGTCGCTATCCTGCTTGGCCTGATCGAATGCGGCACAACACGCTGCGGCCATCGCGGGCGCAAAATGGGCAATGGCTTTCAGCCACAGCGTGGCCCGGATCATGAAAAGCCCGCTGTTCCACAGATAACCGGCTGCGATGTAGCGCGCGGCGGTTTCCGCATCCGGTTTCTCGACGAACGCATCCACCGCGTAAACGTCCTCGCCGGCGCTCTCGCCCGCCAAGGCGCCGGGACGGATATAGCCGTAACCGGTTTCGGCCCGGTCGGGCACGATGCCGAAGGTCACCATCGCGCCGTCGAGCGCGGCGGCAAGGCCGGTGTCGATGGCACGGCAAAACGCCTCACGGTCGTCGATGACATGATCGGCGGGCATCACCAGCAGCACCGCATCGCCATCCTCCCCGCCGCTGTCGCGCTGCGCGGTCAACGCCGCCAGCGTCAGCGCCGGCGCGGTGTTGCGCCCCACTGGCTCCAGCACCAGTTGCTGCGTGCTCTGGCCGCAGGCGCGTAGCTGCTCGGCGGTGATAAAGCGGTATTCCTCGTTGCACACCACGATCGGCGAGGTCGCTACGGGCAGTCGGCCGGAAAAATTTTCCAACCGCCGGGCGGTCGCCTGCAGCATCGTATCCTCGCCGGTCAAGGCCAGCAGTTGCTTGGGATGGCGCTCGCGCGACAAGGGCCACAGGCGGGTGCCGGAGCCTCCGGAGAGAATGACGGGCTGAAGCTTCATGGGCAAGTCCATTAGTCAGTAAGCCAAGCCGGCCACGACCTTGCGAGGCCGGCGAAGACCGGGAGCATACGCGAACCGTCCGCCGCTCACCGTGATGCAATCGCGCACCGCGACGTATCGCGGAAGCCACCAATAGCATCGCCGGGCATCAGGACGACATTGAGGACAACATTGGAACGACTACGGTCAATGCTCGCGCAACGCCCCCGGTACGGCGAAAACGGCGAATTTCGGCCGCCAGAATTTTTCGTCGATGGGTACCGGGCGAAAATCCTTCATCGACACCATCACCAGCTTGAGCCGGCCGCGCACGCGCAGTTGTTCACCGTGCCAAACGCCGATCTCGATACGCATCGAAGCATTGCCGATCTCGACCACCTCCAGCCGAAAGGTCAACACTTCACCATAGCGCGACGGTGCGAGGTATTCGACCTCCAGGCGCACGGTCGGCAAACCGAGGCCGTACTCCTCGTGCAAGGCACGAAAAGCCACGCCCAGCCCATCGGCGAACCAATCTTCCACCACCTCGTTGAACAACTCCGCAAAGCGCGCAGAGAAAACGACGCCGGCCGGGTCGCAGTGCGCAAAACGTATCTGTTTACGGGATTCGTAGGCCACCTTCAGCGCCCGTCCATCAAACGTTCGACGAAGGCAACCGTGGCCTCGATCACCGCCTGCGGCTGATCCTTGTGCGGCGAATGGCGGCAGTCGGCCAGGCGCAGTTGATCCACGTCACGCGCGCCGGCGGCGATACGGTCGAGTTGCGCCATCGTGGCGTATTCATCGTCCTCGCCCTGAACCGCCAGCACGGGGCAATGGATGCGTGGCAGGTATTCTTCGATGTTCCAGGCACGGAAATCCGGGTGCAGCCAGATATCGTTCCAACTGCGGAACACCGCGTCGGCATCGTCGTGGTATTTGCCCAGCCGCGCGGGGAAATCGGTGTTCTGCCACACTTGCCTGGCCTGGACGATGCCCGCCACGGTGACGTCTTCCACCATCACATGCGGCGCCACGGCGATGACCCCGGCCAGTGGCGTATCGGTACCGCCCGCGCAGATCAGCGCTATGGAGCCGCCATCCGAATGGCCAAACAATATTGGCCGCTCGATATTCAACGCGGACAGCAGCGCGGGCAGCACCACCAGCCCTTCATCGTGCATGTAGCGCACCGCACGCGGCAGCTTGGCCGGACTGGAGCGGCCATAGCCGGCGCGGGAATAGATCACCGCCTCGCAACCGGTAGCGTCGGCCACCTGCTGCGGGAAATCGCGCCACATCGACACCGACCCCAGGCCCTCGTGCAGAAAAACGATTGTGAACGCATCCTCGTGTGGATGCGACGAGACCCGGCGAACATATTCGAGGCGCGTATCGCCGACGGTAAGTGATTTCACTCCAGACTCCCTGATGTTCGGACCATGCCTGCATTATTGCGCATGCCCCGGTTCACAAGGCCAGGACCGGCGCAGTTGTTTTCCCAATATGGACGTTATTTCTTCATGCATGCGACCGCTCGCAGTGGCCACACGCACGGCATCGATGGAAGCGATTCGGTTTTTACAGGAGAAGCGAAAGCCTGGCGAAAAAATCATCGCGATAGGAAATTCCGTCGCCATTCAAGCGATGATCCGCACCAGGATAGATCTCGAGCACAAGATTCCGCTTTCCCATTTCCCTGAACTTCGTTTGCAAGAACATGGCAGACTCGACCGGGACGCTTTGGTCCTGCTCTCCGATGCCCACGAGAATGGGAATATCGAGCCTGAGCAAATCCGCAAGCGGATCGATATCCAGAATGTCCGCCCACCATCGGTAGGGATTGCCATACCAGTCATCGTCGATGCTGTGCGGCTTGGCCGAAATTTTTTCCCAACCGGATTCGATGTCGAAGCCCGTGGCGCCTTTGTCTTTGAGCGTCCTGAGCGATTGGCGCATCGAATAGCCGCCGCTGCCGATGATCGCAAGATGGGTGATGCCGGGAAACGCCCCGGCAACCCTGGCGGCGGGCAGCGCGCCTTCCGAAACGCCAACCAGAACGACATTCCTGGGCCTGGGGGAGATCGAGGCCAGTTGCGCGGCGATGAATTCGGAATAATCCGCGACCCACTGCCGCGGGTTGTTCGCGAGATCGAAATCGCGGCCACAATCGAAAAAACCGGTGGAGCGGTCGGAAACAAACCGTTTGTTCAAAACAAAGACCTGGGCATCCACCGTCAGGCCATCGACGTATCCGGGCATCACCGACTTCCAACTGGGGCAGCCCGTAGCGCCGTAGAAGAAAATCGCCGTATCCCGTCGAGCGATGTCGCCAACGACGAACGAGTAATAGATGCTGGAGCCGCCATCCCTGTACTGGAACGCGCTTGGCTCGGGCGCTTCGCTGCCGTACATATGGGCCACACGGTGAACCATCGTGCAACCGGACAGCGCCGTGACGAACAGCAAGACGAAAAAACCCGATTTCACCCCTTCCCCCATCTTTGGTCTTTGGTAATAGGCAATCGGAACCTGGCGTTATCGATCGAACGTCATGGCTCTCCGCGTGCCACTTTCACGCAGTCCCGCAAAAACAGGCGCCCGAAGGGGCGCATAAGCCCCTTCGGGTGTGCCACATTCACGTCGTCCCGGAACTCACGCGACTGAATCCGAGCTTGCCGCCGCTCACATCGACCTTGATACGATCCCGTGCGACAAACTGCCCCTCCAGAATCGCCTTCGCCAGCGGATTTTCGATCTTCTCCTGGATCGCCCGTTTCAGCGGCCGGGCGCCGAATACCGGATCGAAGCCGGCCTCGGCGATGCTCGCCAATGCCGCATCGCTGACTTCCAGCCCCATGTCCAGCCGCGCCAGCCGTTTCTGCAGATACTGCAACTGGATGCGGGCGATGCCGGCGATGTGCTTTTCGTCGAGTGCGTGGAACACCACGACTTCGTCGATGCGGTTGATGAATTCGGGGCGGAAGAAGGTTTTCACCTCCGCCATCACCGCAAGCTTGATGAGGCCGTAGTCGTCCCCGGCCATCTGCTGGATCATCTGGCTGCCGAGATTGGAGGTCATGACGATGACGGTATTCTTGAAATCCACCGTCCGCCCCTGGCCGTCGGTCATGCGCCCGTCGTCGAGCACCTGCAGCAGCACGTTGAACACGTCCGGGTGCGCCTTTTCCACCTCGTCGAACAGAATCACGCTGTAAGGCTTTCTGCGCACCTGTTCGGTCAGGTAGCCGCCCTCC
>JAVBSY010000152.1:0-15143 GCA_031556475.1 Azoarcus sp.
GACCGACGCGGAAACCATGGAAGTGGTGGAAATGGTGCTGGGCGGGCAGGTGAACAAGGAGATCGTGAACCTGATCAACCAGCACGGCGGCAAGGCGGTGGGCCTGACCGGCAAGGATGCCGGTTTCATCCGCGCGAAAAAACTGCTGATGCAGAAGCAGGATGCGCCGCCGGGCGACGTGGTCGACGTCGGCCAGGTCGGGGAGATCACGCAGATCGATCCGAGCCTGATCGCGTTTCTCGACAGCGGCGACTTCATTCCCGTCATTGCGCCGATCGGCGTCGGGGGCGAGGGGGAAACCTACAACATCAATGCCGACGTGGTGGCCGGCAAGCTGGCGGAAATACTCAAGGCGGAAAAGCTGGTTCTGCTGACCAACACGCCGGGGGTGCTGGACAAGGCGGGCAATCTGCTCACCGGCCTGACGCCGCAGCAGATTGACGGCCTGGTGGCCGACGGCACGTTGTCGGGCGGCATGTTGCCGAAGATCGGTTCGGCCCTGGATGCCGCGCGCAGCGGGGTGAAGTCGGTGCACATCATCGACGGCCGCGTGGAGCACTGCCTGCTGCTCGAAATCCTGACCGACCACGGCGTCGGTACGATGATCAAGAGCAAGTGAACTGCGCGTGACAGGTTGAACGAAAGCAGGCATGTAGCAGAAAGTGCGCACTGATGAGTGCGCACCTTCTCATTCCAGGGAGGCGGGCGGCTCGCGCCATGCGCCCGCCTTGGCAAGGCGTGTACGTAGGCCGGGCAGAGGAAAGCCCAGCGCGTAGGCCCGCCAGGCGCTTTCGAGTGCCTTTTCGTTGTTCTTCATGCCCAGATACGCCAGCCCGAGGTTGTAGTAAGCGTTGCCGTTGCCGCTATCCTGCGCGACCGCAGCTTCCAGGTGTTGCACCGCTTTGTCGTATTCACTGCGTTTGATCAGATAAACGCCATAGGCGACTTTCACCATCGGATCGTCGGGGCGGAAGTGCATGCCGCGCTCAAACCAGCATTCCACTGTGTAGAGGGTTCCGTCGGGTGGGTTTTTCTTGGTCTTGATCGACCAGTCCGCCATGGTCATGAGCGCGTTGACGTGATTGGGAAACACCCGTAGCGTGTAAGAGACGTCGCCGGCCAGCTTGCCCGTGTTGCCCTCTTTGAGTTGACGGATACCCTCGGTGTAATGGCGCCGCTCGACGACCCATTTATCCTGTTTGTGGGCGGTACGGTAATCCCATGGGCCGGTGGGATTGGAAAACGGATCGCCGCAATTGGCTGGTATGGCTGCCGAGACTGTCTGGATTGCCGCCATCAATGACAGCGCAACGGCTGCGTTCAAGGCTGTCCGCAACTTGTTCCCGTAAAGCATCGGTGGTTCTCCTGCAAGTGCGACACGCCCGGCGGCGGTCATATTCAGTGCCAATTCCAATGTCAATTGGCTGTCCGCGGTGAGTTGTTCATAATGCAGCTTTTCGTCTACACGAAATCGAGCGATTGGCAGCGGTGTTTCCATTCAGCCTTGCGCTTCGGGTGTGCTTTTACAATCGGCGTGGCACAACCGATTCTCCTGCCGCGTGAATCGCAAAATATAGCATGAAGAATCCTCCGCCTCGGGTGGTTGTATATACCCGCGTTTATCCCAATGCCGCCCAGCCCAACTACGGCCTGTTCGTGCGCGAGCGCATGCGGCGCGTCGCGGCGGAAGTCGAACTCGTGGTGGTCGCGCCTGTGCCCTGGTTTCCGTTCCAGGGCCTGTTGCGGCGCTTTCGTCCGCACTTCCGTCCCTGGGTGCCGGCGCTCGAAGAGCAGAACGGCATTCGCGTCTATCACCCGCGTTTTTTCTGCTTTCCCGGCGTTTTGAAGTGGACCGACGCGTGGTTTCAGGCGCTTGGCAGCTTCAGCTTGATGCGCCGGTTGAAGCGCGAATTCGGCTTCAACGTGATCGATTCCCACTTCATCTATCCCGACGGCGCGGCGGCCCGCTTGCTGGCGCGTTGGCTCAGGGTGCCCTACACCATCACGCTGCGCGGCAGTCTTCTGCGCTTTGGCGCCAGCGCAGCGCAGCGCCGCCAGATCGAGCGCGCCATGAGCGATGCGGCGCGGGTGTTTTCCGTTGCCGATTCGCTGCGTCAGGATGCGATTTCCTGGGGGCAGGCGGCGGACCATGTGGAAGTGGTCGGCAACGGCGTCGACCTCGACCGCTTCCGGCCCGAGGATAAAACCCTCAGCCGCCGCCGCTTCGGCCTGCCGGCCGAAGCGCGGCTGCTGGTTTCGGTGGGTGGGCTGATCGAGCGCAAGGGTTTTCACCGCGTTATCGAAGTGTTGCCGCAACTGCGCGAAAGCCACGGTGATATCCACTTTGCCGTTGCCGGCGGCGCCAGCCCGGAAGGCAACAACCGCGCCGAACTGGAGGCGCAGATCGCGCGACTTGGCTTGGGTGACTGCGTCCACCTGCTCGGTTCGGTGTCGCCGGACGATCTGCGCTTCGTCTATTCGGCGGGCGACGTATTCGTGCTCGCCACCCGCTTCGAGGGCTGGGCGAACGTATTGCTCGAAGCCTCCGCGTGCGGCCTGCCCATCGTGACCACGCGGGTGGGCGGCAATGCCGAGGTCGTCAATTCCGAAGAGGTCGGCCTGGTCGTGCCTTATGGCGACAGCGATGCGCTGTTGCAGGCGCTGCGCACGGCGCTCGACCGCACTTGGAACCGCGACGCGCTTCTCGAACATGCGCGCCGCAACGCATGGCAGACACGCATTCCCAGGCTGGTCGAAGCCTTTCAGGCGATCGTCGATAAAGCCCTGCGCCGATGAACCTTTACACCCGTTTTGCCTCGCACATTCTGTTCCCGCTCCACGAGCGGCTGAAAAAGCACGACACCGCAGCCATACTCGCGCGCCTCGAACGCAGCCAGTGGCATTCCCCGGAACAGATCCGCGCGGCGCAGTTGGCCGATCTGCGCACGCTCATCGATGCCGCCAGCCAGCGCGTGCCCTACTACCGCGAGTTGTTCCAGCGCCTCGGCGTGCGCGGCGCGGATTTCCGCGATCCTGGCGACCTCGCCCGCCTGCCCGTGGTGGATAAAGCGCTCATTCGCCGACACATGGCGGAATGGGCCGCCGAGGGTGCGCAGAACGTTGCCTGGAACCAGACCAGCGGCTCGTCGGGCGAGCCGCTGCGTTTTCTGCTCGGGCGCCACCGCGTCAGTTTCGATATCGCGGCCAAATGGCGCGCGATGCGCTGGTGGAACGTCGATATCGGCGACGCGGAAATGGTGCTGTGGGGTTCGTCGATCGAACATGGCGCACAGGATGGCTTGCGCGCCGTGCGCGACCGCCTGTTCCGGTCCCGCCTGAGTCCCACGCACGACCTCACGCCCGCGCGCATGGACGCGGTCCTGGCCGAATTCCGCGCCTTCCGCCCGCGCATGCTGTTCGGCTATCCGTCGGCACTGTCGCGCCTGGCTTTCCACGCCAGGGCCGCGAACAGGCGCATGGACGATCTTGGCATCCGTGTCGCCTTCTGCACCTCGGAAGTGCTGCGCCCGGAGTGGCGCGAGGTCATCGGTTCCGTCTTCGGCTGCGGCGTGGCCAACGAATACGGCGCACGCGATGCCGGTTTCATCGCCCGCGAATGTCCGGCCGGCGGCCTGCACATCACCGCCGAGGAAGTCATCGTGGAGGTGGTCGACGACGCCGGCCGGCCGCTGCCGGCGGGTGAGGAGGGCGACATCGTCGTTACCAACCTGGCCGGGCCGGAATTCCCCTTCATCCGCTACCGCACCGGCGACCGCGGCGCGCTTTCGTCCGCGGCCTGCGCTTGTGGGCGCGGCCTGCCCCTGCTGGCGACCGTCGCCGGCAGGGCCAACGACGGCCTCATCGCCACCAGCGGCGCCTGGGTCCACGGCAGCGCGCTCAATCATCTGATGCGCGAAGTGCCGGGGCTGGAGGCCTACCGCATCGTCCAGGAAACGCGCGGCCTCGTCCGTGTGCTGCTGTGCCTGGACCATGTGGAGCCGGCACTGACGGAACGGCTCGCCGCCGCGTTTCGGCAACGCCTCGGCGCCGACATGGAAGTGCGCATCGAAACCGTGAAGGAAATCCCGCCGTTGGCGAACGGCAAGTTCCGCCACGTTGTCTGCCTCGTCGACCTCCCTTCCGCCACCTCGCCGGCTACCGCCGAAGGAGCGAACCGATGAGTGCATCCGCCGCCGCTTCTCCCTTGCCCGCACCGTTTGCTCCGCTGCTCACCGCCGCGCTCGGCTTCGCCTCGCCGGCGGGGCCGCGCGCGCGGCTGTCCATCCTCATCTACCACCGCGTGCTGCCGCAGCCCGATGCGCTGCTGCCGGGCGACCCGGACGCCGCTACCTTCCGCTGGCAGATGCGCCTGCTCGCACGCCACTTCAACGTCCTGCCGTTGGCCGAAGCCGCCGCGCGGCTGCGTGAAGGTACATTGCCCGCGCGCGCCGCCTGTGTGACTTTCGATGACGGCTACGCCGACAACTACACCCTTGCCGCTCCCATCCTGGGCGAGCTCGGCCTGCCGGCCACCTTCTTCGTCGCAACCGGCTATCTGGACGGCGGCAGGATGTTCAACGACACGCTGATCGAGCTTGCGCGCCGTCTGCCCGATGGCCCCTGCGATCTTTCCTCGCTTGGCCTGGGTACGCACATGCTGGCTTCGGCCGGTGATCGCCATCGTCTCGTCGGCGTGCTGGTCGGCCACTTCAAGTACCTGCCGCCGGCCGAACGTCTTGCGCGCGCGGAAGAACTCGCCGCCTCCTTCGGCGTCACCCTGCCCGGCGACCTGATGATGAGCAGCGAACAACTGCGCGCGCTCCGCGCGCTGGGTATGGAGATCGGCGCCCACACCCACACGCACCCCATCCTCGCGCGCATGGAGCCTGTCGCCGCGGAGGAAGAAATCCGCCTGGGCAAGGCGAAGCTGGAAGAAGTCCTGCAAACGCCGATCCGCCTCTTCGCCTACCCTAACGGTCGCGCGGGCAAGGACTACGCGCCCGAACACGTCGACATGGTCCGCGCCTGCGGCTTCGACGCCACGGTATCGACCAACCCCGGTGCCGCCGACGGACGCAGCGACCTTCATCAATTGCCACGCTTCACGCCGTGGGACAAGACACCGGGGCGCTTCGGCCTGCGCCTGCTGCGCAACCTTCTGTCGCGCTCATGACCGTCGCCACCGATTCCACGTTGGACGACCTGTTGCAACAACTGATTACCGCTCTCGCCGCCCAGGTCGTGCCCGGTATCGGACTTCGCGACCCGCTGCGTGATGCGCCCACGCCCACTGATCACTACGGCAATCTCAGTGCCGCGGTGGCGCTGGCCTGCACCGGCCAGACCGATGCCTGCGCGGAAACGCTGCGTGCCTGGATCGCGCTGCCCTCCGGCAAGCGTGGCCACCTGCCATTCAATCGCCTGCTGCTGTTGATGCTGCGTTCGCCGGGCGTAGCCAACGACGGCCTGCATTCCCGCATCGACGAAGCGCTCATGCTATGCCCCCTAAGCGACGATTACCCGTCGAACAACTGGACGCTGCTCGCCGCCGCCTGCCGTGTGCTCGAAGCGCCAGCCGAACGCCGCGCCATCGCCGCCCAGGCGTTCAGTGCGCTGCTCGATCGCTGGACAACCCCCGACGGCGGTTTCATCGATTTTCCGGCGCAGGCGGCGGACATCTGCGCGACACCGCTGGCCTATCACCACAAGGCGCTGTTCCTCGCCATGCTGGTCGCCTGGCATCACGACACGCCTGAACTGGGCCGGCAAATCCAGCGTCTGCTGGACTGGGCCACGCGCTGCTGGGACCCGGCTGGTTTCGCGGGCGGCCTGGGGCGCAGCACCCACGCGCTGTTCGGTGACGGCTGCCTGCTCGCCGCGTTTGTCCTGGCGGGTTTCGATCGCACCGCAGGCGAGGGAGAGACCGGCCGCACGCCGGTTACGGCGCTGGCCGCACGGCTGAGCCGCCAATTCAGGGCGGATGGATTGCTGTGGCTCAACCCGGCCGGTCCTGCGGACGGGGCGAGTGGTTGGGACGAATACATGCATCTCTCCGTCTACAACGCTTGGACCGCCGCCATTGTCGCGTTCGCGCGCCAGTTACGCGCTGGCCGCACCGGACATACCGTGCCCGCCTGCCTGCGTACGCTGAAATGGCGCGGTGGCGAACCCGTCGCCGGCAGGCACGACGCTGTCGCCGGCCTTTTCAGCGTTCGTGCGCCTTCCGGCGCCACCTTCTTGTGCACGACCCGTGGCCAAGCGCCGCAGGCGTTCAGCCTCGATCACGTTGAACTGCGCTACGCCGGCGCAATGGTGCCGCACTGGTCATCCGCCACCGGCCAAATGCTCGTTCCACCGCCCGTGCGCCTGCCGCGTGCCGCCTTGCTCGCCAACCCCGCGCTGGCCGGATGGACACCGGTAATGCGAAGCGGCGATACGCTGTTCGGCCTGACCGATTTCAGCACCGTGAAAATTGAGGAAACAGCCGACGGTTACCGCATCGAACTTGCCGGCCGGCCGACGGTGTTGACCCGTACCGCACCGGATACGCCGTGGCGAAAAATCGTTTCCGCGCTCGACTGGCGTCTTTTCGGTGGCCGGCTCGGGCGGGGGGAGTCGTTGCGGCGCAGGCGGTTGAATACTGTTAACGGCCGTCTGTGGATCGACGTCGGCTTCGAGCCGCCTTCCATCCGATGGCAACTGGAACTGGATGTCGAGGGCGCTCGCCCGGTCGAGTACCTGAATCCGCTCGGCCACACCATCGTTGCCGATGCCGGATGGGCTGTCACCGAAGTCGCGCCTCCGGACCCCGACTGGCATGATGCTTCCGTCCCTTCCAGCTTGCCCGGTGGTATCGGTCGTTGCACCGCACGCAGCTTTCTCGCGCCTGGCCGCCACGTATGGGTGCTGGCGCTGCAGCTCGGCGGTTCGGATTCTTGAATTGATGCGATTGAGATGCGCCCGCGTGAAACTTGCCTACACACCGGGAAAGAACCAGGGAAGGCTCAAATGGAGATGTTCATGGTCAAGCAAAAAGAAAAATCGCTGGCGGTAGCGGCTTTGCTCGCGTTATTTGCATTGAGTGCATGCAATAACCAGAACCCTGCGGAGACGGCTACCGAATCGACCGGTGCCGCTCAACCTGGAAAGGACAGGGCCGTCGAGGCCACACAAGCGGCGATGCCCGAAAATCCCGCTACTCCTCCGAAGAACACCAATACCGATGAATCCGCCGCGGCACGCTTTACGCGGCAATCGCAGGCGTATGGCCTGCGGATGTTTCAGCAATTGGAAAAAGACAGCAAAGATCGCAATCTGGTTTTCTCCCCGCTGAGTATCGAATTCATGATGGGCATCGTGCGCACGGGGGTGGCTTCGCCTGTTGCGGACGACATCGCGCGCGCCTGGGGGCTCGACGACCTGCCGGTGGTGGAGATGAACCGGAATCTGGCCCAGATCATGAAACACCAGCATGGGGGGCTCTCCGAAAGTGGCGGCGCAGAGCAAGAAAATCTTACGCAGGAGCGGGACAGAACGGTAAAAAAGCTGGAATTCTTTGAATCGCGTTCAGACTCTTCGCCTGATGTGACCGCACACATCCAAAGGCTCAGGGAGTGGCTGGACGATCTGGATCGGCGGATCGAAGCATCGCGGCAAACCGCCAGCCAGAACCGGCTCAAGATCGCCAACGGATTGTTCGTCGATAGGCGCTACCAGATAGAACCGGACTTTGCCCAGAAATTGTCCAATGCTTACCAAGCCGATGCCCAGGAACTCGATTTTCGCGCGTCCAAAAAAGCCGCGGCCACCATCAATCAATGGGTAGACAAAAACACCGACGGACGTATCCGGCGAATCATCGATTCGCTGGATTCCGATACCAATATCGCGCTGCTGAATGCGATTGCATTCGTGGGGCAATGGCCAGAAGGGTTTTTTGACAAGAAAAATACCAAGAACTCCCCGTTCAAGGGTTTACGGGAAAGCCGTCCAGTACCGACCATGCAGCAGAATGGCCTGGAACAGTATTACGAGGATGCGACGGTCCAGGCCATCTTCCTGCCGTATCGCGGTCGCAAATACGCCATGCTCGTCATCCTGCCGAAAGACGAAACGGCGCAGGGTCTTGCGAATGCGATCGGACAACTGGACGGCGCCACCTTCAGCCGTATTTTGGGTGGCGCCCGTGCGCCCAAAAAGCGCTACCAGGGCACCTTGTATTTGCCGAGATTCGACATAGAGAACACGTTTGGTGACTTGCTACCCAGAAGCCAGGATGTTCTTGGCGTCGCGCTTGACGGTGCCCGGTTTCCGATTCTCATGGACAAGCAAACGGGGCGTCTTTTCGAACAGAACAGACTGTCCAAGATGATCCACAAGGCCAACATCACCGTGGATGAGGAAGGTACCCGTGCGGCCGCCGTCACTGCGCTCTTTGGCGCCACAGCATCCCCACAGCAACCGAAGTACGTGCCTTTCGAGATGCGCGTGGATCACCCGTTCATCTATGCCATCGTGGACGAAGCCGGCAATATCGCTTTCCTGGGATCAGTGAAGAACCTGTAATCCCAATCGAATATCGCCTACCCATCCACATTCTTCCGACGACTCGTTCGAAGCGCTGCCGATCAATTCCAATGTTTGCCGTCATCATTCCCTATTATCAGCGCCAGCCCGGCATTCTCGCCGCCGCGTTGCGCTCGGTCGCGGCGCAGGACGTGGCCGTGCCGATCAACGTCTATATCGCCGACGACGAATCGCCCAGCCCGCCGGAAGCGGAAGTGGCCGCCGTCGCCTGGCCGTCGAATTGCCACCCGCGCATCCTCAAGCAGAAGAACGGCGGTCCCGGTGCGGCGCGCAATCTCGCGCTGGATGCGCTGGACAACGAACGCTACATCGCCTTCCTCGATTCGGACGACTGCTGGAGTACGGACCACCTGAGCGCGGCGCTGCTCGCGTTCGAGCGCGGTTACGACGTCTACACGTCGGATTGGTGCATCGACGACGCCGGCACACGCGCGCATGCCCATTTCTATGGTGATCGCCTGCGGTTGAAAGCGCTCGGTGAACCGGATTGGGCTTCCGAACTGGAAGACGATCTGATCAATTATTCCGTGTGCGGACCGATTGGCCTGCTGAGTGTGTTGGTGGTACGGCGCGAGCGGATCGGCGCGCTGCGCTTCGATACCTCGCTACGCACGTCGGGCGAAGACGGCCTGTTCGTCACCACGCTCGCCAGCACACGGCCGCGCATGCTGGTATCCAATCGCATCGACTCGACGCGTGGGCGTGGCGTCAACATCTTCTCCGAAGGCGGGTGGAATTCGCGTGCCGCCTTCCTGCGCAGCCTCTACTATCTGAAATCACGCTTGGCAATGAAACCGCTCATGGCTGGTTTTCCTCTCGCGAACGAACGCCTGCGCGAACGCATGGTTGTCGCCCGGCAAGGCGTGTGGGATGGCCTGCTGGCCTGCCTGCGCCGGCGCGAACGTATCCCGCGTGAGTTCTTCGCCTTGCTCGTGCGCGATCCCGGCCTGCTCGCCAGTGCGCCGGCCGCGCTGGCAAAAATCATCGGCAAGCGGCTGCGCTAGTTGTTCAGGCGAGGTTTTTCGGGGTCTTTGATCGGCGAACAAAGCGGCAGATCATCGAGAGAATCACAAACGTGGCCCCGGCAGGTCGCGCGACGGGCGCATACTGCTCGGTCTCCGCTTTTCCGTTCCTTGGCGCTTTGTCGGACGGCGGAAAAATGGCTATCCGACAGATTGTCGGCAGCGTGCTGTTTTTAGCGGAAAAATTGATCTATGCAAGAGTGACGTTTGAAATCTCCTGCTACTTTGCGGACTCCGGCCATTGTCCGGATGGGTTGGCGAATCGACAAGGAGCGTGATCATGAGGGCGTTTTTCCGGCCGGCGACGATGCTGATGAATCGTTTGCGCTATACGGGCAAATTTTTTCTGCTCGGCACCGCCGTAGCGCTCGTCATGTTGGTTCTGCTGGCGGACGTCTATGTCAATCTCAAGCGCAATATCGATGCCACGGAACAGGAACTGGCCGGCCTGCGGATACTGAAGCCCCTGAACCTCATGGTGCAGCATATGCAGCAGCACCGCGGCCTGTCGTCGGGCGTATTGAACGGCAACGAGGCGATGAAGGCGCGGCGCGCCGACAAGGAGAAGGAGGCCGACGCCGCGCTGGATGAGGTGGCGAAGGTGCTTTCGCCAACCCTGCGCGAACGGACGGCCTGGCGTCAGGTCAGCGACGAATGGCAGGCGATTCGCCGCGACGGCCTGAACTGGACGGCGCCGGAGAACCTGAAGCGCCATAGCGCAATGATTGCCAACGCGCTGGCCTTCATGGTCGACATTGCCGACGAAAAGCAACTGACTGCCGATCCGCACAAGGACACCTACTATCTGATGGATACCGTGGTGGCCAAGATGCCGGCCATGCTCGAGCCGCTCGGGATCACCCGGGCCCGTGGCACCGGTGTGCTGGCACGCAAGGAATTGCCGCTGCAAGTGCGAATCGACATTTCGACGCTGGTCGCCCAGATGTCCGGTACGCTGAAAGCGCAGAACGACAACCTGGCCAAGACCATTCACTATGCGCCGAGTCTGGAGGCCTCGCTGTCCGGGCCGACCAAGGAATTCGCGGCCGGTGCCGAGAGGATCTTCGCGCTGGTTCGCGAGGATATTCTTGGCGAGCAGTTCGCGACTTCGGCACCGGACTATTTCGCGCAGACCACGCAGGTTATCGACCTCGGCTACAAGATAATGTTCGAGACATTGTTTCCGCGGTTCGAGACGCAGTTGGAGGCGTACAGCGCATCGGCCTGGCGGAGTCTTGTCTTTACCCTCGGATTCTCGGTGCTGATCATGGGTGTGGTCGGCTATCTTGGTATTGGCACTTACTACTCGGTGATTGCCAGCGTCGATGTCTTTTCGCGCGGTGCCCGGCAATTGGCCGACGGCGACCTGACTGTCCAATTTCATACCGCTGGCGACGACGAATTGCATGTCGCCGGCCGTGCTTTCAACGAGATGGCGGCTGCCTTGCACCAGATGCTCGAGCGTATCCAGGGCGACGTCCTGATTTTGCGTTCGGAGGCCGAGCATCTGGCCGATTCGAGCCGGCAGATTTCGAGCAGCGCAAGCGCCCAGAGTGATGCGGCTTCGAGCATGGCCTCGGCGGTCGAACAGATGACGGTTGGCATCGACCACATCTCGCACAGTGCTCAGGAGGCGCAGAACTGTTCACGGCAATCCGATGCCGTCGCCACCGAGGGTGGGCGCATCGTCGACAGCGTGGTTGGCGACATCCGCGGCATTGCCGATACGGTCAACCAGGCGGCCGGTTCGGTCGAGGCGCTGAGCAGCCAGTCCGAGGCGATTTCGACCATCGTCGGCACGATCCGCGAAATTGCCGATCAGACCAATCTGCTGGCGCTCAACGCCGCCATCGAGGCTGCCCGTGCCGGCGAGGCCGGACGCGGCTTCGCCGTCGTTGCCGACGAGGTGCGCAAGCTGGCCGAGCGAACCGCCAAGTCGACGCAGGAAATCACCGGAATGATCGGCGCCATCCAGAATGGAACCGAAGCCGCGGTCGGCAGCATGAGACGCAGCGTCGATCAGGTGGCCGTCGGTGTCGAGCAGGCACAGCAGGCCGGTACTGTGATTGCGCAGATCAAGGAGCAGTCGCAGCGGGTGGTCGGGGCCGTTTCGGAAATTTCCACGGCGCTACGGGAACAGGCCACGGCGAGCACCGAGATCGTCCAGAGCGTCGAGCGTATCGCCCAGATGGCCGGGGAAAACAACGCCACTGCCGACGTCAACGCCGATACCGCCGCCAACCTGCGCCGGCTGGCGGAAACCATCGGCCAGGAAGTCGACCGCTTCCGCACTTGAAGTGAGAGAGCACTGCGAGTGCCGTAATGGCAAGCAGGCTCCCTGGAGCCGAATAGAGAATATTCGGCCGGCCGGTCGTCTGGACCGGCACGGCCAAACGCCTAGCGACGCATGCGGTGAAGGATGACACCGCGGTTGGGGTCGAACATGATGAGGCCGTCGCTGCCTGGAATGGCGTTGAACTGGATGAAGCTGCTCGCGCCGAACAGCCCGCCCGCACCGGCGAACACCTTGCCGGCAAAGTCGTCGTAGACCGACCAGCGCCTGCCGTCCTTGCTGCGCCAGATGCGCCGCTGGTTGTAGCTCCACCACAGGTAGTCGCCATTTACCGGGTCGTAGGTCAGGTGGTTGTTGCTCGTGTGGTAGCGCATCTTGCCGCCGTCGTCGAGCTGGGCGCGGTCGAGCTTTTCTATCTTGCCGGCGGGGGTGATGCGGGCGAATTCGTCGTCCGGTCCGTAACCGCCGGGCGCGACCAGCATCTCGTGGCGGATCGGGTTGTACACCAGGCGGCTGCGGAAACCCTGGGCGTAGGTGCGGTCCAGGTACGTCCACTCGCGGTCGCCGGGATGGTACAGGAACACCCGGCCGGCGAACGCCTTGCCTTCCGCCTGCCCTTCGGTTGTATGCCCCGAGGGCGCGGGCCAGTCTCCGAGGATCTTGTTGTTGCCGGCAACGTGCATGATCCAGCCGCCCAGTTCGGGGAACCATTCGGCCGCATGGTCGCCCGCCTGGCCGAGGCTGGTGATGCCGATACCGATGCCGTAGTTCTCGAAGCGGACGGTGCCGCCGTCGATGAAATCACGCACGCGGGTGCGGCGGAATTCGCCGGTGCGCTTGCGCGCTTCGCCCCAGAACGCCGGCGGCCAGTACAGCCAGCCATCGACGAAGGTCAGGCGGTTGAACGGGCGGTGATTGTAGGAGCAGTCGTTCACCCCTTCCGGCGTCACCGCGACGTGCCAGCGCAGATCGGCATCCAGCCAGATCAGGTTCTTCTGGCTGGAGTCGCGCATCATCATGGCGAAGAAGGCTTTTGTGTCAGGATCATAGACGAAGGAATCCATCCACCCGTTGCCGTAGGTGTTGCCGGACTCGGCTGGGCAGAAAAATACCCGAAAAACCTCGAACAGCGTCTTGTACCCCTGCGGCAGCGCGGTTTCGATCGTGCGCCATTCCCCCGGCTGCATCTGCGCCAGGATGGCCGCGAGCTTGCGCGGCGGTTCGGCATGGGGTGGCGGACCGGCCTGGGGTCCGATGATCGGAACGGTAATGGGGCGCGCGGCGGTGGTATCGGGGGTGGTATTCGATGGGGCCGATGCCGCGGCGGGCGGTTTCGAGACGGGGGGTTCGGAGGCTGCCGGCTTGGTTGAAGTCGCCTTTTCTTTCACGTCCGATACCGGCGTGCTGTCGTCCCCCTCGTCCTCCACGTCCGCTTTCTCAGCCGCCTTGTCGCGCGAAGGCGGCATGACCGGCTGCGGCCGGCCGGATGATGCCGGGCGAAGCGGCGCGATTTCCGCCGCACCCGCGCCGAACACGGTACGGTGGCGGTAAAGCTGCGGTCCCGCTTCGTGTTGCCACAAAATAACGCCTGCCTCGTCGATGACGGCCGGCACCTGGAAGCCGTACTTGCCGAAAGGCCAGCCGCCCGCGCTCCAATCCGCCGCGAGCCGCCATTCCTTCACATCCGGATTGAACTCGTACAACTGCCGTTGATCGCGGCGCAGCACGAGGTAGTTGCCGGAAACCGGATCGTAGGTCAGCGCGTGGTTCTTGATCGAAATGTCGAAAGGCGCATCCGGCATGGCGTGGATCTTTCCCGCCGCGTCGATCAGATCGACCTTGCGCAGGCTTTCGTTGCCGCCGGCCACCAGCATGTCGCCGCGCTTGCGGTTGTAGCGGCCGAGCGAATGGTAGCCGTGTACTGCCGATTGCCCGAGCGAATCCCAGCGGCCGTCGCGGAAGGCATACACCTCATGGCCGACGGAAACGGCCACCAGCGCGTCGAGCCGCTCGTGCCACTGCATCGAAATGAAACCCTTGATCGGCACCGCGCCGAGCGCTTCCCAGCGCGCCCCGTCGATACGGTAGCGGTACAGCCCTCCGGCGGCCAGCAGATAGAAATAACCGTGCTTGCGGTCCAGTGCCGTGCGCCCGTAGGTGTGGCCGTATTCTTCGAATTTCGGTGGCCCGTCGCCGTCCCAGCCCAGTTCTTCCCAGGCGTTGGTCGCGGCGTTGTAGGAGATGAACTTCTTGTACTTGCGCTGGCCGATGAAGAATGTGCGCTGCCGTCCCGGATCCCATCCGGCCGCGTCGGTCCAGCCGTCGATCTCGATGCCGCGGCCGTCGTCCAGGCGCACCCGCAGCAGATCGTAAAAACGCTTGTAGCCCGGCGGCAAGGCGGATTTCAACTCGACGAAAGAACCCGGCGCGAGCGTGGCGGCAAGGCGTTCGATCTCGTTGCGAGGGCCGCTCCGTTCATTCGGTGCCGCCGCTTGTGCGCCCAGGGCGAGGAGGCAGGCGAAAAATGACAGCCAGCGCAGCCAGCGCGAGGAGCAATCCACAGAAGATGCGCTCATGCTCGAACTCCGTGCCAAGTCAAAGGAAACAGCGTAACAAAACGAGCCGAAAAGCGTCGCGCACGCACGCCCTGGTATGGGGGTGGCCAACTTCTCCATTGCGTAATGGAGAGATTCATCCGACGGTGGCAGCTTCAGGCTGCCCCTCCGGCGGGGGTGTGGGCGCGGGTACGGCCAACTGCGTGGCGACCAGCTCGGCGAATTTGCCGCCCTGCGCCACCAGCGCGTCGAACGAACCGCGCTCGACGATGCGGCCAGCCTCGAACACCAGGATCTCGTCCGCATCTCGCACGGTGGACAGGCGGTGGGCGATGATGAAAGTGGTGCGCCCCTGCATCAGATTTTTCAGCGCAACTTGCACCTTGGCTTCGGTAGCCGCGTCCAATGCGCTGGTGGCTACGTCCCGGATCAGGAGCGGCGGATCCTTCACCAGCGCGCGGGCAATTGCCAGACGCTGACGCTGCCCGCCGGACAGCGTCGAGCCGCGTTCGCCCACCAGCGTGTCGTAGCCTTTGGGTTGGCGCTGGACGAAATCGGCAGCCTGCGCCAACTGGCAGGCGCGCTCGATATCCGCCTGGGAGGCGTCCGCGCGCCCGACTGCCAGATTGTCGGCAATCGAGCGGTTGAACAGCAGGCTTTCCTGGAACACCACGCCGATATTGCGCC
>JAVBSY010000011.1:0-42074 GCA_031556475.1 Azoarcus sp.
ATTTCAACATCAAAGGGAGAAATACAACAAGATTCACTAAACTTATACACAGCCGCATGCATGATATGTGGCTATCGACCCTGGTCAATATTCAATGCGCACCAGTGGTCAAATTTAAACGCGCGCAGACACCCTGTACCCGAACGGCTTGTATCGCCCCCCCTACAAGGAGTTTCGAGACGACGTCTTGCTGACTCTGGGTAGATGCATGATGGACAGCCAGTGCTGGAACGGCTCTGACATCGCGCTCGGGAAAGTCTTGTGCCGTTCTGACAACAACCCTAACCGGGTGTGGATTTGGTGGGACGCGAGCGGCGATCTCGCGTCCTCGATGTTCTTTTGCTTGAAGTACCTGCCCGAGCCCTTGGTCCTGCCATGGCTCCGTTCCGTCCTCGCCATCACGTCGCCACACTGGCGCGCTCAGATCATGGTTTGGATGGTGGGCGCCAAAGACCTGTTGGATGGTTCCTTGAAGTGGCCATCTCAGC
This sequence comes from Azoarcus sp., assembly GCA_031556475.1. Taxonomy (GTDB): domain Bacteria; phylum Pseudomonadota; class Gammaproteobacteria; order Burkholderiales; family Rhodocyclaceae; genus Azoarcus. The sequence goes on from JAVBSY010000011.1 coordinate 489, forward strand.
TTCCTGAAGGTGCGCGGCCATCGGTTGCGTGGGAATGGTCGCATTGCCTGAAGCCAGAGCTGGCCGCTGCGGATGACAACGGAGTGCTGCCAGTGGGCGCTCTCATTCCTGAAGGCTCACGCCTGCAAGCGCTGCAGTTGTTCCAGGAGTTCTTCAATGGAGGCGTCTACTCGGAGTGGCTGACATCCATCTCGGCAGTCCCATACCTGGAAACCGAGTTGGCCGAAATTCCTTCGATCTTCGAAACTCTGTACGTCGGCCGACGCCTCGTTGACTGCAACAGATAGCATGTCGGTGACCAGCGCATCCTCGCGTACGGCATTTCGACAATCAGAGGTACGTGCCCATCGATCCGATGCAATCAATGCGGATGTGCTGCCAGACTTGTTCAACCAAGAGTGCTGTTTTGTGGTCTTCCGGGCGGGGCTTGTGAAGTCGGTTACCCCCTTGCGCGCTTCTGGAACTATGCATTCAGCGGCGGTTGGAAAGGCGCCTTCCAGTAGGAGGAGCGGGGAGCGCCAACCTCCGTTCCGACCCCGGCCGTGGATGGGATTCCCTGGCATCGAGTGAGATCATCGATCTCGAATCGCTGACCACATTCAGTTCGTCCAACTCGACAGCCGCCGGATCTACGGCGATGATCGTTTCAACGCCTGAGGGAAGCGGGTATGGTGATCAACTTCCGCCAGCGCCCGGCGGAGCAAGGGAAGGACAACAAGATGCCTGGGCAAGACATCGGGGATGCAAACACAGCATGGCGATTCTGAGAGTTCCATCAAGACGCGTCGTTCCGGCCGTCAGCTTTGCGTTGGCCGTTGTGAGCAGTGCCGCGCTGCTGACGAGTCGCGGCGCGAATGGTCGTCCTCCGCGCTGTTGTGATCAGGAAGCGCAGATGTTCTTGAACCCAACTGCAAGACCCTTCTTCCGAATTCCCGCGTTTCACACTTCATCCGATCAACGTTCGAGGAACTCGCTTTCATGCTGACCCTCCGTCATTTTTTCCGATGCATGCTTCTCGGCGCGCTGTTGTGCAGTGGCGCCGTTGCGCAGGCCGTCACACCGGGCAAGCGTTTGCCCATCGCCGACGATGTGATGCCGCGCCCGATCACCATTTCCGTACCGGGCGCGGGATTGAAGCCGGTGGTCCTGCAAAGCGTGGCTGTGCACACCGAAATCGTCGGGCGCCTGGCGCAAACCACGGTCGACCTGACCTTCCAGAACCCGAACAATCGCGTGCTCGAGGGCCAGTTGCAGTTTCCGCTGCTCGACGGCCAGAGCGTGACGGGCTTTGCGCTGGAGATGCCGGACGGCTCATTGCGTACGGCGGTGTCGGTGGAAAAAGATAAAGGGCGCCAGGTGTTCGAGGACGTGACGCGCCAGCGCATCGACCCGGCCCTGCTCGAGGTCACACAGGGCAACAACTATCAGGCGCGGGTCTATCCGCTCAACCCCAATGGTACGCGCCGCGTGCAGGTGCGCTACACCGAGGTGCTGCGTGATGCGGATGATGGCTTGCGCTACAGGTTGCCGCTGACTTATCCGAACAGACTCAAGGCGTTCGACGTGCAAGTGCGCGTCGATGGCGCTGCCCGCGCACCGACATCCGCATCAACGGCCTTGGGCGCTCTGAAGTTTGTGAAGGCCGGTACCGGTTTCGAAGCACGGCTGTCTCAACAAGACTTTGCCGCCAAAGGCACCGTCGATGTCGTCATTCCACTGGCGCCGGTGATGCCGACATACACACAGACGGTCGATGGGCAGACCTACTTCTATGCCGAGGTATCGCCGAACCTGTTCGCCGGCATGGCGGCAACTCAACGCCGTTTGCCGAAGCGCATCGGCCTGCTGTGGGATGCGTCAGGCTCGGGCCAGTCGCGCAACCATACGCGTGAGCTGGCGCTGCTCGATGCCTGGTTCGCCAAGGTGCAGAACGTCACTGTCAGCCTGCAGCGTGTGCGTGACAGGGCCGAACCAGCCAAGACCTTCAGTGTCGTGGGTGGCGATTGGCAGGCCCTGCGTCGCGAATTGGAAAGTACCGTTTATGACGGCGCCAGCAATCTCGCCGAGTTCGATACGCGTGCCGATGTCGACGAATTCCTGTTGTTCTCGGATGGCATAGACAACTACGGCGACAAGCGCTTCGAAGCGCCTGCCAAACCGATGTTCGCGGTACTTGCGGCGACCGTCGCCGACCCTGTGCGCTTGCGCTATCTGAGCGAACGTAGCGGTGGGCAGTTGATCGATCTGACGGCAGACAAGCCGGAGGCCGCCCTGCAAGGCCTGCTGCTCGCCAGCCCGCGACTGATCGGCATGCAGTCGAACGGTGCGCGCGATCTCGTGAGCACAACGAACATACCCGGCAAAGGGTTCGCCATCGCCGGCGTGCTCACCGAATCGACGACGAGCGTACAGCTCACTTTCCTGCAGCCCGACGGCCAGCGTAAGACGGTCGACGTGCCGGCCAAGACGGCGCCTGAATCGTCGGATCAGATCGCCGCTGAATGGGCGCGGCTGCGTGTGGCGCAACTGGAAGGGGACTACGACTTCAACAAGGGCGAGATCCGTCGTCTTGGGAAAGCCTTCGGCTTGGTGACGCGCGAGACCTCGCTGATCGTGCTCGATCGCGTCGAAGACTATGTGCGCTATGACGTTGCACCGCCGCCCGAATTGCGCCAGGCCTTCGAGAAATTGCGCGTCGACGCCGACAACCGCACGCGCAACGACAAGGCGCAGCACTTGCAGAACGTGGCCGCGCAATGGGCGGAGCGCGAAAAGTGGTGGCAACGCGATTTTCCCAAGAGCACACCTCCGCAGCCGAAGGTGACGGAAGATCGCGGCGATGCCGATCTGGCGCGTGCGCCTGCGGCAGCCATGCCTGCCCCCTCGGCGCTAGAGCCCGTGCAGTCGTCTGCCTCGAGGAGCTTCGATGGCAACCAGCGGATGGCCGTTACGAAAGCGGACGCTGGCGCGGGTGCTGCGCCTGTTCGCCAGGCATCGATCCGCCTGCGTGCCTGGACGCCGGACGAGCCCTACATCGAGCGCATGGCGCAAGCGCAGGACGAGGACATCTACCGCCACTACCTGGACGAGCGCGCGAGTTATGCCGACAGCACAGCCTTCTTCCTCGACGTGGCCGATCTGCTGCTCAGTCGCGGCCAGACCGATCTCGGCTTGCGTGTGCTGTCGAATCTTGCGGAAATGAACCTCGAGAACCGTCAGGTGCTGCGTGTACTCGGCTATCGTCTGCTGCAGGCCGGGCAGGCGAGGCTCGCCGTTCCGGTGTTCCGCAAGGTGCGCGACCTGGCGCAGGAAGAACCGCAGTCCTTCCGCGATCTCGGGTTGGCTTATGCGCAGGACGGTCAGCCGCAGCAGGCCATCGACATGCTCTGGCAGGTTGCCGAGCGGCCCTGGCAAGGGCGGTTTCCCGGTATCGAAGTGATCGCATTGACGGAAATGAACACTGTCATCGCCACGGCGCCGCAGAAGCTCGATACCAGCCGGATCGATCCGCGCTTCCTGCACAACATGCCGCTCGATCTGCGCGTGATCCTCACCTGGGACACCGACCTGACCGACATCGATCTGTGGGTGACCGATCCGAACGGTGAGCGCGCCTTTTACGGCAACCGGCTGAGCTACCAGGGCGGCGCGGTGTCGCCCGATTGCACGCAGGGCTATGGGCCCGAAGAGTATTCGCTCAAGAAAGCCAAGCCCGGCAATTACAAGGTGGAGGTCAAGTTCTACGGTGAGCGCCAACAGATCGTCACCGGCGGCACGACCATCCAGATGAAGCTCTTCACCCACTACGCGACCGCTGAGCAGAAGGAGCAGAGCGTGACGATGCGGCTGAAGAAGCCGGGCGAGGGGATCTTCGTCGGTGAATTCGAAGTGAAGTGATCTGCTGGCACTGATCTTCATCAGCGTCCCTGCGCTCTCGCGCGGGGACGATGCATCTCTAATCGAGAGCGGGATGGCTCTCTCCTTGCACTCGCGTCTTCAGGTGTCGACCTCGATCGTTGATTCAATCGACGCAGAGGTCACCATAGCGTTCACTGCCGTATAGGCAACTCCAGGTTGCTCAGGCGATGTTTTGGGGCCGCTATTGGTATGCAACCCGGGCCCGCATACACGCCGTTTAGCGCAGCGGCAGGTGATGTTCGAGCAGGTTTAGCGCGGTATCGCGCACGGCGGCAGCAAGATCGGTGTGCAGGCAATCGATCTCGACCAGTTCCGGCCAGGTCTCGCGGAACTGGCGCAGCCATGTGAGCTGGCGTTTGGCGAGTTGGCGTGTGGCGGCGATGCCTTTGAAGCGCAGGTCGGCCAGATCGCCCGCGCCGTCGAGATAGTCCCAGGCCTGGCGGTAGCCGACGCAGCGCATCGACGGCATCGTCGGGTCCAACTGGTAGCGGCTGCGCAGACTGCGTACTTCCTCGATGAAACCGGCATTCAGCATTCTGTCGAAACGGTCGGCGATGCGTTCGTGCAGTACGCTGCGATCGGAGGGGGCGAGGGCGATAGGCAGCAGGCGGCAAGGCAGGGCATCGTCTTCGCGCCGGGCGTAGCTTTCCGCCAATGGCCGGCCGGTAAGGCGAACGATTTCCAGTGCGCGCTGAATGCGCTGCGCATCGCCGGGGTCGAGGCGGGTGGCGGCGGCCGGGTCGAGGCGGGCGAGTTCCGCGTGCAGCGCCGGCCAGCCCCGGCGGGCGGCGTCTGCGTCGATTGTGCGGCGTAGTGCCGCATCGGCCTGGGGCAGATCGGACAGGCCGTCGCGCAAGGCTTTGAAATACAGCATGGTGCCGCCGACGAGCAGGGGAATGCGACCGCGTGCGGTGATCGCGCCGATCAGTTCGATGGCGTCGGCGCGAAAACGGGCTGCGGAATAGGTTTCTTCCGGCGATACGATGTCGATCAGGTGATGCGGGCAAACAGCCCGCTCGGCGGCATCGGGCTTGGCCGTGCCGATGTCCATGTCGCGGAAGACCAATGCGGAGTCGACGCTGACGACCTCCACCGGTAACTCGGCCGCGAGCGCCAGCGCACACGCGGTTTTGCCGCTGGCGGTGGGGCCGAGCAGCAGCAGGGCGGGTGGAAGCGGATGTGGCGGGGAAGGATCGGGCAAGGCGTGGAAACAGGGGTGGATGCCAGGAAGCGGATTATCCGCGTCCGTTGCCGTATATGTAAGCCCTGAACAAGCCTTGAAGTACGCATTGTTTCCGTATCGACGGCGGATTCACCGATGCCGGATGCTGTATTCCGCTGCTGATGGGTCGTCCTGTTGCTTGCCGCTGCCAACGGGAAGCGACCGCCAAAGGCTTGCCGCATTTTTCGTATTATTGGCGTATGTGTGATTTATATATCAGAGGAGTCGTGCCTGATAACAGGGCGTCAATTCGATGATAGTGCCCTGAAACATAAACACCCATTCAACGAGTAGGTATTTATGTTGTCAGCGCATCGATAACCGCTGTAAAACTATTTGGTCGTTTGAAGGGAGGCCGGCTGCATGGAGTTCGAGAAATATCGGGGCTGTTTTCTCTTATGCAAAGGTTTTATATCCGCAATCCCAAGTTTTTCAGTTGCGGCGGAAAAAGCGGCCGATGGAACGGGATAGCCAGCCATCGTCTTTCTTGCTTTCCACCAGTTCCTGCATACTGCCCTTGACCGCACGGACGTAGGAGGCGTCGTCGTTGCGGATGTGGTTGAACAGCCAGCGTGCCAACAGCCCGTGAAGCTCGTCGATTATGTCCTCGCCCCCTTTGAAACGGGCTTGCATTTCTCCGACGCGACGAACAAAGAGTTCGTGGACTTTCTTGTGCGGGCGGACAAATTCGTAGCCGGCGTCTTCCATCAGTGTTTCTTCGAACGCGAAGTGGGACAGTGTGTAATCGACCATGCCGTCGATGACTTCGCCGATGACTTCTCGGTTGCCTGTCAGTTTCGCGTCGTGAAGGCGGTTGATGAATGCCACGATCTGACGGTGTTGGCCGTCGATGACATCGATGCCCGTATTCAGATCGTGTGTCCAAACTAGATGCGCCATCAAGTTTCTCCCTGTGCGTGATTGACGGCCGTGAAGGCGTAGCCGGTGTTCAACAGCCAGGATTTTTGCTGCTTACGCTGCCGATAGCCAAAGCAGCCGAAAGGGGAAGACGTAAGCACAATACCAATGAGTTTGCTTTTTAGCATTTTTGTTGTGGGTTCGTGTTGATTAAAGTCACGACTGACTCGTGATTTCGATCTTTATTGGGGTTTCATGGTGGAATCAGGCCATATTTCACCATATTTGATTAATAGTAAAGGAATGGTTGCCGATCAAAATTTTTCATGGCTTGCCTTCTGGGTTTGATGGAAGACAAGGTGAAGCGAGTTCCGATGCTCTATGGAAGCTGGTGGAGTTTTCGGGCAGCGCATGGGCTTCGGTCATGGTTTGCGGCGGGATCATGAGCGGATTCGTGAGTTGCGCATATAACGATGCAGAGAACGATAGCAGTAACCGACCCGGTATTCGATCCCGGGTTTACCTATTGTGCAGGCATGCAAATGTTGCAGATGAAAGATGATTCCATATAGCACACACATTGCCCGATCTAGGAATAAATAGGGACACGATAGGGGCGCAAGCGGAGCGGCCTGGTATGGTCATGAACTTTCAGATCAAGGCTTGACCGGCCGGATGTGGCGGGCATCGTGTCCTTGGCCCCGCTCCAGTAAACTTCCGACATGCATTGCGATGGGACGGAGATGGACGACGAATTTTTCATGCGTGAGGCGCTTGCGCAGGCACGTATTGCCGGTGCGGCCGACGAGGTGCCGGTGGGCGCGGTGGTGGTGTTCGAGGGGGAAATCGTCGGACGTGGATTCAATCAGCCGATTGGCCGCCATGATCCGACGGCGCACGCCGAGGTGATGGCGTTGCGCGATGCGGCCGCGCGTTTGCGTAATTACCGTCTGCCCGACTGCGACCTGTATGTGACCTTGGAGCCGTGCGCGATGTGTTCCGGTGCGATCATGCATGCGCGTATCCGCCGCGTGGTATTTGGCGCACCCGATCCGAAAACGGGTGTTGCGGGCAGCGTGATGGATTTGTATGGCGAAACGCGCTTGAACCACCATGCCACGATCAGCGGCGGCGTGCTGGCGGACGAGTGCGCTGCTTTGTTGTCCGGTTTTTTCGCTGCCCGGCGCAGCAAGACCCTGCTTGCCTGAATGGACCATTTGCGTATTCGTGTCGATCTTGCCCGGCAGCGGCTCGAACTGTTCGGTGCCGATGGCGCTTGTATTCGCCGCTACGTGGTGTCTACATCGGCCAAGGGCGCGGGCGAGTGCGAAGGTAGCGGATGTACGCCGCGCGGGCGTCATCGTATTCGCGCCCGCATTGGTGCGGGCGCACCTGCCGGCACGGTGTTTCGCGGCCGGAGGCCGACCGGCGAGGTGTGGTCGCAGGCGCTGGCGGCCGCGCAGTCCGGGCGGGATTGGATTTTGTCGCGCATTCTGTGGCTATGCGGCGAGGAGCGCGGCCGCAATCGCTCAGGAGACGTCGATTCCATGCGCCGCTACATCTACATCCATGGCACGGGCGACGATCAGCCGATGGGCGTGCCGCTTTCGCATGGGTGCATCCGCATGCGCAATCGCGATGTCATGGAGTTGTTCGAGCTGGTGGCGGTCGGTACCGTTGTGGAGATCGATGAGTGAATGCGGGTTATGTGATTCGCGTTGTGGATTGGGCTGCCGCCCGGCCGCTGGCGGCGCCGTTGCGCGAGCGCGTGTTCGTCGTCGAGCAAGGCGTTCCGCCGGAATTGGAGCAGGACGAGTTCGACGCGGTATGCCGGCATGCGCTGGCGCAGACGGAGGATGGGGTGCCGATCGCGACTGGCCGCCTGCTGCCTGACGGTCATATCGGCCGCATGGCGGTGGATGAGCACTGGCGCGGCAAGGGTGTCGGCGGCGCGGTGTTGCAGGCCTTGGTACAAGAGGCGGCCATGCGGGGCATGCCGGCGGCGGTGTTGAATGCGCAGGTGCATGCGGTCGATTTTTACCGCCGTCATGGCTTCGTCGAAGAAGGCGAGATGTTCATGGAGGCGGGCATCGCGCATCGCAGCATGCGCCGTGTGCTGGGGTGATTGCCCCGGGCGGTGCGCTCAGGCGCCGTGCCGTGTTGCCGTGAAACGATGGGCGACTTCGCCGCGCAGCGCGGTGTCGCGAGCGTCGCCATGTGTTGCTCCGTGTTCCCAAGTCCATTCGTGGAACAGTGTCTGGCCGTTATTGCCGACCAGAATCAGGCTGGAGCAGCGCGTGCCGTAATCCGGCGCGCGGATGAAGGCTGGCGACAGGCGGCGTTCCCATTCCAGGCTGACGCCGGTTTCGGGCAGATGGGCGTCCTCCGCGGGGGTCGGGTCGCGCAGCAATGCCAGTACGGCAGTGGGGTCGGGCAGGCTGTGAAGCGCGTCGGCGAAGCGTTTGCGGGCGGTGTGAACCTTGGGCCACGGCGTATCGAGCAGATGGTTCGACAGGCCGTAGATGCCGGGTTCGAGCAGGTGGACCGCACCGCTGGTGCTTTCGTGAATGCCGAGCGTGTCGCCATCGGATGCCAGCAGGTTGAAACCGGCGTAACGGGCGCTGTCCGTGGCGATCCGAGCCAGCGTGCCGCCAGTGTCGGCGGTGGAGAGCAGGGCGTCGCGCACCAGCAGGCCGCGCGAAGGGGCGCCATCGCCGGGGCGTTGGCTGGGGTCGCGGTAGTTGGTCAGGGCGGCGAAGCGGCCTTGGCGCGTCAGGCCCATCCATGTGCCGCCGGCTTCGAGATCGCGCCCCGCCAGCAGGTCGGGCGCGTCAGTCCACCAGTGTGCCGGTACGGCCGGACGGTCGAGAAACTCGTCGCGGTTGGCGGCAACCGCCAACGGGTAGTCCGGATGGATGTGCCAGGCGACGACGATCAGACACATTCGGTAAAACGCTCGAGGTGGCGCGCGGCGCCGGGTGCGACCAGCGCGGCCAGATCGTGGGCGGCGGCGGCTTCTTCCAGCGCGGCCTCGAAGGCTTCCGGGTGGTCGATGCCGGGATAGATCTCCATCCACGTGACTTCGTCATGCACCTTTGCCATCAGCCGGCCTTCGATGCCGGTGCGGCTGGCCAGTGCCGCCTGCATGGCGCGCACGGTGGCATGTGCATCGTCGGTGTCGATATCGTCGCGCACGCGGTAGTAGACGAAGTAGTGCAATGCCAGCGTGGATTCGTCCATGGGGGCTCCAAAGGGCCAGGGCTAGGGGGTCATCAGGACTGAGGCTCAGGATCGGGAAGCGGGTAGGGCAGATCGAGGATTTTCAGGCGTGCGCCGTCAGGGGTGCCGAGGCGCACGTCGCCGGTCTCGACGCAACTGCTGCGGATGACGGCGAGCGCTTCGAAGCCGCTGTCGGGCGAAGGGATGACATTGACGAGCTTGCCGACGGACTGCTCGCCGAATTCAGGGGCATAAAGATCGGTGTTCGGCGCGGGAAGGGCGTCGCCGTGACCGGCAACGCGGTACGTCCGCCGCTTCAGCTTGCCCAGGTACTGCGTGCGGGCGACGATTTCCTGGCCGGGATAGCATCCTTTCCTGAAGCTGACGCCGCCAATCAGTTCGTAATTCAGCATCTGGGCGACGAACTCTTCCTGTGTCGCGGTGGTGATCTGAGGCAGTCCGGCACGGATCATCGCCAGTTGCCAGGCGGTTGTGCCGGCGCGGGCCGCGCCGGCGGCAAGAAGCGCGGCGTAGCATTCAGCGGCGGCGTCGACGGGAACGGCGACGATGAAGTTGTCACCGCTCAATCGCAGCACACGCCGGCCTCTGCCCAGCGCCTGATGCATTGCGGCCGACGGCAGCGGCAGATCGGCGCGGCTGAGAACGCCGGCCGCATCGGCACCGGCGAGGCCGATCAAGGCTGTATCGGCGCTGCCGTCGGTAAGCTTGACGCGGCTGCGCAGTACGTACATCGCGAGCTTCTTGTGCAGTGCCGGCAGCAGGTCGGCGGAAGCGGCCAGCGCATGTCCGCCTTCTTCCGGCCAGAGCAGCAGGCTCGCCAGCATGCGTCCTTTCGCCGTGTTGAGGCTGCTCCATTGCACCCCGTCGGCACTCAGTCCGGTAACGTCGTTCGACAACAGGTTGTGCAGGAAGGTAGCCGAATCGGCGCCGTTGCTGTGCAGCAGGCCAAGGTGCAGCAGCGGCACGGCGACGGTTCCCGTTGCCGCGGCACGGGCTTCGGTTCGCGGATCGGCGAAGTGTACGCCACGGGGTGCGCCGGGAGCTTGGGGGTCGGTATCGATGCGGGCACCGCTGTGGGCGAGGAATTCGGTCCAGGCTGTCATGGCTTCGGAGAGTGTCGTAGAGGGCGTTTGCGAACGAGGTGTCGGGAGAATGAAAGACGGATGAGGGGGTGGTGCGATGCAGTATTATAGGGCCCGGCCGCGCGATACCGATTCGTGCGGTGCCAATTCACATGGTGCCCACGCAGTGCCAATTCGCAATCTGTCGACTCGCAATTCGTTTTCCCCGTACCGTGTCTGTGTCGCCTCTTTGACCGTGGAGGTGGGCGCAGTGTTCGGTCTGCCCTGTTGATTTCCCGATGAAGCGTTTCTTCTTCCGCCTTGTGCTGCTGTTTGCGCTGCTGTGCGCCGTGTGTGGCGCGGCGGCGGGCGGGGCGTGGTGGTACGCGCATCATCGCGCGCTGCCGTTGGCCGCGGAGACGGTGGGTTTTACCGTCGAGCGCGGTTTCAACATGCGCCAGGCGGCCACGGCCATTGCCCGCGCCGGGGTGGAGGTGGAGCCGGCGGTGTTGTACTGGATCGCCCGCCTGGGTGGCAAGGCGAATCTGATCAAGGCCGGCAGCTACGAGGTCCATGCCGGTACGACGCCGTGGCAGCTCGTTCTCAAACTTTCCGATGGCGACGTGTCGCTGGGCGAGGCGCTGTTGGTCGAGGGCTGGAATTTCCGCCAGATGCGCACGGCGGTGGAATCGAACCCCGATCTGAAGGCGGATACCGTGGGTTTGTCGGACAGCGAATTGTTGCAGCGCATCGGTGCTGCCGAAACGCAGCCGGAGGGTTTGTTCTTTCCCGATACGTATCTGTTCGACAAGCGTTCCAGTGCACTGGCGCTGTTCAAGCGCGCCTACGCGGCGATGAACGTGCAACTGACGCGGGCGTGGGCCGAGCGCGATCCGTCGTCGCCGCTCGAATCGCCGTACCAGGCTCTGATTCTCGCCTCGATCGTGGAAAAGGAAACCGGCCGCGCCGCGGATCGCGGCCTGGTTGCATCGGTGTTCATCAATCGCTTGCGAACGGGTATGCGCTTGCAGACCGATCCGACGGTGATCTACGGGCTGGGCGATTTCGACGGGCGCTTGCGCCGGCAGCACCTTGATACCGATCATCCGTGGAACACATATACGCGCGCCGGTTTGCCGCCGACGCCGATTGCCATGCCGGGCCGCGAGTCCTTGCTGGCGGCGGTGCGTCCGCCGAAAACGGATTTGCTCTACTTTGTTTCGCGTGGCGATGGCAGCAGCGAGTTTTCACGTAATCTGGACGATCACAACCGCGCGGTGGGCCGTTATCAGCGCGGCGGGAGCGAACATTGAGCGAATCCGGTGCCTGCGGGCGCTTCATAACTTTCGAGGGTATCGACGGTGCGGGCAAGAGCAGCCAGATCGCCGCCGTGGTGGCGATGCTGCGCGCGCGCGGTGTTGGCGTCGAGCAGTCGCGCGAGCCCGGCGGCACGCCGTTGGCCGAGCGTTTGCGCGAACTGGTGCTGCATGAGCCGATGGATCTGGAAACCGAAGCCATGCTGATGTTCGCCGCCCGCCGCGAGCACCTGTCGGCGCGTATCTTGCCAGCACTGGCTGCTGGCCGCTGGGTGGTGTGCGACCGTTTTTCCGATGCCACATATGCCTACCAAGTTGGCGGGCGGGGTTTGGCGCGTACCAAGTTCGAGGCGCTGGAAGCGTGGGTACACCCCGGCTTCCAGCCCGATCTGACGCTGTTGTTCGACCTGCCGCCGGCCACAGCGGCGGCGCGTGTGGCAGCCTGTGGCACCGATCCAGACCGTTTCGAGCGTGAGCAACGCGATTTCTTCGTGCGCGTGCGCGAGGCGTATCTCGAACGTGCCGCCGCTTCCGGCGGGCGTATCCGTGTGGTGGATGCCGATCGGCCGCCCGAGGCGATCCGTGCCGAGGTCGAACGCATTGTGTCGGAGTGTTGTTTCTGATGCTTCAGCCGTGGATGCAGGCGAGTTGGACACGCATGCTCGATCTGGGCGAGCGGTTGCCGCACGCGCTGCTGTTCGTCGGCCCGGCGGGCCTGGGCAAGCGCGATCTGGCCGAAGCGCTTGCCGCGCGCCTGTTGTGCGAGGCGCCGGGGGGCGACGGCCATGCCTGCGGCCAGTGCGTGGCGTGCCGCTGGCGTTTGTCCGGCAACCACCCGGATTTTTACCGTGTGGTGCCGGCGGCGGACGCGGAAAGCGCCACGGTGGGCGAGGACAGTGCCGGAGGCGAGCAGGAGCCGAGCGGTAAAGAGGTTGGAGGCAAGGAGGCTGGCAGCAAGGCCAAATCGTCTCAGATCGTGATCGAGCAGATTCGTGCCTTGCAGGCCGCGCTCACCGTTACCGGCCATCACGGCTCGCGCCGCGTGGTTGTCGTCGATCCGGCCGAGGCGATGAATGTGTTCACCGCCAACGCCTTGCTCAAGCTGCTGGAGGAGCCGCCCGCCGGCTGTGTTTTCCTGTTGCTGTCGTCGGCGCCGCGCCGGCTTTTGCCGACCATCCGCAGCCGCTGCCAGACATGGACCTTTGCGCGCCCGGGCGCGGCGGAACTGGCCGGCTGGCAGGTTGCGAACCCCAACGTCGGTGCCGATCTGCTTGCCCTCAGCGGCGGTGCGCCGTTGGCGGCGGAGCGCCTGGCGGCGGTAGGTGGGGCCGATCTGTTGCGGCGTTTCGTTGCCGATCTGAGTCAACCGGGCGGCACCGATGCGCTCAAGCTTGCCAGCCAGTGGGAAAATTGGCTGAAATCGAAGGAGGCGCTCGCCGCCGGTTTTGGCTTGCCGCAGCTTATCGATTGGATGCAACGCTGGGTGAGCGATCTGACCGCGCTGCGGCTGGGTGGCCGGGTGCGCTTTTTTCCGCAGCAGGAGCGCATACTCGCTGTACTCGCCGGGCGTGCCAGCGTTGCCGCCGTGGTGGGCTGCTACAATGAACTCGCCCAAATTCGTCGCGTGGCCCAGCATCCGCTGAATGCCCGCCTTGCCATCGAGGATATGCTGCTGCGCTACATGCGCATGGCAGCAGGAGCAAGAACATGAATCCGACCCCCAAGCCCCAGGCTGCGCGCCCGGGGGTGTTGTCGTTGAACATCAACTCCAAGTCGGCGTTGTATGCCGCGTATATGCCGTTTCTCGTCAACGGCGGTATTTTCATTCCCACGCCGAAAGCGTACCGCCTCGGCGACGATATTTTCATGCTGCTGCAATTGATGGACGATCCGACCAAGCACCCGGTGGCCGGTACGGTGGTGTGGGTTACGCCGCACGGCGCGCAGGGCGGCAAGGCGCAGGGGGTCGGCGTGCATTTTTCGTCCGACGAAGCGGGCAAGGTGCTGCGCGATCGCATCGAAAAAATTCTTGCAGGCCACCTCGGTTCCAATCGGCCGACCCATACGCTCTGAGCGCGCTGCCGCGGTTCGCTTCCCGTCGCCCTCCATGTTCGTAGACTCCCACTGCCACCTCGATTTCCCCGGATTGCGCGAGCGCGAATCGGACGTGCTGGCCGCGATGGCGGCCAACGGCGTGGGGCAGGCGTTGTGCATCTGCGTGCGGATGGAGGACTTCCCCGCCGTGCTCGATCTGGCCGAGCGCCACGCCAATCTGTGGGCGTCGGTCGGTGTGCACCCGGACAACGTCGATTGCGAGGAGCCCGACGAGGCGAGGCTGGTGGCGCTGGCCGATCATCCGCGCGTGGTGGCCATCGGCGAAACCGGCCTGGATTACCACTGGCACAAGGATGAGCCGGAGTGGCAGCGGGCGCGCTTTCGCACGCACATTCGCGCCGCGCGCGCCTGTGGCAAGCCGCTTGTCGTTCATACCCGCAGTGCGGCCGCCGATACCCTGCGGCTGATGCGGGAAGAGCACGCCGACGAAGCCGGTGGCGTGATGCACTGCTTCACCGAATCGCGCGAGGTGGCCGAGGCTGCGCTGGAATTGGGCTTTCATATTTCCTTTTCCGGTATCGTTACCTTTCGCAATGCCACCGCATTGAAGGAAATTGCCGCCTACGTGCCCCTGGATCGCCTGCTGATCGAAACCGACGCGCCTTACCTTGCGCCGGTGCCGCATCGGGGCAGGAGCAACGAGCCTGCCTGGGTCGTTCATGTCGCCGAAGAAATAGCCCGTTTGCGCGGTGTGCCGCTGGCACACATCGAAACGGCCACCACCGAAAACTTTTTCCGCCTGTTCCGCCATGCTCAAGCCTGATTGTTCGCGTTTTTCCCTGTTCCGCCGCGCGCGGCGTTTTTTTTCCACCGCGCTTGCCGGTTTCGCGCTGCTCGGTTTTGCTTTCGTCACTACGCCGACATTGGCCGGCAGTTACGACGATGCGATCAATGCCGCACGGCTTGGCGACACGGGAGCCTTGGTCGATCTGCTCAAGCGCGGGTTCGATCCGGATACCGTCGACGCGCAAGGCAATACCCTGCTGATTCTGGCTGCCCGTGAGGGCAACGCGGAAACGGTCACGGCTTTGCTGAAGTACCGGGCCAAGGTCAATTACCGTAATCTGGCCGGCGATTCGGCGTTGATGCTGGCGGTATTGCGCGGCCACGACAAGACGGTGGACGCGTTGCTTGCCGGCGGTGCGCAGGTCAATAACGACGGTTGGGCGCCACTGCATTACGCGGCGTTCGAAGGGCGCACAGAGTTGGTGGAGCGCTTGCTCGCCGCTGGCGCCGATCCAAAGGCGCTGGCGCCGAATCAGGCCAATGCGCTGATGCTTGCCGCGCGCAATGGGCATGTCGACGTGGTGCGGCGCTTGCTCAAGACCGATATCGACCTCGATCAGCGCAACGATGCCGGTCTGACCGCCGACGAGTGGGCGCTGACGACGGCGAATACCGATGCCGCCGAACTGATCCGCAGCGAGCGCATACGCCGTGGCGGCAAGGCACCGCAGTTACGTATCGAGATCGAGTAACTGCCTGTTTTCCCATATTTTTCCGTTTTTTTCATTTGTGCGCCCCTGCGGTGCACAAAATTTTTTCTATTTTTTTCGGCGATATACGCGAAAATAACCACCTTTTGTGTGTGCCCAAAGTGGGCGAGAGGACTGCTGTGATGAAGTATCAACGGGCCGAAGACTTTCTTGCCGTCGTGGCGGAACGCAATCCGGGGCAGCCGGAGTTCTTGCAGGCGGTTACCGAGGTGATCGATAGCCTGTGGCCCTACATCAAACGACACCCACGCTATGCCGAGCATGGATTGCTCGACCGCCTGGTCGAGCCTGAGCGCGCCATTCTCTTCCGTGTTTCGTGGGTCGACGACCGGGGTGACGTTCATGTCAATCGCGGCTACCGCATCCAGCACAGCTCGGCAATCGGGCCATACAAGGGCGGGTTGCGTTTCCACCCGTCGGTGAATCTGTCGATCCTGAAGTTCCTCGCCTTCGAGCAAACCTTCAAGAACGCCCTGACCACGCTGCCGATGGGCGGCGGCAAGGGCGGTTCGGACTTCGATCCCAAGGGCAGGTCGCCGGGTGAAGTCATGCGTTTCTGCCAGGCTTTCGTCACCGAATTGTTCCGTCATGTTGGTTCCGATACCGATGTGCCGGCGGGCGACATCGGCGTGGGCGGGCGTGAAGTCGGCTACATGGCGGGGATGATGAAGAAGCTTTCCAACCGCGCCGATTGCGTATTTACCGGCAAGGGCCTGAGCTTTGGCGGTTCGTTGATCCGCCCCGAAGCCACCGGGTATGGCACGGTGTATTTCGCCGAGGAAATGCTGCGCCGCCGCGGCCGCTCCTTCGAGGGTTTGCGCGTGTCGGTGTCCGGTTCGGGCAATGTCGCCCAATACACCGTGGAAAAGGCGATGGCGCTGGGTGCGCGCGTCATCACCGTATCCGATTCGAGCGGCACGGTGGTCGACACCGATGGCTTCACGCCGGAAAAGCTCGCTGTGCTGATGGAGGTGAAGAATCACCTGTACGGCCGCGTGAGCGATTATGCCGAGCGTGTCGGCGTGCGTTTCGAGGCCGGTGTGCGGCCGTGGCACGTGCCGGTTGATGTGGCGCTGCCGTCGGCGACACAGAACGAAGTGGATGGCCGCGACGCGCAGACGCTGGTGGCCAACGGCGTGATCTGCGTTGCCGAAGGCGCCAACATGCCTTCCACCGCGGATGCCGTCAAAGTCTTCGAAGATGCCGGCGTGCTGTACGCGCCGGGCAAGGCGAGCAACGCCGGTGGCGTGGCTACGTCCGGGCTGGAAATGAGCCAGAACGCGATGCGCCTGTCGTGGACGCGGGAAGAGGTCGATGCCCGCCTGCACGAAATCATGCGCGGCATTCATGCTGCCTGCCTTGAGTATGGTCAGCGCGAGGACGGCAGCGTGAGCTATGTCGATGGCGCCAACGTTGCCGGCTTCGTCAAGGTGGCCGAGGCGATGATCGCCCAAGGGGTGGTTTGAACCTCATGCGATGATGGTGGCGCCGCACGAAGTGCGCGGCGCCTGCCGTATGGCGCAGTTGTTCAACCGGCCGGCGATTCCGCCGGCCGGCTGCGTTTACGGGGGCTGCGGCGTTTGCGCAGGTACAGATGGCTGCCGCGGCGCTCGGTATCGAACAAAGCGATGGCTTCGATCAGGTCGCCGAGCTTTTTGTAGCCGTAGTTGCGCGGATCGAACGAGGCTTGGTTGGAAATGTGCGAACCGACCGAGGACAGGCTGGCCCAGCCGTCCTCCTCGTCGGCGCAGGCATCGATGGCGTTGCGCAGCAGGCCGACCAGCTTGGTATCGCCCTTCAGTTCCTTGCCGTTCTTTTGCCGAGGATGCGGGCTTGCCGTTGCGCTGCCGTCGTCGTTGCCGCCGATTTCGGTCATGTCCGGTTCCCCCAGGTTTTCCAGGTAGAGAAAGCGCGAGCAGGCGTTGACGAAGGGCATCGGCGTTTTCTTTTCGCCGAAGCCGAGCACCTTGAGACCGTTGGCACGGATGCGCATCACCAGCGGAGTGAAATCCGAATCCGACGAGGCAAGACAGAATGCGTCCAGCTTCTGAGTGTAGAGCAGGTCCATCGCGTCGATGATCATTGCGCTGTCGGTGGCGTTCTTGCCTTTGGTGTAGGCGAACTGCTGCACCGGCTGGATGGCGTATTCGTGCAGCACTTCCTCCCAGCCCTTGAGGCTGTTGCTCTTCCAGTTGCCGTAGGCACGGCGGATGTTGGTGACGCCGTATTTGGCCAGTTCGTCAAGGATGACCTCGATTTTTGCCGCCGGGCAGTTGTCGGCGTCGATCAGCAGGGCGATGCGGGATTCTTCACTCATGGCGTTTTCCGATGGTCGGGCGGATGCCGCCGGCCGGGGTGGCGGGCGTGCGTCCTGTTCCTGTAATACACTCAAGACTTATCTATCAGATCGGGTCCAGCCATGAGCGTAACCGACATCAATTTCCCCAGCCAAGCCAGATTGACCGCCTTGCGGCGCGATCTGCACGCGCACCCGGAACTCGCCTTTGCCGAATATCGCACCGCCGATGTCGTCGCCGCGCATCTGGAAGCGCTCGGCCTCGAGACGCACCGTGGTGTTGGCGGCACCGGCGTGGTCGGCGTCGTGCGCGCCGGGCGGAGCATGCGCGCGATTGCTTTGCGTGCCGACATGGACGCGCTGCCGATCACCGAGCACAACACCTTCGCCCATTGTTCCGTCAATGCGGGTTGCATGCACGCTTGTGGCCATGACGGCCACACCACGATGCTGCTCGGCGCGGCCGAGGTCTTGGCCGCCGCACGGAATTTCGACGGCACGGTGTATCTCGTTTTTCAGCCCGCCGAGGAAGGCGAGGGCGGCGCGCAGGCGATGATCGACGACGGCCTGTTCGTGCGCTTCCCGGTGGAGGCGGTATTCGGCATGCACAACTGGCCCGGATTGGCTGCCGGGCATTTCGCCGTGCATAGTGGTGCGGTGATGGCGAGCGCGGATCGCTTCGATATCCGCATCGATGGCCATGGTGCACACGCGGCGATGCCGCACCTGGGGGCCGATCCGGTGGTGGCTGGCGCGGCACTGGTGCAGGCGCTGCAAACAGTGGTCGGGCGCAATGTCGACCCGACCGAGGCAGCGGTGCTGTCGGTCACGCAGTTTCACGCCGGCGAGGCGTACAACGCGATCCCCGAATTCGCCGAACTGTGCGGCACGGTACGGGTGTTTTCCCCGGCGGTGCGCGTGCAGGCGGAACAGGCGCTGAGGCGGATCTGCGACGGCATCGCGGCGAGTTTTGGCGTGCGCATCGAATGCGCGTACCGGCACGGTTATCCGCCGACGATCAACACTGCCGCCGAGGCGGTCCGGTGTGCCGAAGCGGCCCGTGCGGTGGTGGGTGAGGGGAATGTCGCCACCGATGCGCGACCGAGCATGGGCGCGGAGGATTTCGCCTATTTCCTCGAACACCGGCCTGGCGCCTACGTCTGGATCGGCAATGGCCCGGGCGAGGGTGGCTGCACGCTGCATAACCCGAATTACGATTTCAACGACGACATCATCTCTATCGGTGTGGCTTACTGGGTGGAACTGGCGCGCTGCCTGCTGCCGGTGGAAGAGTGATGGTGTGTGGATGGTGCGTGTAATGAGCGTCAAAGCGCCTGCCCTGCGCGGAGAGAGAGCATGAACATATTCCGGCTGGCCTGGCGCATGATGTGGCGCGATCTGCGCGCGGGTGAACTGCACCTGCTTGGCATGGCAATCGCAATCGCCGTCGCCAGTCTCACCAGTGTCGGCTTTCTTGCCGACCGTGTCGGCCGTGGGCTGGATCGCGACGCCAATCAATTGCTCGGTGGCGATCTGCTGCTGCGCGCGGATCATTCGTGGCCGGCGCGTTTCATAGATGAAGCCCACCGGCGCGGGCTTGACGTTGTCACCACGGTGCTGTTCACCAGCATGGCGAGCACCGCCGACAAGACGCAGCTCGCCGGCGTCAAGGCGGTCGAGGACGGCTACCCGCTGCGCGGTTCGATCCGCCTTGCCCCTGGGCCGAACCAAACCGACACGGTAGCGGGTCGTGCGCCGGCGGCGGGCGAGGTGTGGCTGGACGAGCGCCTGTTCACCGAACTCGGCGTGCGCGTCGGCGACCATGTGAACTTCGGCTATAGCGACTTTCGCGTCGGCGGCATGGTGACGTTCGAGTCCGATCGCGGCGCGAATTTTTTCAGCCTGTTGCCGCGGGCGATATTCAATCTTGCCGATCTGTCCGCTACCGGCCTGCTCACCGCAGGCAGTCGCGCGACATGGCGCTTGCATCTGGCCGGAGATGCCGCTGCCGTGGCTGCCTACGAGCAATGGGTGCAGACCGCGCTGGGGCGCGGGCAGGCGGTGGAAACGATCGAAAATGCCCGTCCGGAAGTGCGCGGAGCGCTCGATCAGGCGCAGCGTTTCCTGCGTCTGGCGGCGTTGCTGGCGGTGATTCTCGCTGCCGTCGCGGTGGGTTTGTCCGCACGGCGCTTCATGCAGCGCCACCTCGATGGTTGCGCGGTAATGCGCTGCCTGGGGGCGCGTCAACGCCAGATGCTCGGCATCGTTACCGGTGAATTCCTGCTGTTCGGCCTGCTCGCTGCGCTGTGCGGTTGTGCGCTCGGCTGGGCGATGCAATGGGGCTTGAGCGGGGGATTGCGTGAAATCCTTGCCATCGACCTGCCCGCGCCGTCGCTGTTGCCGTTGGCGCATGGGCTGCTCGTCGGGATCGTGTTGCTGGCCGGCTTCGTGCTGCCGCAATTGTTGCGTCTTGGCCGGGTGCCCACGCTGCGCGTACTACGGCGCGAATTCGCCGCCGCCGAGCCGCTGTCCGGCGGCGCGTGGGTGTTGGGGCTGGCTGCACTGCTCGGGTTGATCTTCTGGATCGCCGCCGATGTTCGCCTTGGCGCGGCGGTGGCGCTCGGTTTCGCCGCCGCGCTCGGTCTTTTCGCGCTGGCCGGCTGGTGGGCGCTGCGGCTGGCCGCGCGCTTGAAGGGCCAGGGTAGCCTGCGCGGCGGTGGCTGGCGCTACGGCATCGCTGCGCTCGGGCGGCGCATGGGCGGCAGCGTGATCCAGATCGCCGCGCTCGGTCTTGGCATCACCGCGTTGCTGCTGCTCACGCTGATCCGCACCGATCTGCTCGACGACTGGCGGCGACTGGCGCCGCCGGATGCGCCCAACCGTTTCGTCATCAATATCCAGCCCGATCAGCGCGCGGCGCTGGGCGAGGCTTTCGCCGCCGAAGGGTTGCCCGTGCCGCAGGTGTTGCCGATGATTCGAGGCCGCATGACGGCGATCAACGGCAAGCCGGTGAAGGCGGAGGATTACCCGGATGGGCGCATGCGCCGTCTGGTGGAACGCGAATTCAATCTGTCCTACGGCAGCGATCTGCCGGGGGGCAACGAGGTCGTGGCCGGCCGCTGGCATGGCGGCGAGCATTCGGCGCAATTCTCGGTGGAAAAAGGTCTGGCGGAGGATTTTGGCCTCAAGGTGGGCGATGTCGTCGGCTTCGAAGTCGCCGGCCTGCCGGTGGAAGCGCCGATTACCAGCGTGCGCGCGCTGGATTGGGATTCCATGCGGGTGAATTTTTTCTTCATCGCCAGCGAGGGAGTGCTGGAAAACTATCCGGCGAGCCTCATCACCAGTTTCCATCTGCCGCCGGAAAAGCAGGATTTCATGACGCGGCTGGTGGCGGCCTTTCCCAATCTGACGGTGATCGACATCGTGGCGGTACTCGCTCAGGTGCGGGAGGTCACCGAGCAGTTGATCGTCGTCGTGCAATTCGTTTTCGGTTTTGCGCTGCTTGCGGGGCTGGTCGTGCTCTATGCCGCGCTGCAATCCACGCATGACGAACGTGAATATGAGCTGGCGATGCTGCGCACGCTCGGTGCGCGCCATCGCCAGGTGCGGCAGGCGCTGTTGGCGGAGTTTTTCGTGCTCGGAGCCGTCTCCGGTTTGCTCGCGGGTATCGGTGCCAGCGCGATCGGTTGGGCGCTGGGCCATTTCGTCTTCAAGACAGCCTATGTGCCGGGCGCTGGGCCGGTGCTGGTTGCGGTGATGCTTGGCGCGGGCGGCGTGGTGCTGGGTGGCTGGCTGGGCATTCGCCGCCTGCTGTCGCGTCCGCCGCTCGCCAGCCTGCGCGCGCTTGCCTGAAACGCACGGCGCATATGTGGAGAGCGCATATCCGAAGGTCGCCGCTATAATCCGCCCGCTGCCACGCGGCGCGGGGATCGCGCCGGACGGTTTGGCGGCCTTGTCGAATTCACCCTGATCCACCCCGAATCGGAGCGCGTCGTGCAGGAATACGGATTGTTCGCGGCCGCCGGCGCGGTCTTGCTGCTGGCGCTGGCCGTGTGTTGGCTGGCGTGGCGTATCGGTCGGCTGGAACGGGATGGGGCCGCGCGCTTCGATGAAAGCCTGCGTGCGGCATCCGCCGAACAGCATCGGGCGATGCTGTCGGACCTGCACGCTGGCCTCGGTCAGCAGACCGACCGCCTCGCCGTTCGCGGCGAGCAGGATGCCGGACGCTTGCGTGAGGCGATGCAGACGCTGCACCTCGCGTTGCAGTCGCGCCTCGACGGCCAGCGCGAGGATGTCGCGCTACGCTTTGCCGATCTGTCCGCCGGTGTCGCCGCCGCGCATGAGCGCCTGCGTGGCGAATTGATGGAACAGACGCTGAAAACCCTGTCCGACCACGCCCGCGCCGACCGCGAGTTGTTGCAGGAAGGGCTGCGTTCGGCCTCCGCGCAGTTGACGGTGAGTATCGAGGCGCTGACGCGCACGATCAATGAGCGCCTGGAGGTGATCTCCGGCCACGTGCGCGAACGGCTGGACGAGGGTTTTCGCAAGACCAACGAGACCTTCGCCAATGTCATGGCGCGGCTGGCGACCATCGACGAGGCGCAGAAGAAGATCGACGGCCTTACCAGCAATGTCGTCAGCCTGCAGGAGTTGCTTGGCGACAAGCGCGCGCGTGGTGCGTTTGGCGAAGTTCAACTCGCCGCGTTGGTACAGAACGCGCTGCCGCCGGATGCGTGGGAACTGCAGGCGACCCTGCCGAATGGCACCCGTGTCGATTGCCTGCTGAAGCTGCCGGAGCCGAGCGGGCATGTGGCGGTGGATGCCAAGTTCCCGCTGGAAAATTACCACCGCATGCTCGATTCCACGCTGGCCGAAAGCGAGCGCCGTGCGGCGCAAAGCGCCTTTCGCAGCGATATCAAGCGCCATATCGACGCCATTGCGGGCAAATACATTCTGCCCGGCGTGACGTCCGACGGCGCGGTGATGTTTCTGCCGGCCGAGGCGGTGTTTGCCGAAATCCACGCTTACCACCCGGAAATCGTCGCCTATGCCCAGTCCAGACGGGTGTGGATCGTATCGCCGACCACGCTGATGGCGGTGCTGAATACCGCGCGCGCGGTGCTCAAGGATATCGAGACGCGCAAGCAGATCCACGTCATCAAGGATGCGCTGGGCAAACTGGCGAAGGATTTCGGCCGTTTCGACGATCGCATGAATGCGCTTGCGCGCCACATCGAGCAGGCGAACAAGGATGCGCAGGAAGTGCAGGTGTCCAGCCGCAAGATCAGCGCCCATTTCCACAAGATCGAAGCGGCGCGGCTGGACGAACTGCCCGATGCGCGCGAGCAGTTGGAGGGGTGAGCCGGAAGGCTGTGCGCGTGGCGCCTCAGCCGCCGATATATGACATTTCTATTTTTCGCGGGGCGAAGTCGGTATTGGCGCCGCGAATTTCCGAATAACGATCTTCGCGCTGCCGCCATACGGCGGCGATGGCGGCGTCGAGCCGGGCGTCGATCTGTGCTTCGTCCGTGCCTGTACGCAGCACCGTGCGCAGGTCGTGGCCCGACTGGGCGAACAGACAGGTGTATAGCTTGCCTTCGGTAGACAGGCGGATGCGGGTACAGGTGGTGCAGAACGCCTGTGTGACGGAAGAGATGACACCGATTTCGCCCGCGCCGTCGCGGTAGCGCCAGCGTTCGGCGACTTCGCCAGGGTAGTTGGGGTCGATCGGTTCGAGCGGAAAGAGCGCATGCAGGCGCTCGATGATGTCGCGCGAGGGCAGCACTTCGTCCAGCTTCCAGCCGTTCGATGTGCCGACATCCATGAATTCGATGAAGCGCAGAATGTGGCCGCTGCCGCGGAAGTGGCGCGCCATCGGTTCGATCGCATGGTCGTTGGTGCCGCGCTTGACCACCATGTTGACCTTGATCGGGCCGAAGCCGGCTGCCGCCGCTGCGTCGATACCTTCGAGCACGCGCGCGGCGGAGTAATCGGCATCGCTCATGCGGCGGAAGGTTTCGTCGTCGAGCGCGTCCAGGCTTACGGTGATGCGGTCCAGGCCGGCATCGCGCAGCGGCTGGGCAAGTTTGGGCAGCAGTACGCCGTTGGTGGTCAGCGTCAGTTCCACGCCGTCGAGCGTGGCAAGCATTCCGACCAGGCGGTCGACGTTCTTGCGCAACAGCGGCTCGCCGCCGGTGATGCGGATCTTGCGCACGCCGCGTGCAGCGAAAACGCGGGCGACGCGCTGGATTTCCTCGAAGCTCAGCAGATCGCCCCGCGGCAGAAAGGTGTAGTTGTGGTCGAACACCTCGCGTGGCATGCAGTAGATGCAGCGGAAGTTGCAGCGGTCGGTGATCGAGATGCGCAAATCCTGCATCGTCCGCGCGAAGCGGTCGCGCAGCACCTCGCCTGCCGGTGGCGCAAGCGGGAGCGAGGTGGAGAAAGCCGGAATGCTATCCGCGCGGATGGGAATGACCTTCATCGTTTACTTGTTCAGCCGGTTTCGTCGTTCGACCGAAGAATGGGGCATGCTGTTCCATTGCGCCTTGTCTGCGGTCAAAGTTACAGGCGTTGGAAGTCATTTGGGTATAAACGGTACACGGCCCCGGCGCCATTCATTTCTTCGTGGATGCCTGTAGCAGTTTCTTGAGCCGTGCGTCGTCGGGATTGCCGGCGAGCAGTTGAGCCGACGCTTCCTCGCTCAAGCGTGCTCCGGCTTCGATCAGGGCTTCGGCAGCGTCGTAGTTGCCCAGAATCAGCGCCATGCTCAGCGGCGTGAAGCCTTGGTCGGTGGGTTTGTCGCTATCCGCCCCGGCTTTCAGCAGACGCCTGATGATGGACGAAGGGCAGTTCTGCGCCGCGATGAAAAGCACGCTGCGGCCATCGGCCCGGGTTGTGCGGACGTTTGCCTTGTGCGCCAGCAAGACCTCGATGGTCCGCGAAATGTCCTCGATGTCGTTGTTCGCATCCGCGCAGGACATCGCCGCTATTTCGAGCGGCGATTGCGGCAGGTTGTCGCTGTGCTCGTTGGGGTTCAGCCCGGCCGAGAGCATGGCTTCCACCGTTTTCGCGTCGGCGGCAAGAATGTAGTTCGGGAGATTGCCGATGAGCGGCGCCGGGCGCTTGTTCTCGTCGAGGTAGCGCAATGCTTCGTCCCGCGTCATGCGCGGGTAGTCTACGGTGTCCGCGACCGTATCTGCCGATGCAGGCGGTGAAACGCCGGCAGCACCGGCCGACAACACATACAGGAGCGAGCAGACCGCCAGTATCGATTTGCTATTCATGTTCATTTTCTATTTGCCTTTCATTTTGCCGTTGCATGTTGAATGAGCGCAGTTGGCGTATCAACTGGTGCGTGCTAGCCATTCTGTGGCGGCGCGGCCGGCACGATGGCCGGTGGCGAAGCAGGCGGTGAGCAGATAGCCGCCGGTGGGCGCTTCCCAGTCGAGCATTTCGCCGGCGCAGAACACCCCAGGATGGGTACGCAGCATCAGATTGTCGTCAAGATCGGCGAAATCCACGCCGCCGGCACAACTGATTGCCTCGTCCAGCGGACGCGGGGCAGCAAGCCGCAGCGGCAGGGCCTTGAGCACGGCGGCGAGGCGGGCCGGGTCGGTGCCGACGTTGATCCCGGCGTCGGTCCCGGCGCATTCGCGCAGCAGTCCGGCTTTTACGCCCTTGATGCCGGTCTGGCCTTGCAGATGGCTGGCGAAGGAGCGGCTGCCGCGCGGGCGGCCGAGATCGGCGGTGAGCCGTTCGAAACTGCGGCCGGGGACGAGGTCGAGATGCAACACCGCTTCGCCGCCGGTGGCGAGTGCGTCGCGCAGTGGCGCGGAAAGGGCGTAGATCAATCCGCCTTCGACGCCCGTGGCGGTAATGACGAACTCCCCTGTGCGTTCGTGAACCGCGCCGTCCGTGCCGGTGAAACGTGCGCGTACCGTCTTGACTGGCGCGCCGCCGAAGCGTTCGCGGAAATGGGCGCTCCAGACGCCGGTTACATCGAAACCGCAATTGGCCGGGACAAGATCGGCTACCGCGACACCGTGCTCGCGCAGTAGCGGCACCCAGGCGCCATCGGCGCCGAATTTCGCCCAACTGCCGCCGCCCAGGGCCAATACGGTGGCATCGGCGGCAATCCGGTGTTCCCCTTCCGCACCAATCAGGCGCAGCCTACCGTCCTCGCTCCAGCCCAACCAGCGTTGCCGCACCCGGAACGCGACACCGGCGGCGCGCAGGCGGGAGAGCCAGGCACGCAGTAAAGGCGCGGCTTTCATCTCGGCGGGGAAAACCCGCCCCGAACTGCCGACGAAGGTGGCCGCACCCAGTTCGTCCGCCCAGGCACGCAAGGCTTCGGGGCCGAATTCGTCGAGCATCGCTTCGAGCTTTTCCCTGCGTGCTCCATAGCGGGCAAGGAAGGCGTCACGCGGTTCGGCATGTGTCAGATTGAGGCCGCCACGACCGGCAAGGAGGAACTTGCGCCCCACCGAAGGCATGGCGTCATACACGGTAACGCGCGCGCCCGCATGCGCCAATACTTCGGCTGCGATGAGGCCGGCAGGGCCGCCGCCGATGACGGCGGCGGTGCCCAATGTGTTGTCAGGCATAAGGCAGGATATGTGGGGGTGGGCGAATCAGCTCAGGCTTTCGTCCCAAAAGGCGGCTTCGATCTTGTGTCCGTCCAGATCGCGTACAAAACAGCCGTAGTAGGGGGCGCCGTAGTCGGGGCGTGGCCCGGGCGCGCCGTCACCACTTGCGCCGGCCGCGAGCGCGGCCTGGTAGAACGCATCCACCTGCGCTTTCGAGGTCGCGATGAAACCGAAGTGGGTGCCGTTGCCGACGGAAGCCGGACGGTCGTCGATCGGTGTCTGCACCCAGAATTCCGGGTACTGGCGGCCGTAAGCCACCGCGCCGGGAAAGGCCATGACCTGCTGGATGTTCAGCGTCGCGAGGGTGGCGTTGTAGAACGCGACCGCGTCGTCGAAGCGGTTGGTGCCGATGGAAACGTGGGACAGGATGCTGGGTGGGACGTCGTTCATTGCGTTGCTCCTTGTGGTTTCAAGCGGGCGAGGGCGCGATGGGTCAGTCTGGCGAAGCTTCTGCGCGCAGGCGGAAGTTTTCCGGCATGGGGGCGATTTTGCGTTCGCCGTAATCGAAGAAGACGATTCCCGTTTTACCGCGAGCGATTTCCCTTCCGCTGGCGCGGTCCGTCATGCGCCAGGATAGGTCGCAGCCATAGCGGTTGAATGCGCTGGCGCCCATTTCTACCGCCATGGTTTCGCCATGGAAGGCTTCGGCGCGATATTGCACGGCTGCATCGGCGACGATGATGCCGACGCCTTCGACATCGCCTTCGCGGTAACCGAGGGATTGAACGAAGCGGTAGCGGGCCTCGGACACCAGTGTGAGCAACAGGGCATTGTCCAGATGCCCGCCGTAGTTGATGTGGGTGAGGTAGAGCGGTAGCTCGGTGACGAAAGGCAGGCGCGGCGGTAGTTCGATTTCGATGCGGGGCATGACGGTTCGCTATGGAAGGAAAGGCGCTGGGCGCGACGGCGCAAGCATAAACCAACGGATGCGTTCCGGTATCCGTGTGGAAGTGGCGCGGCATGGGAAAACGCTTGTTCACGTATGGCTTCGGTTACACTGCGAGCCCGATTGCATGTACGCAGTCAGTCAAAGCTGCCGAGGAGAAAAGAAGAAATGTTCGATCAGGAAGACAGTGAACTCAGTATCGCCATTGGAGTGGTGTTCGGTGTGATTGCGCTGGTGATCGCACTGGTGATCGGCATGGGGGTATATCAGTTGCGCGGCCATGCGGCGGCGTCCGACGGTACGGCGGTGAAAGTGGTTTCGACGCCCGCCCCCCGTGGCGGCGCGGCCGACGGGGGCGTGGCATTTGTCGAGATCGCGGAAATAGGGAAAGCCCTGACCGTGGTGTATTTCGATTTCAGCAGCTCGGAACTGCCGGCCAGTGCGGGCGATGCGATTGCCATGACGGTCGCCGAACTTGCCGCCAGACCCGATGCCAGCGTGTTGTTGTCCGGTTTTCATGACGCGGCCGGCAGTGCGGACGCCAATGCCGCCGTCGCGCTCAAGCGCGCGCTGGCCGTGCGCGCGGCGCTGGTCGATATCGGTGTGCCGGCGGAACGCGTGATGCTGCGTAAGCCCGCCGAGACTTTGGGTGGCGACGATGCGGCCCGGGCGCGTCGTGTCGAGATTCGCGTGCAGTAAACCAGGCGTGCATGTACTCCCGAGCGTGGAGAAAGCGGCGGGGTAAGCGAGTATCGCCGTTCTATACGCTGGGTGCGGTCGATGGTGCGGGCGGTCCGATACTCTCGGTGTGAAAACGCCACGTGCCGTTGCGCCGGTCGTTGAAGTAGTGGCGCAGGGTAGCCGCAATGGTGCGGAAGGCGATGTCGTCCCATGGAATATCGGCTTCGTCGAACAGGGCGACTTCGAGCGATTCCTCGCCGGGGCGGAAGTCGAGATCGAGCAGGCGCGCACGGAAGACGATATGCACCTGTCCGATATGAGGCACGTCGATCAGCGTATAAAGCTCGCCGATTTCAATGCGCGCGCAGGCGTCCTCGAGCGTTTCGCGGATCGCGCCCTGAGCGGTGGTTTCGTCGTTTTCCATGAAACCGGCGGGCAGCGTCCATTTCCCCAGCCGCGGCTCGATGGCGCGCTTGCAGAGAAGGATGCGGCCTTCCCATTCGGGCAGTGCGCCGACAACGATTTTGGGATTCAGGTAATGGATTTCGCCGCAGTGGTCGCAGACGTGACGCGGCAGCGAATCGCCTGGAGGAATGCGGAAATCGACGCGCGCGCCGCAATTGGAGCAAAACTTCATCGTCGCCCTGGCTGCTGAAATATCAAAAGATTCTAACTTGGCCTTGGTTTGTGCGTAATTGCCGTACCGTTGCGAGCAGATAGTATGGCCGCGCTTGTCGACGATCCGCATTACACCAAGGTAAAGTGCTACAGATCATGCGGTGCGAATGCCGCGACACCTACCGCGATACCTATTTTGCTATGGAAAGAATTCCATGACATCTACGATCGACTTGGGCCGTTTCGAACAGCTTAAGGCTTCCGGCGATTTGCCGTCACCGCGTGGTGTCGCACTGGCCATCGTTCGCCTGACCCAAGAGAAAGATGTGTCGATGTCCGAGTTGGCGCAGGTGATCAAGAGCGACCCCGCTTTCGTCGGCCGTTTGATCAAGGCGGCCAACGGTGTGGTCATGCTCAATCGGCGCGCGGTGGTGTCGGTGCAGGAAGCATTGATGGTGCTCGGTTTGCCGGCGGTGCGCACGATGGCTCTGGGCTTTTCGCTGCTGTCGAGCTACCGCAAGGGTATCTGCGCTGGTTTCGACTATGTGCGTTTCTGGTCCTCTTCGCTGCTGATGGCGCTGTCGATGCAGGTCATTGCCCTGCGTGTACGCACTGTCGGTGCCGACGAAGCCTTCAGCGTCGGCCTGCTTGCCCGTGTCGGGGAACTGGCTTTGGCAACGTTGTACCCCGCCGAATACAGCCGGCTTCTGCTCGAGGCGCAGCGCTCGCCGGCTTTGAAACTGTCGGAACTCGAGCAGCGCTCCTTCGCCATGAATCACCGCGAGTTGAGTGCGGCGATGTTGGCTGACTGGGGTGTTCCCTCGGTGTTTACCGGGCCCGTGTTTTACTACGAACAGGTGGAGAAATCACATTTCGGCGAAGGGTCGCGGGAGTTGCTGCTGATGCAGTGTCTGGTGCTGTCGCGCTCCATCGCCGAGATTTGCCTTGCGCCGGAAATCGAGCAGGCCGAATTGATGCCGATAGCGGTGAAGCTGGGAACTCGATTGGGATTGAGTCGGGAGGATTTCGCCGCCGCCTGCGAATGTATCGGGCGGGAGTGGGTGGAGTGGGGAAGGTTGCTGCAGTTCGAGACCAGCGAGCCGCCTTCCTTTAGCGAACTCATCAAGCAAAGTGACGAAAAGGTGCTCACGGAGGCGGGACAGACGATTTCGCCGGGAAGAAAGGCCGGGGCCGCGGATACGGGCATGCGGGTACTCGTTGCCGACAACGAAGCGGAAACACGCACGCTGCTGCGTGCCGTGCTGGAAGAGGCCGGGCACGAAGTGTTGGAGGCCGAGATGGGGCAGCAGTGCATGGAACTGGCGTTGGAGGCCCAGCCCCACATGATGGTGCTCGACTGGACCATGCACGATATGGATGGCCTGGAGTTGGTGCGCGCCCTGCGCACCACCAAGGTGGGGCGCGCCATTTACATTCTGCTATCGACGCAGGGTGGGGACGATGAGCGCCTGATCGAGGCTTTCGAAGCCGGAGTGGATGATTTCCTGGTCAAACCGGTCAAGCCGAAGATGTTCGGTGCCCGCCTGCGCGCGGGACAGCGCACGGTGCGTTTGCAGCAGGAACTGGAGCGCGAACGCGAGGAACTGCGGCATTTTGCCGCGGAATTGGCGATCACGAACCGCCGCCTGCAGGAAGCGGCGCTGACCGATGCGCTTACCGGCTTTCCGAACCGCCGTTATGCGATCGATCGTATCCGCCAGGAATGGGTCGCGACAACGCGGAGCCAGCGGCCGTTGTCCTGCATGATCATCGACCTGGATGGTTTCAAGCAGATCAACGACACATATGGCCATGATATCGGCGACATGGTTTTGCGCCAGGCTTCGAATGCTTTGCGGGCCGCGCTGCGTGGCCAGGATGTCGTGTGCCGTACCGGCGGAGACGAATTTCTCGTCATATGCCCGGATACTTCGCTGGAGGCGGCGCTGGTCTGCGGAGAACGGCTGCGTGTCGCGGTCGAGCGTATGGTGATCGATACCGGTGGGCCGCAATTGCGGTTGACGATCAGTATCGGCGTGGCCATCCGTGAAGATGCGATGAGCGATTTCGATGCGCTGATCAAACGTGCCGACCAGGGGGCCTATGTGGCCAAGGGGCGGGGCCGCAACCGCGTTGCCTCGGTTCAATGAGCGGACCGAACGCTTCCGGCCCATTGGCTGTCGAGGCTGTCGATAGGGATCGAATAGAGGCCGGATAGTCTGATGAGCGCTGAAAGTGTCGTTTTTCGGACACGGCCGGGCGAGGTGGACGCTGCCGCCGCGCTTGCGATTCCTCACAAATTACTTTAAGTTCAAAGCGTTTGTACCTGAAAGAGGGCAGAAAATCGTGAAAAACCCCGATTTTCAGGCCGAAATACGCGAACTGAATTTGGCATATCTGATGCTGGCACAGCAGATGCTGCGTAGCGATCGGGAAACGGCCATGTTCCGGCTTGGCGTAAGTACGGAGTTTGCCGAATTGCTCGAAGGCCTGTCCGCGGCCAAACTGGTGCGTATGGCCAACAGCCAGATGCTGGTGCCTCGTTTTCGTTTTGACGACGCTCAGCTTGCCCGGCTCATGGCGGGCGAAGGGCGAGACGCGGCGACAGCCAGTCTGCACGCTGCGATCATCGCGGCGGGTAAAGCAGTTGAGGAAATCGAGAAATGAAAAACAAGCGCATTATCGATGAGGCGGAAGATATCCGCCGTGCGGTCGAAATGGTGCAGTTGGGCGCGCGCATGCAAATGCTGGAAGTCGAAACCCGGCTCAGCCGCGAGAAGCTGCTCAAGATCTACAAGGAAGTCCGCGGTGTTTCGCCGCCGAAAGGCATGCTGCCGTTTTCCACCGACTGGTTCATGACCTGGCAGCCGAATGTTCATTCCTCGCTGTTCATGGGTTTCCACCGCTTTTTCCGGGAGCGCGCCGGACTGCAGGGGCTGAGTGCGATCATCAAGTCCTACCACCTGTACCTCGATCACATCGAGGCCGAACAGATCGAGCCGGTGCTGAGCCTGACCCGCGCATGGACGCTGGTACGCTTTTTCGATGCCGATCTGTTGCAGATGACGCCGTGCTCCTGCTGTAGCGGTCACTATGTGGCGCATGCCTACGACCCGACCGGCAACTTTGTTTGCGGCTTATGCCACATGCCTTCCCGTGCCGGCAAGATCAGGCGCGCGGTGGGTCGTGGTGCCAAGACACGCGAATCGGTAAACGTGAATTGACGGTTTGAATACCGGTTGGGTACGGTAGTTTCGTTCGAACCGCGGTGAGATGGGCCGCCCGTAACGCTGGGCGGCCCATTTCATTTGTGCCGAAGATTTAAGTTTTCCCTACCGGGGACGCTAAAATTATGTCAGCCTTGTGGGCCGTGCTGGCGACTTCATGGAGTTAATCGGTGTTTCTCATCATCGGCTACGTCGTTGTTCTTGCGGCATCGCTGGGTACTTACGCGGTGCATGGCAGCTTGGCCGCCCTGTGGGTACCCATGGAGTATCTGGCGATCGTCGGATTGATGGTCGGCAGCTTTGTGGCCGGCAATGGTGGCAAGGCGATCAAGGCGACGCTGGGATCGCTGTCGATGGTGATGAAAGGCTCCATCTACACCAAGGCGATGTACGTCGATCTGCTTGCCATGCTGTACGAGATTCTTGCGAAAGTGCGCAAGGAAGGCTTGATGTCGATCGAGAACGATGTCGAGGCTCCCGATTCCAGCCCGATTTTCTCCAAATACCCCAGCGTGACGGCCGACCACCACGCGATCGAATTCCTGACCGATTACCTGCGCATGATGGTGAGCGGTAATCTCAATGCCTTCGAAATCGAAAGCCTGATGGATGCGGAGATCGAGACGCACCACGCCGAGACGCATCAGGCCCCGCATATCGTCGCCAAGGTGGCCGATGCCCTGCCTGCTTTCGGTATCGTGGTTGCGGTGATGGGGGTGGTGAATGTGATGGGGTCGGTGGGCGAGCCGCCGGCGGTACTCGGCAAAATGATCGGCGGCGCGTTGGTCGGTACTTTCCTGGGTATTTTGCTTTCCTATGGTTTCGTTTCGCCCATCGCCTCCCAGTTGGAGCAGAAGGTGGAAGAGGGGGGGAAGATCTATCAGTGCATGAAAGCCGTTTTACTGGCGAGCATGAACGGTTATGCCCCGCAGGTCGCCGTCGAGTTCGGTCGCAAGGTGCTGTATTCGACCGAGCGTCCAGGCTTTACCGAACTCGAGCAAGAATTGAAGAACCGCAAGGGTTGAGGTACGGCGCGATGCGGTGGCGAATTTCGATTTCTGTCCGGCCGCCTCGCATCGCGGCGATATCGGAACGGGGTGAGACGTGAGCGGCGATACGCAGCAATTCATCGTCGTCAAGCGCATCAAGAAAGGCGGGGGGGGCCATCACGGTGGGGCGTGGAAGCTCGCCTATGCCGACTTCGTTACCGCGATGATGGCTTTTTTCCTGCTGATGTGGCTGCTGGGCTCCACCGCGAAAGGCGACCTGGAGGGTATCGCCGACTATTTCCAGAACCCGCTCAAGCTGGCGATGCAGGGAGGGCAGGGTACGGGCGACAGTTCGAGCATCGTTTCGGCTGGAGGCGAGGATCTGACCCGCTCCATTGGGCAGGTCAAGCGAGGGGATGTCGAGGGGCAGCGGACGATCAATCTCGATGCAGCCAAGGGGCGGCAGGCGGTGGAAGCGGAAGAGGCCGAGAAGCGGCGTGAGCGCGTGCGTTTGCTCGATCTCAAGGGGCGCATCGAGGCGATCATCGAAGCCGATCCCTTATTGCGTCAGTTCAAAAACCAGATATTGATGAGCATGACCACGGAAGGATTGCTCATTCAACTCGTGGATGAGCAAAACCGGCCGATGTTCAACAGCGCGAGCACGGAACTGCAGCCCTATGCGCGGCAGTTGCTGCGGAATATCGGGCGGGCGCTCAACGATGTCGATCACCGCATCAGCCTGGCCGGGCATACCGATGCGGCGCAGTACGCGGGGGGTGAGCGGGGTTTTTCGAACTGGGAGTTGTCGGCCAATCGAGCCAACGCATCACGCCGCGAATTGATTGCCGGCGGGTTGGAAATGGGCAAGGTGGTACGCGTGGTCGGCCTGTCGGATACCGTGCCTTTGAACAAGGACAACCCGCTCGATCCGAGCAACAGGCGGATAACCATCCTGGTGCTCAATAAGCAGGCCGAGGACGCGATTCGCAACGAGGGAAAAACCGTCGAGGTCGAAAGCGGTAAGCCGCTGGATGCCGGGGCGCTGCAGGGCACGGCCAAGTAGTTGGCACGGGTAGGGGGTGGTGGACGCCAGGAGATGACTCTCCCGGCTTCTTTGCGGTGGTAATGTGCGGGTACGGGTGGCTTTTCCGCTGAAATTGCACTCGGCAATCGAAATAAGGAGTTTTGATTATGTCATCCGGCGATTCCAGGCGTTTGCCACCGCGCACCGGTTTCTCTTCTTCACTCTCCGCAACCGACGCCAAGGCCACGAAGCCGGAGAGGCCGGCGCCGCGTTTCCCGTTGCCCGAGGCGATGGCTTTTTCGGCCGGCATAAGCCGCGAGCGCGAGTTCGAGTTTACCAATGCCGATTTCGATCAGATCCGCAAGTTGATTCATGAGCATGCGGGGATCGTTCTGTCGCCGGCCAAGCAGGATATGGTGTATAGCCGGCTGGCGCGCCGCCTGCGCGCCTGTGGCGACCGTTCTTTCTTGCAGTATTTGAATCGCCTTGGGCGTGATCGTGCCGAGTGGGAAACGTTCGTCAATTCATTGACGACCAATCTCACTTCCTTTTTCCGCGAATCGCACCATTTCGACGTGCTTGCCGAGCAAATGAAGGGCATCGTCGATAAGCGCACGATCAAGATATGGTGCTGTGCCGCGTCGACCGGAGAGGAGCCGTATTCCCTGGCGATGACCGCCTGCGAGGCGTTCGATAGCCTGAATCCACCCGTGCAAATCACCGCGACCGACATCGATACGACGGTATTGGCCCAGGGCGAAGCCGGCCTGTATCGACAGGAGCGCGTCGACCGCCTGTCGCCCGAGCGGCTGAGGCGCTTCTTCCTACGTGGTGCGGATGTGCCGGCCGGCATGGTAAAGGTCAAGCCGGAGCTTCGCCGCTTGATTACGTTCCGCCGCATCAACCTGCTCGACAGTGTATGGTCCGTACAAGGGCCGCTGGATGCGATTTTTTGCCGCAATGTCATGATTTATTTCGACAAACCGACCCAGCACACCATCCTCAAGCGATTTGCGCCGCTGTTGCGCGCGGATGGGCAACTGTTTGTCGGACACTCGGAAAGTTTCGTGCATGCGGCCGATTTGTTCCGTTCCTGCGGGCGTACGGTATATCGGCTTGCTGATCGGCCTTCGCGGTGATTGTCTGCCATGCGGAATGGCGATTCGGTCTATAACGGTCTTGCGCGCACAAGTGTGGCGCGTACGGCGCCATTGCCGGGCAAGGCCGTGCCTGCGAGTGTGATTCCTGCCGGAGGCGGTGTCGGGCAACTTGCCGCACGGGCTCGCGCGGGGCGCCTTCTCGTTGCGATCGGCGCTTCGACCGGCGGCACGGAAGCCATCAAGGAGGTCTTGCTCGGTTTCCCGGCGGAGATGCCGCCCGTGCTGATTGTTCAGCACATGCCGGAAAAATTTACCAGCTCTTTCGCCAAACGGCTCGATGGCCTGTGCGCGATGCGGGTGAAGGAGGCTGAAGCCGATGAGCTTGTCGAAGCCGGCACGGCCTATCTGGCTCCGGGGCATTCGCATCTCTCGTTGCGTAAAATCGGGGGCAGCTATCGCTGCGAATTATCACGCTCGGAGCCGGTCAATCGCCATCGCCCGGCGGTGGATGTGTTGTTTCACTCCGTGGCTGAGCAGGTCGGTACGGCGGCAGTGGGGGTTTTGCTGACGGGTATGGGCAAGGACGGGGCTGTCGGTTTGTTGCAAATGCACAAGGCCGGCGCCTGGACGATCGCGCAGAACGAGAGTAGTTGTGTGGTGTATGGCATGCCGCGCGAAGCCGTGGCGCTCGGGGCCGCATCCGAAATCGTCGGGCTGCGTGATATCGCCGGCCATGTATTACAACGCTTGGCGCGCCTATGCTGATAAAAATAGTGTGCTTTTTGCCGTTTCAAAGAGACTTGGGAACGAGCCGCCGTGCGTAATATGCTCGGGCACGGGAAACGGACTGGTGGGAAAATGTCCAAGAGGTTGGCTTGCACGGGGTTCGCACAAGATTATTTAAGTCTGCGCCGGACCGGTCGATAACTTATTCATACCGTCATCGGTGCTTGTACCGAACAGGTGGAGAAACCGCCCAACGCGGAGATTGAAATGTCCGATTTATTGAAGAGCATCGATGCGCGTACCCGGCTTGCGGGCACGAACAAACTGGAAATACTGTTGTTCACGCTGGGCGTCGATCAGCGCACGGGGCGGCGTGAGACCTTCGGGATCAATGTGTTCAAGGTGCGCGAGGTGATGCGCACCCCGGGCATTACCGCCGCGCCGGAAATGCCTACGTCGGTCGAGGGCATGGTGAGTTTGCGTGGCGTGCTGGTGCCCGTGGTCGATCTTGCCAAGTATGTCGGAATCGGGACGGAAAACCCGCGCGACATCATGATCGTGACCGAGTACAACGGGCATACCCAGGGCTTCCTGGTCGAAGCGGTCGACACCATTCTGCGCCTCGATTGGGCGCACATGCGCGTTCCTCCCGATATGTTGACGGCCAACCTGGGTGGTTTGGTGACCGCGGTGACCGAGTTGCAGGGCAATCGCCTGGTGATGATGCTCGACGTGGACAAGGTGTTGTCCGAAACGACGCATTACGACGATGCCTTCATGTTCAAGGATATCAAGCCGATGCCCGATGCCGGCGGATTGACCGTGTTTTTCGCGGACGATTCGTCGGTGGCGCGCCGGCAGATCACGCAGACGCTCGATGCGCTGGGGGTGCGCTACGTCGGTTCGATCAACGGCCGCCAGGCATGGGAAGAACTGCAGAAAGTCGCCGATCATGCCAGCAGCATTGGCCGCAAGGTAAAGGACATTGTGGGCATGGTGCTGACCGACGTCGAGATGCCGGAAATGGACGGCTATATTTTGACCAAGCACATCAAGTCCGATTTACGCTTCGAAGGCGTTCCGGTGCTCATGCATTCTTCCTTGTCGGGCATGTCGAATCAGCAGCTTGGCAAATCGGTCGGGGTGGACGAATACATTCCCAAGTTCGAGCCGCAGAGGTTGGCGGAAACGGTGCGTCGCCTGCTCGATAGAAACAGCGTGCCTGCGCAGAAAGGATGAGGAAAGAACCATGCTGAACCTGGATCGAAGTGATAGCGACAACGCGCTGATGGACACGGTCGACGGCCGCACGAAGCTGGCCGGTTCGAACCAGATGGAGATTTTGCTGTTCAGCCTTGGCACGAGCGAAACCTTCGGTATCAACGTGTTCAAGGTGCGCGAGGTATCGGCGACACCCTTCATCACCAAGGCGCCGAACATGCCTGCGGGGGTCGAAGGCTTGATTTCGCTGAGGGGCAACGTCATCCCGGTGCTGTCGCTGGCGAAGATACTCGGCCTGCACCGGCCTTCCGATGGCCTGGGCAACTCGATGATGGTCACCGAATACAGCAAGCGCACGCTTGGTTTCCTGGTCGACGAGGTCGACCGGATCATTCGCGTTCAATGGGACAAGGTTCGCACACCGGATAATGTTTCCAGTTCGGTGCACAGCTTCATAACGGCCATTACCGAATTGCCCGATGGCAAGCTGGTTTCCATCCTCGATGTCGAAACGATTCTTGCCAATACGTTTGGCGAGGCCATAGTGGGCAGTATCGCGCCGATCAGCAATGGCCACGAGGTGAGCGTATTTTTTGTCGATGACTCGGCGGTTGCGCGGCGCAAGATCGCTGAAGTTCTCGATAAGCTCGGCGTTCATCACAAGCATGCGCAAACCGGGCTGGAAGCCTGGACCCGGCTGGAAGGCATGGCTGGGCACGCGCAGCAGATGGGGCGGTCTGTAAGGGAGGAAATCGACCTCATCATGGTCGATGCCGAAATGCCCGAGATGGATGGCTATGTATTGACCCGCAACATCAAGGCCGATACCCGTTTCGAAGGTATTCCCGTCGTGATGCATTCCTCGTTGTCGTCCGAGGCCAATCGGGCGATGGGCAAGCGAGTCGGAGTCGATTCTTACGTGGCAAAATTCGACGCTGATGCACTTGCCGAAACCTTGCGCCCTTTACTGATGAAGGCACAGCAAGGGTGATCGGCGTTAAAGAAAACCGGAGATCACAAATATGGCCGACCCTAAGACGAGATTTCTTGTCGTTGACGATTTTTCCACCATGCGGCGCATCGTCCGCAATCTGCTGAAAGAGCTTGGCTACACCAACGTAGACGAAGCCGAGGATGGCGCGGTGGCGTTGCAGAAATTGAACGCCTCGCAATTCGAATTCGTCGTTACCGATTGGAACATGCCCAACATGGATGGATTGACATTGCTGCAGACGATTCGGCAAACGCCGCACCTGAAACATCTGCCAGTGTTGATGATTACCGCGGAGGCGAAAAAGGAAAACATCATCGCCGCCGCCCAGGCGGGGGCCAGCGGTTACATCGTCAAGCCTTTCACTGCGGCGACGATGTCGGAAAAGTTGGAAAAAATCTTTGAAAAACTCGGCAAGAGCACTGTCGCCTGAATATGCATGGGTGAAGTTGGAGTCCGGGAATGGTGAAAAAGATGAAAATTGAAGAAACAGGCGATTCAGACGACCTGCAGGCGCTGTTCGATAGTATTGCCGCGCCTGCCGCCCAGCCTCGTGCAGAAACCAAGCCGCCGAAGCCGCCCATGCCGCCGGCGGATGGGGTAGGCGATAACGACGAATTGCAGGCCTTGTTCGATACCGTCGCGGTTGAGTTCGCCGAGTCGGAAGCGGCTGTTTCACTCGAAGCCACGGGGAGCGAGGCTGTTGCCGATGATGGCGAGGACGGTAATTCGGCGGTTTTCACCCGGATTGGCCAGATGACCCGGCAGGTTCACGATACGCTGCGCATGTTGGGCATCGATAGCGGAGCCATACAGAACGTCGCGGACGTGATTCCCGACGCTCGGCAGCGCCTGAACTACATCGCGCAAATGACCGAACAGGCCGCGAGCCGCGTGCTCAACGCGAC
Source organism: Azoarcus sp. (assembly GCA_031556475.1). Lineage (GTDB taxonomy): Bacteria > Pseudomonadota > Gammaproteobacteria > Burkholderiales > Rhodocyclaceae > Azoarcus. The sequence continues at coordinate 39,030 of JAVBSY010000011.1, forward strand.
GGATATCGCACAGCCGATCCAGGACAAGGTGGGAGCGGGCGCAGAAGCGCTGCAGGCAAAGTGGGACCGTTTGTTTGCCAAGGATTTGTCCATCGACGAGTTCAAGGCGCTGACTTCCGAAACCCGCGATTTTCTTGGCGAAGTCGTCCAGAGCAGCCAGGCGACCAATGCACAGTTGCTGGAAATCATGATGGCGCAGGATTTTCAGGACTTGACCGGGCAGGTCATCAAGAAAGTCGTCGAAATGGCGCAGACGCTGGAAACCCAACTGCTGCAGGTTCTGCTTGAAGTCGCGCCGGCGGAAAAACGTACCGATGCGAACAGTGGCTTGATGAATGGGCCGGTGATAAGCAGCGAGGGGCGGGACGATGTCGTCACGACCCAGGGGCAGGTGGACGATCTGCTGGAAAGCCTCGGATTCTGAGTGCGATCGGGCAAGAAATGAATTGAACGGGCGTGTAATCCGTTCTCGAACGACAAGAGTTGGAGTTGAGCCATGAGTGATTTCGCCGGGATGGAGGACTTGCTGCAGGACTTCCTGATCGAGGCCGGAGACTTGCTGTCGGGTGTCGACAACAAGCTTGTCGACCTCGAACGTTCGCCAGAAGACCTCGGCCTACTCAACGACATCTTTCGCGGGTTTCACACCATCAAGGGGGGAGCCGGTTTTCTCAACGCCTCCGAACTGGTGACGCTGTGCCACCTTACCGAGAATTTGTTCGACAAGCTGCGTAACAGTGAGCTTTCGGTAACGCAGGGGACGATGGATGTGATTCTCTCCGCGACCGCGGGCGTGCGCGAGATGTTCCGTTATCTCGAAAGCGGTTCCCTGCCTCCGGCGGCCGATCCGGCCTTGATCGCCGACCTGAAGGCGACGCTCGCCGGTGAAGCGCCCGTTGCCGCGGCGGAGAGCGCGCCGCCGGCGGATAAGCCCACGGCGGCAGGCAAGGAGGGGGGGGAGAAAGAGCCTGATTGGAATCAGCTCTACAGCGCCGTGTCGGGCTTGCCGGTACCGGTGGGTGGCCAGCAGCCTGTACAGGAGCAGGCTTCGACGGCTGTCGAAAAGTCTCCCGAGAAAATCGTCGACGCCGCTATCGGCCGCCGTACCACCGACAAGCCGGGCTCCTCCGCGCCAGTCGGGCGGCGTGAAGGCGAGCGCCAGCGCGACAATTCGATTCGTGTCGATACGGTGCGCCTGGATCAGGTACTCAATCTGTCCGGCGAAATCGGCCTGACCAAGAACCGCCTCAACGCATTGCGCAGCGATATTCTCAACGGCCTCAACGATACGGAGACCTTGCACGCGCTCGATCTTGCGGTGAGCCAGCTCGACCTGCTGGTTTCCGATCTGCAGAACGCGGTGATGAAGACCCGCATGCAGCCGATCGGCCGTCTGTTCCAGAAATATCCGCGCATTGCCCGCGACCTCGCCCGTAATTTGGGCAAAGACGTGGAGTTGGTGCTGGCTGGTGAAGAAACGGAAATCGACAAGACGATGATCGAGGATCTATCCGATCCGATCATCCACCTCATCCGCAACGCCGTCGATCATGGTGTGGAGGACGCCGCCGAGCGCGCCGCCAGCGGCAAGTCGATGAAATCCATCGTACGCCTGGAGGCACGGCAGGAGGGCGACCACATCGTCATCCTGGTCGCCGACGACGGGCGCGGCATGAATGCCGAGAGGCTGCGCGCAAAGGCGCTGGAAAGAGGGCTCATTACCGACGAAGAGTCCAATACCATGGACGACCGCCAGAGTTACAACCTGGTGTTCCTCCCGGGTTTCTCGATGGCCGCTCAGATATCGGACGTTTCCGGACGTGGCGTGGGCATGGATGTGGTCCGCACCAACATCATGAAGCTCAACGGATCCATCGAGATCCGCTCTCAACAGGGCAAGGGGACGACTTTCGTCATCAGCCTGCCGCTGACGTTGGCGATTCTGCCGGTATTGCTGGTGCGCCTGGGCGACCAGCCTTTTGCGGTGCCTTTGTCCATGGTGCGCGAAATTTTGCCGATCGATCCCAAGGAAGTGAAGGAAGTCGGTGGCCGCGCGACAATGGTCGTGCGTGGGGAGGTACTGCCCATCCTGCCGTTGGCGGGGATGCTGGGTTGGGCTCAAGGCGGTGTCCCTGGGTTCGGCGTTCTGATGCAGACGGCGGAGCTTTCCTTCATCCTCGCCATCGACAGCTTCGCCGGGCGCGAGGATGCGGTCATCAAATCCCTGGACGATTTCCGGCCCAAAGGCGTGGCTGGCGTGACGACGCTGTCGAATGGGCAAATCGTCTTGATCCTCGACATGAAAGAACTGCTTGGTAATGTCGGCGATCAACCCGGTGTGGCGCGCTCGGTGTTGCTGCGGGGGGCGCCGGTTGCGGCAGCAGCCTGACGGATAGGCGAAAGTCGTAAAAAAGAGGGCACGTCGGGTGTCCTCTTTTTTTTGCCGAGTGCTTGCCTGCTTTTTCGGCTTTTTTCAATTGCTCAGGCGGTGAGTTCGAGCAAGTGGGAGAACGCCTGTTCAAATAACTGCACGCCTTCCTGTTGCAGGGACTCGCCAGCAGCGTCGAGATCGATACCGATCCGGTGCAGGCCGTCATATTGCGCCTGGGCCGCATCGACATCGTTGCCGAGCGTGTTCGCGATTTTGCCGTGGTCACGCAAAGCGTCGAGAGTGGCATCGGGCAAGGTATTGATGGTTTCGGCGCCGACCAGCGGTTCGACATAGAGCAGGTCGCTATAAGCCGGGTTTTTGGTACCCGTACTGGCCCACAGCATGAACTGCGGCCGCGCGCCACGGGTGTTCAGAGAGGCGAAAGTTTCGCCGTGGAAACGTTCAAGGTAACGCTGGTAGGCGAGCTTGGCGATGGCGACGGCTGTTTTTCCGCGTAAAGCCAGGGCCGCGCCGCCGATTTTCTCCAATTGGCGGTCGATCGATGTATCGACGCGGGAAAGGAACAGGCTTGCCACGGACGTTATCGTGCCCACCGAGCCTCCTGCCGATGCGAATTTTTCCAGGCCGCGCGTATAGGCGTCGGCAACGGCATC
>JAVBSY010000122.1:0-8685 GCA_031556475.1 Azoarcus sp.
GCGCTGATCTCCACCTTCGGCCTGTCCGCGATCCAGGCCGAAGACATCCTCGAAATCCGCCTGCGCCAGCTCGCCCGCCTCGAAGGCATCCGCATCGAAAAGGAACTGGCCGAACTCCAGGCCGAACGTGACGGCCTGCGCCACCTGCTCGACAACCGCGCGGCGATGACCAAGCTGATCCTGAAAGAAATCCAGGACGACGCAAAAAAATACGGCGACGACCGCCGTACCCTGATCGAAGCCGTCGCCCCCACCGCGCCGGCGGAAATCAGCGTGGCCGACGAACCGGTGACGCTGATCCTGTCGAAAAACGGCTGGGTCCGCACTCGCCAGGGCCACGGCATCGACCCGGCCTCGATCACCTACAAGGCCGGCGATTTCGCCTTCGCCGTCGTTGAAACCCGCACCATCTGGCCGCTGGTGGTCGTCGACACGCACGGCCGCGCCTACACAGTAAAAATCTCCGACCTGCCCGGCGGGCGCGGCGACGGCGTACCCATTACCACCCTGGTCGACTTCCAGGACGGCGGCAAACTCGCGCAGATCGTCTCCGATGCCCCCGACACCACCTGGTTCTTCGCCAACAGCGGCAGCTACGGTTTCCTCTGCACGGTCGCCGAAGCCACCAGCCGGCAACGCGCGGGCAAGGCCTTCATGACGCTGGAGAAAGGCGAACGCATCCTGCCACCGGCCAAGGCCCTGGGCGACTGGATCGCCGCCGCTTCCGAGCACGGCCGCATCCTCGTTTTCCCCCGCGCCGAAATGAAAGTGCAAAGCGGCGGGCGCGGCGTCATCGTCATGGGTCTCGACGATGGTGAAACCCTCGCCGCCGTGGCCGTACCGGCCGACGACGCAATATTGGCGGTGGAAGGCAGCGGCCGTGGCGGCAGAGCGGTAAAAGTCGAACTGAAACCCACCCAACGTGAAGCCCTGCGCCATCGCCGCGCACGCAAAGGCACGTCGCTGACGGCGAAAATCAAGCCGGAGCGGATGTATTGATCAGGCGGCCTGATACAGGCAAAAACAAAGGCCGCCACAAGGCGGCTTTTTCGCTTTATACGCTTTCATATACTGCAAACGGAGAAGCACGGCACCCAATCAGAACCTTCTTTTTCGTACTGCCAAACAGCCTGAAACCACAACCAAGAAGATGCTGAACAACCACAGGTGATACCCAATGTGTACGGAATAAGGAAACCCACCCGCGCTGCCTACTGCGATAGTCTTGTGGAGAAGAAACGTGAGCGCAATGCCCATGGCGATGACAGAATGAACTATAGCCCCAGTGCAATTTCCCCGTTTTAGCTGCCGCCAAGCAAACCAGATAAATGGATTTGCTGCCCACGAAAAATGGCCTGCAAAGAAACCAACTGGCCCTAGAAGAAAAGCCTCCAACCCCCAGTGCCATTGGGCTGTACCGTAATAATCAACCGTATAAGCGGGAACAAAAAGACAAAGCGTATAAGCGGTACGACTAGCAATAAGCCAATAATTCCTTGGACGCTCGCCAATCATGAGGGGTTCAGATCAACCACAAGGATGGTTGGCTGACAGTGAAGATCGAAATCCGCGGATAAGGCACTCATACCGGTTGATCTGCTAGGAATCGTTCTCCCACACAGCCGCCGTCTCGCCAAACTCCATTTCAGCAGCAATCCGGACGAGCGCAGGGTAAGCAAACCAATATTGCCGCCTTACCGCATCCTTCACAAACTGTTCGCCGAAATCCTCTGCAAAAAAACGCTCCTCCCAGGGAGCGAGCCGATCGCGATCGACGCGTAGAAGCGCTTTCCTGTGTCGCACCATCAGGCGGCGAAATCGACCGACAGTGGTAATACCGAACCGGGCAAGCTCCGGGACAAGCTCCTCGAAGGACGCAGTTCCATAGTCGTTTCGTTTCGGAAAGACACCGGCCATGGTCTTGTGAATGCGAACGCCTGACAGGGGCAAGCTGTTTGCTCTCGTGCGTCCAGATGGGTGTCTCATCGTAAGCCTTGATATTTGATATGCACAGCGGTTTGTCAGGCGTAGAACTGACCAACTTGTCTACTGAGCGGAAGGATCAGACCGCATGCCCCGGCAGCCAAGTAGGTTGATGCTCATTTGCGCCTATCCTTTCGGCCAAGCCTGGGAAGCGCAAAAAGAATCACGGCCAGAGACAAGCTCATTCCAGCCCAAAGCCACCAATACGGAGATGGAATAGAGTTCAGCCGGTAGTAATGATGTCCGGAGCCGCCCAATACGATGCTTTCGGGGCCCAAAAGGCCACTAGCCAACACAAGCAGCCCGAACACAAGCGCCACAAACGCACACGCGATGCGAAACCAGCGGAATGGGCGAATGGTCATGTGATACGTCCTGCGGTAGAAACGTTTTTTTGCACAAGAACACCGCCACAAGCCATATCGAACGAATCATCAGACATCGGTACGAACGACATTGCCGCGATTGTCCCAAAGCTCCTTGATCCACCATTGACACCCCTCGCCCTCGGTAATGAATCGAAGGTGGCTCGCAATTGCGGTAAGTCGGCTCGAATCCAGATCGAGCATCCGGGTTACGAAATCGGGAAGATTATTTCCCAGTTCGATAAACTCAAAACCGTCGTGCTCGAATTCGAACACCTTGCCGGCATCCGGGCCAGTCGTTGGTACAAGAAGGTAATTGCCGCTACGCGGAATCTCACCGATTACAAGACAATCGTCAATCCACTCGGGCAGATCATCCTCGTCCCCACCATCCAGCCACGGTCTGAAATAATCGTCGAATTCCGGCCACTGCGACGGGCTGGCAATGAAGTAAGCCGCATCGCCGCTTTGCTCGTCGAAATACATGACAAGGTTTTCGTAGACATCGTGGAACTCCACGAGTCCCTGCACATCCGGTACGACCAAACTCGTGTTGGCAGGGGAACCAATGTGCCGAAAAGCCACGAGCTTGATGTTTTCCTCCCGGCCGATCTCCTCGCAAACGAATTGCCCTGTGTGAGAACTGACGGCATTTGGCAGAGATTCGAGCATGTACATTCCTTTTCAATGTGAGCGAACCACGGCGTTATGTAACATCAGGGTGGGTCGACCGGTTTGATGTCCTTCGCATGCCATGTCGTCGTCGCGAGCCATTGCATGTTCCTGCGGTCGAATCGGGTATCGACTTCGAGCGTTGCCCGATATTTCTGATTCAGCGTCAACGAATATTCCGCATTACCGGGCGGATCCGAAGACAAGCGCCACGGACGCAGTGCGGCCATGTCGATTCGCAGGTATTTTTCCGGATGATTCATCACGGAAGCCAATGCGCCGTTTACCGATACGTTACGGTACGTGGGCGGACTGTTGACGGAAGCCAGGATGACGAAGTTTCCGGCACACCGTTTGCACGTCGCTCCCGGCAAGCATGGTCCGCAACGATAGACGTCGGTCAGGTAGCCCTCGATGACAAAAACGCCCGTTTGCGGTTGCAGCCGGTGAAATTCCTCGACGCCGAGCACATCACCAGCCTGTGCGGGCGAAACCACCGCCAGTGCGATCGAGACGCTCAGAGCACGCAGCCGGATCGGATTCATTTTTGTCACTGTGCGCTCCCGATATTCAACAGGCGCCACACGATTATCTGATTGCGTTTCACGAGCGGGCTGGAAGCTTCGTAGGGATCGCTGGCTGAAATCGTCGCCGCCGCCAGCGTCCACACATCTTCGGGCTGTTTGCCGAATGCAGCAATGCGAGCCAACCGGCTCGCGTACTGCCGCCGATAGTCCGCCACCGCCTGTTGCATCGGTCTCAAATGTTCCTGAGGCAGCAGAATGGCACCGCCGCTGGCGTTTTCTTCCTGCAGAGCGCGAAGGCTTTTCTTTTTGACGAATTCCTCTTCGATGCGCCGGCGCGCTTCGGGCACCAACCCCTCCCGGGCAACCCACAGTTCCGCCCCCGTGGTTTTGTGAACATACAGATCCGATTCGGTCGTACCATCCGCCGAGCTGGCGGGCGGGTAGCTTCCATCAGGGGAAATGGCCTTGTCCGCGAAGGTATCGACGTAAGTGACCTGGTTCGAGACGGGGTCGAGCCAAGCTGCCAGCCCATGCAGGCGATCTCGGTATACCTCGATGGCTTTTACGCTCAGACCACCTTCCGACGCCAGGAAAACCTCCGCTGGATCAAACCCCAACTGCCAGTTGATCCGCCCGAGATCGCCATCAGTCACGGCGATCCAAAGAGAAGACGAGGAAGCATTGGAACTCTTGTCTCCCTCGATCCGCAGCAGGTACGCAATGTGCTCCCGGTGCGAGTCGTCGATCTGAATTTCCCGAGCGATATCCGAGCAGCGGTTTTGCAACCTCCGGCAATCATCGAAGCCAGTGGCACGTCCGCGAACCTTGAATTCGCCTTTCGTAGATGGAATTTGGAAAAAATCGGCAACGCTGAGAATGGGACGGCTCATGGTCGGCGGCACGACCGTCCGCTCGATTCCGGGCGCTGGATCAAATTCTGACGCAGAAGCGTAAGAAATCATTCCCGCTGCCGTTTTTCCACCCGGACCAGACAACAACGAGACGGTGGCCGCAAATACGGCGAAGCATAGGTAACGAGAAATTCCTTTCATGGCGGCCCCGCGACGCGGCCAATCAGTGAGATATATCGCGAATATAACGGCATTCCGGCTGCGCGTACCCCAAAAGGCGGTGAAACCGGCTCACGCACGCGTCACGTTGGTGTTTCCCCCCGCCACCTGCAGCGCCTCCGCATATTCCTCAGGGAAATCGCCCTCACCTCGAAAGCTGTGGTGCGCCTGTCGATCATCACCGCCGCGGGGAAATCCTGAACGGCAACCTGATTCCGCTGCTCAGGGGCTACCGCCCCCCCCTCCTACGCATGGAGTTGCCGTAGCCGGCGCATCAGGTGGAACAATCGATCAGGCCTCTTCGTCGTCGCTCAACAGTTGAACCAACCTGCGCGGGTAATGGTTCAGAAAATCGCGTGTAACGGCGTAATGCTCGGTGTCCTCATATGCGACTTCGCTGACACCCGAACTGTCGAACTGGATGATCCTGGCGTGCGGATACGACAGCAGAATGGGCGAGTGCGTCGCGATCACGAACTGGGACGAATCTTCGACCAGTTGATGAATCGCCGTCAGCGTAGCCAACTGACGGTTCGGCGACAGTGCGGCCTCCGGTTCGTCGAAGAGATAGATCCCGTTGCCTTTGAGCTTGTTGACCAACACCGCCATGAAGGACTCGCCATGGGACCTGGCATGCAGTGAGCCACGGTAGCCGCGCGTATAGCCCACCTCATCCATGTAAGAGGCGACGTTGAAGAAGCTCTCGGCCCTGAGGAAATAGCCATCGCGCGGCTGCGGTACGCCACGCGCCAAGCGCAGCGCCCCATGCAGCGGAGAGACGGAATCGACGGTACGAAACTGGACATTCTTCGTGCCACCCTCGGGGCCGAATCCGAGGGCAACGGCAATCGCCTCGAGCACGGTGGATTTACCGGATCCGTTCTCGCCGACGAAGAAGGTCACATTGGGGTGAAAGTCGATGTTCTCCAGTTCCCGGACAGCGGGAACGTTGAACGGATACTCGTCGTAATCCGGCACGATATCCGGATGAAACGAGGCGTGCAGGAGATATGGTTTCGTGCGCCTTGGCATGGTCCGGGGCGGCTAAGGTTGAAAATACTCAGGCTACATCGCAGCGCGCCGCAGCCCGGGCCTTGGCAACGGCAGTCCACTCGTCCGCATCGAGATCGAGTTCGGGAAAGGCCCGGATGGCTGGATTGATGATGTTCTCTGCAATTTCACCCATGACCCGGCCGAAGGCAGGCTTCAACTCGCCCGCCTGCTTCTGCGTAACGCCGACGAGAGCCTCTTTCAACGCCTCGTCCAGCGCTGCCATTGCGTCTATTCCTCCGTCTCTGACGGTACGCGCGCAGGTAATGGTAGGTGGTGTCATCGATACGGGGCCCGCTTTCTGGCCCATGTTTGGTCTTTAGTGCCCAGTGCGTCTGTTCGCGGTACTCGAATTTCGCTTTTTATCCTCGTACACTTTACTCCGGAACCGGAGGTGTGACTTTTTACCGCCTGGCGGTCTAAAATTATAAAAAAGGCCACTTTTCGAATCATGGGCATTGGCGGCATAAGTTCTTCCTCTTTTCCGACATCCAGCTTCACCGGGCGCAGTACGTCCGCGGCAGGAGGGAATAGTGAGCTGAGCGAAGAGGACTTGCGCATCGTCGCCGAATTGCAGAAGCGCGACCGCGAAGTCCGCGCGCACGAAATGGCCCATGTCGCCGCAGGCGGCGGGCTGGTTCAAGGTGGTGCCTCCTACACATGGGAAACGGGACCGGATGGCCGTCGCTACGCTGTCGGCGGCGAGGTGCAGATCGACGTTTCACCCGGCCGCACGCCGGAAGAAACATTGAGCAAGGCGCAACAGATCACCGCCGCAGCGCTTGCTCCCGCCGACCCTTCCACCCAGGATCGACAGATTGCCGCTCAAGCCAACGCCATGGCGCTCGATGCCCAGCGGGAAATCGCCATGCAGCAGCAAGGCGAGGGTAGCGGTACCAGCGGTGTTAGCAGTGCCAGCGGTGCCAGCAGTACAAATGGCACTAGCGATACCAGTGGCGCAAATACTAGTGGCGTTAGCAGTACCAGCGGTATCAACAGTACCAGCGGTGCTGGCGATACATCGGCGGCTGCGTCAGCAAACAACCAGGAAGGAAGCGCGGCGGAAAGCGCCGCGACTGCGCTACATCGCCTCATCGGCGGCATGGACCCGAACCGGCTCGGGGACCGCGTCAATATTTTCGCCTGAGCCTGCCTGTCACTACGTCCGGCCCGATACAGTGACTCGAGACGGAACCAGTTCACGAAGGCGTTCCGGAAGCAAATCGCTGCCCGGTACTTCAACCGATAGTTTCAGCCATCGAAATACGCTGGCCGATACGGCATCGCACAATGGCGTAACGCCACCGGCCGGCCGGCCCGGCATGGCGTAAAGCCCATGACGAAGCGATGGTCGCCCGCGATGGTTCCAGCACGAACAGGCGGACGAAACACGCATGGCATCCACGGCGCCATCCTGCCGATACGACAGCCGCTTCCCCTATAATCACGCCCCTGTCGCCTTCGATCAACGCGCCCCGCGCCCGCTCCATGTCCGACCTTCCCTGCCTGCTGCCCGGTCTCGCCGCTTTGTCCATGCCCAAACCTGGAGGGCGGCTCGATCTGCCGCCGTTGGCCGGATCGGGCGATGCGCTGGCGCTGGCGCAGATCGCAGGACAGTGCCGGATGCTGACGGTCGTCACCGCCAATCCACTCGACGCTCAGCGCCTGCAGGAAGAAATCACGTGGATCGCGCCGCAATTGCGCCTGCACCAGTTACCGGACTGGGAGACACTGCCTTACGACAGTTTCTCGCCACACCAGGATCTCGTTTCCGAGCGTCTGTCCACGCTGTACGCAATCAGCCGCGGCGAGGCGGACGTGGTGCTGGTGCCAGCCTCCACCGCGCTGTACCGCATGGCGCCACCGGCCTATCTGGCCGCTTATACGTTTTTTCTCCAGCAGGGCGAAAAGCTCGACGTCGAGCAGTTGCGCGCACAGATGGCGCTCGCGGGCTACGCCCATGTCACCCAGGTGGTCAGCCCGGGGGAATTCTCGGTACGCGGCGGGCTGATCGACCTGTATCCGATGGGCGCCACCCTGCCCTACCGGATCGACCTGTTCGACGATGAAATCGAGAGCATCCGGACCTTCGATCCGGACACCCAGCGCACCGTTTTCCCCACGAAAAACATCCGCCTGCTGCCGGCACGCGAATTTCCGCTCGACGAAACCGGACGCAGCCATTTTCGCAGCCGTTTCCGCGAGACCTTCGAGGGCGATCCGTCACGCGCGGCGATCTACAAGGACGTGTCCAACGGCATCGCGCCGGCCGGCATCGAGTATTACCTGCCGCTGTTCTTCGACACCACCGCGACGCTGTTCGATTACCTGCCGGCGAATACGCCGGTGTTGCTGCACCGCGACGTGCCGGGCTCGATCGCGGAATTCTGGCGCGATACGCGCTCGCGCTACGATCTGCTCAAGGGCGACCGCACCCGCCCGGTGTTGCCACCGGAACAGTTGTTTCTCAACGACGAAACCTTCTTTCTCGCGCTCAAGGACCGCCCTCGCCTGACGCTCGCCGGAGGAATGGCAAATGAAGTGCCCGGCGAGGCGGCACGCGCATTGCCGGAGGTCGCAGTCGACCGCAAGGCCGCCGATCCGCTCGCCCGGATCAAGGCCTTGCTCGATGGCGAATGGTGACGCAACGGCGGCCGCGTGCTGCTGCTGGCCGACTCTCCCGGCCGGCGCGAGACGATGGCGGAATACCTCGCCGAATACAGTCTACATCCGGCGGCCAGCGCGGATTTTGCCGCTTTCGCCGCCACCGACGCGGCATTCGCCCTCGGCGTGGGCCCGCTTGCCAGCGGCTTTTTGCTGCCGGAAGCGAAGATCGCCATCGTCACCGAAACCGAGCTTTACGCCGCCACCGCCCGCACCCGCGTGCGGCGCGACACGCGCAAGGCGGCGACGATGGAGGGCTGGCTGCGCGACCTGTCCGAGCTGAAGGTGGGCGATCCGGTGGTGCACGTGTCCCACGGCATCGGCCGCTATCTCGGCCTGATCAGCATGAATCTG
>JAVBSY010000082.1:0-21705 GCA_031556475.1 Azoarcus sp.
GCCGTATTCGAGCAACAGCAGACTTCCGACGACGGCGGCGATCCACGCCAGTGTGGCGGTGGTGTCCAGTTGCGAGCGGGCCACCGCCAGCATGGCGCCCACACCGTCGGAAGAGGACAGCAGCTCGGCCATGACGGTGACCTTCCACGAGGTGCCGAGCGCGGTGATCCAGGCCGGAAACAGGTACGCCAGCAGGTGCGGCAGATACAGATCGGTCAGCCGCATGCGCCAGGGCAGATGGAAGACGCGGGCCATGTCGCGCAGGTGGTGGTCGAGCGTGCGCGTGCCCTGCAGCGCGGCGACGAACACTACCGGCAGGCAGGCGACGAACACGGTGAATACCGGCGTGCCGTCGGTGGCGCCGAACCACAGCATGGCCAGCACCAGCCAGGCGATGGGCGGCATGCCCAGCAGCAGCGTCACCCAAGGGCGCGACATCATCGCCGCGGTCATCGACAGCCCGGCGAGCATGCCCAGCGCACTGCCCACGCCCACGGCCAGCGCCAGCCCGATGAGCGCGCGCCGCGCGGTGACGGCCAGTTCGGGCCAGGCCTTGCCCTCGGCCAGCCAGTGCCCGAGCAGGCCGAAGGTGCTCAGCGGATCAGGCAGAATCAGCGGCCCGTAATACGCCGCGCCCGCTTCCCACAGCGCGGCGAACAGCAGCAGGCTCGCCGCCGCGCCCCAGCCGCTCCACAGGTAGGCTGGCGCGCCGCGCAGGGCGCGAAGCAGCATCATGGCGCGGGCGAGTGGTAGAACGCATCGCCCGGCAGCTTTCCGCCGACCAGGCCGGGGTCGCGGGCGAGCAGCTGGCCGAAGAAAAACTCCAGTTCCTCGCGCGCTTTTGCGGCGGGCACCGCCTCAAGCTGGCTGGCGGCGATGGAATCGGCCACCGCCTCGGGGGTGAGCAGATCGACGTGCCTGGCGACCAGCGCGCCGCACTCCATCGGCTGCGCGCGGCACCAGGCGAGCGAATGCGCGTAAGCAGCCTCGATGCGCGCCATCGCGCCGGGCCGTTCGCGCAGCGCGCCCAGCACCGCGATACCCGCCTGCGGAATGCACGCGGGGCGCTGGAACAGGCGGCCCCATTCTTTTTGCAGATCGACGCTGCGGTGCAGTTCGGGGGCGATCAGTCCGAGCGGGAAGGATTTCGTCTTGCGCAGCGCCATCGACACCGCCGGTTCGGCCAGCAGGGCGTGATCGGTGCGGCGGGTGATCAGCAGCTGCATGGCCTCCATCGGCGTGGGCACGTAGCGCAGGCGGAAATCCTTGCGCGCGTCGAGGTTCTGCCGCGCGGCGAGCAGCTGGAACATCACGTCCGGCATGTCGCCGCGAAACGGAATGGCGACTTCCTCGCCCCTGAAATCCGCCAGCGTCTGTTTGTCCGGCGCGCGCGACACCATCCACAGCATGCCCCACACCGAAACGTTCACCAGCGTTACCGGCGCGCCGCGGTTATGCAGGTTGGCGGCCACGTTGCTGGGCATCGCCAGCACGCCAGCCTTGCCGTTGAGCGCCATCGCGCGCAGCTGGTCGGGGTCGCGCCACGCGACGAATTCCACCCTGTCGGCCAGATCGGCCAGCGCGCCGGTTTCCGCCATGTGGATCAGCGGGGCCGACACCGTGCCGGGTGGGCCCGCCAGCACCAGCGTGGGCAAACGGGCGGGCGGGGGCGCGGCGTCAGCCGCCTGCGCCGTCTGCGCGAGACAGAGCGCGCAGCAGGCGATGAAGGCCGCGCTGGCGTAATGGATTGCGCTGGCGCAACGGGCTGCGCCGCAGCGGCGGAAAAATCGTCGGAAAAAATCCATGTTTTCGGGAAGAGCGGGAAAATGCGCGGCGGCCGAGGCCGGGAAGATAACCCGGCTGCGACCGCCGCGCAAAGGACAGAAACGCCGCGCTGGCGCGGCGGACGCCTAGAACGCGAAACGCACGCCGCCAGCGGCCGATATGCCGTTGCCGGGGTAGAAATAGACGCCGTTTCCGGTGGCGTTGCGCGGGGTGGTGGCGTAGCTGATGTAGCGTTTGTCGGTCAGGTTGTCGCCCTGCAGGAAAAGGTGCGTGTTTTTGGCGATCTGGTAGTCGAGCTTGAATCCGAGGATGGCGTAGCCGTCGTACCACTCGCGGTTCTCGAAATCGACCGGCGTGTCGCCGGACACCCAGCGCACGTTCGGGCCCAGCTGTAGTGCGCCGCGGCGGTAGAGGATTTCGGCGGCGAACAGGCTGCGCGGCACGCCGGGAAGGCGGTTGCCGCTGTAGACGCCGTCGCGGAAGCGGAAGTCGCTCCAGGTCCAGGCGAGCCGGCCGTCGAATTCGCCGCCGAACGCACGAACGGTACCGGAGAGGCCCAGTTCCACACCCTGGTGTCTGGTCTTGCCGTCGTAGTTGGTGGTCAGCGTGGTGATGCCGTCCGGGCTGTATTCGATGAGTTCGTCGCGCAGGTTCATGCGGTACAGCGCGACATCCCAGCGCGGCGCGTCCCTGGAGCCGAAAGTTCCGCGGCCGCCGATCTCGAAGGTCGTGGAGCGCTGCGGTTTCAGTTCCACCGTGCGCATCTGCGCCGGTGCGGGCGGCGGGGTGCGGATCTGGATCAGTTGGTCGAAGGTTGGCGCTTCGCGCGTGTTGCTGACGTTGGCAAACCAGGTCATCGTCTCGGCCGGGTTCCAGGTCAGGCCGATCTTCGGCGTGCCCCAGCTCCAGTCCTGGTTCTGTTCGCTGTCCGTGCGTTTTTCGTGCAGGTCGCGCCGCGCATGCGTCCAGCGCAGCGAACCGCCGAGCGTCCAGTCCGGGGCGAATTTCCACGCCGCCTGCGGCTGGATGCTGAAGTTTTCCGCTTCGGCATCGTAGTTGGCCAGGGGCATGTTGCGGATCGCGGGGGTCGGGTTCTTCGGATTGCCGGAAAAATTCCGGTCCATGTTCGTGCGCGCCCACGAGATGCCGAGCCCGTAGTCGAACGCATGCGTTTGCCCTGCAAACTGGTACTGCGCGCCCATCGTGTCGGTATCGCTTTTCTGCCGTGTGAGCGGGCTCATGAAAAGGTCGTCGGTGTTCTGGTAATAAACGCCGAGCGTCTGCCGCCAGTTGTCGCCGCGCCATAGCGAGCGGTTGGCGAAGCGCCATTGCTGGGTGTCGCGGTACGGGTCGGTAACCGGCACCATCGGCATGGTGTTGCTGGTGACGCTTTCGGGGTCGTGGAACACGGCATCGCGCGTGAGCGGCCCCGGAATCTCGAAGTGCTGGTCGGTCCAGGAGAGCCAGGATCGGTTCTCGAAGTGTTCGCTGGACCAGAGGCCGAGGTTGGCGCGAAACGCGGTGCGGTCCTGCTCGGAATGGTCGCGGTAGCCGTCCGAACTCGAACCCGAAACGCTCAGGTGCAGGTCGCCGCTGTCGAACTGCCGGCCCAGCGCGCCGCGCGCCACGGCGGTGTTGAAGCTGCCGTATTGCGCCATCAGGCCGAGTTGTTCGTCGGCGGCGGTCAGGTTGTAGAAATCGAGTTCGCCGCCGAGCGCATCGGCGGCCGGATTGAGCGCGTTGGCGCCGCGCCGCACGGCGATCATGCGCGCATCGCGCGGTTCCAGCATGCCGAGGATGAAGGAGCCGTCCGCCTCGTTCAGCGGCAGGCCGTTTTCGAGCAGCATCACGCCACGCGACAGCGGGTGGCTCTGGATGCCGGAGCCGCGAATGTTGAGCACCGGCTGGTCGGCACCGCCGAAAAAATCCTGCAGCACGATGCCGGGCTGGTAATCGAGCGCGTCGCGCAGCGTGTAGCGCTTGCCGATTTCCTGCTGTGGCAGCGCCAGATTGACGCCACCGGGGGTGCTTTCGAGCCGCTTGCGCTCCACCGCGATGCTGGGCGGCAGCGATTCGGGCGCTTCGGCCGAAACCTCGACCTCTTTCAACGTTGGCGCGGATGGCGCGTTGGCGGCATCGCCTTGCTGCGCCGATACCGGCAGCGAAAGTACGGCCAGCGCCGCCGCGACGGCCGTGCTGGTGATGGAAAGGGAAAAGGGGCGGGCGGACCGCAGACGCCAGGCAGGAATGGAGCGTTTCATTTGATAAATGAACACAAATCAGAATCGTTCTCATTATATTTATCAGCAATTGAAACGATATGATCTGGATCAAGGCACGCCGCAGCTTTTGCTCCAAACGGCACCGATGCGCGCCCTGCCCCGAAAACGGAAAATACGAGCGGATGGCAAGCATGCCTCGCACACGGAGAGGCAGAAGCCATCGCCACGCCAAACAATTACCCTGGCACTGAAGGCCGGCCTCGGCAGCTTCCCGATCGACTCCGCCGATAACCGCCATACCGTGGGTGATGTGGCGGGGTAGGCGCAAAAACCCTGTTCGCGATCTTCCGAGTAGAAAAACCAGAGAATCCGCCAAACCCGCTTTCTTGTTTTTTATCTTTGCTTCCGACGAACCGTTCCTGAAACCTACCGCCGGACGGCCTTTAGGTAGCGTCCAAGCACCCTTTCAAGCCGCTTGCCGGCGCTGCAAGCGGAGTCTTGTCGAAGAAAAATTTCCGGTCGTTGACGACGATGGCGATGGCAAGAACCAGCAGCAGGCCGGTCTGGATGATCTTGCTATCCGGGTGCGGCGAGAACAGTTCGTTGAACAGGCCCGCGGTAACGTGGAAAACGCATGCAACCACGATATTGCGCTGCGTCTTGTAATACAGCCAGTTCATGATGATGACAAACGGAATGATGCTGACCAGGAAGTTGGCGCCATAAATCCAGCCGGTCGCAACCAGCCCGCTGTGATAGTAATTCGGGATGGTCGATAGCGGCAGGTGCCACAACCCCCAGTAAAGCCCGAAGATCAGGCTGGTAGCGAGCAGGCTGAAACGGCGGCGAAGGCTATCGGTGCCGTAGCTGTGCCAGGCCAGTTCCTCGATCACCGGCGCGGCGATCAGGATGACCCAGCTCGGAAAGACCCCGGAAGTGAAACTGAAATGGCCGGTGATGGTGAATTGCGCGGCGCTGTAGCCAAATGGCAGGGAAATCGCCTGCGCAAGAATGATGCTGGCCGGCATCAGGCAGCAGGCCAGCACGTAGTACACGGGCGGTGCGTTGAAGCTGAAAAGGCGCGATCGAACGTCGCTCCGCAATATGGGATCACGCCGGATCAGTACCAACGCGACAAGCAGCGGCGCGCACAACCCGGCCAACGCGAGCAGGCTGGCAGCCAAGCCCATTCCATTGCCGGCGCGGCTCAGCGCACCCGCGCCGAACCAGCAAAGCCACGGAATGAGCGTTGACAGGCTGTAGAAGAGAACGAGATGGTTGTATCGCTGAATCACGAGAAAATACCTATGACATGAATTGGCACAAGATCGGATCGCATGATCCGGTGCGCACAAGCTGCTGTTTTCAATACCGCCGGAAACGGAACGCCCTGCCCTGCATCGGCATGCGGAAAGGCTTTACCGATTCATTTGCTGGCGCGATCGCTTGCACCTCCCGGGAAAACCAAGGGATGCGGGTTATTCGTCGGCGCCCCGGGAGAACGTGGCGAACAGGGTGGCGGGAATCACGATGGGGGCTTTTTGCTCAGGCTCTCACCCAAAACGGGCACCACTGAATTGGGCGCCGCGCCCAGGGCGCGTTCAATCAGAATCAGCATTGCCTGCAGGCGAAGCATCTCTTCCTGCGGCGTCCAGTTGAAAATGCCTTGCCCCATCAGGAACTGCGATCCGGCCAAAATGAACTGGATCGTGCTCAATGGATCATCAACCTGAAAGATGCCTTCCCGATTGCCCTGCTCGACCACCTGGGCATAAACGGGGCCAAGTGCCAGCACGGTTTCCACATTGATGCGGTCATGCAGCTCACGATTCGCCGGAGCGTGCATTTCCTGAACGATGTCCTGCCCATCATCGCTGATACGGTTTTGCTGGCCGACAATCCCGCAGAGTTTTTCAAGTGCGCTCAGATCCGGGGCGTCGGCAATGCCTTGTGCCTGTTCCGCCATATCGGCGACCATCCGCCGCGCCAGGGCCTCGAGAATGTCGCTCTTCGATTTGAAGTAGTAATAGAACGTACCCTTGGCCACCTGGGCCTCGCGGACGATTTCATCCACGGAGGTCACGGCGTAGCCTTTGGTCTGAAACAGCCGCTGCGCTGCCTGAAGTATTTCGGCGCGACGGATATCTGGCGCTTTGACGGTTCGCACGGAGAATTCCTCATCACTTCATCCACACGAACATTCTATAAAAATGACTGACGGTCAGTCAATAGCCAAAACAGAAGCTGCAGGTGTGCGATCAGAGCCTGCTCACGATCACGCGAATGTCGCAGGGCCAAGCATGGGAAAGAGTTCCCCCGGCGACATCGGTGGAGAGACATTCAAGCAGACCGGGCCGCTACTGGAAGGTGCGCACAAGCAGACGAAACCGCGGACTGTTGATTGATATGAGGTGTTCCGCAGTGTGCTGTATCCGCTCAAGAGCAACTGCCGGCGGCGAACGACGCATGCGTACTTCGCCAGCGGCCCGGACGGTTTCAGCGTTCTGGAACGGGCTTTAGAATATGCGGCCGGCGTGGTCAAAAAACATGAAAGATTTCGTCATTTCAAGATATACGACAAAGCTCCTGAGGTACTTGTCCAAGCTCCGATTCAGGTTGCTTGGACTCGCCACGATCAAGGATATTCCGACCGAGCGCTTCAACGCGCTGCTCGCTGAACTGCTCTCCTCCGGCTGGAAAGAAACCTATCGCTATGGCGGTTTCGACGCCTGGATCGATTACGGGGAGGTCAAGCTCAGGAAAGCGGGCGTCAGGTTGACGCTCGAATGGGATAACTGGACGGAAGGCAGCATCGAGGGGCCGGCTTCGTTTGTCGAAGCCTTTGCCAAGGAACGAGGCTTGGCGGTAACGCACGAATGGCGCTGGGCCGAGTACGACGAAATGGCTTGATGCCGCGCCGGCATGGGGCCTGTTTTATCCGGCGTGGAGAACGGCCGGCATATGCGTTTTGGTGAGGGGTCATGAGGCACTGCAGGCCGGGAGCCGATCCTGCCGCTCACCTTGGCTGGACAAAGCGTTGGGGTGCATCGCACCGGATACGGGGGCGAGTGTCGAATCGGCCTGGGAGGCATGGGACGCCCCCAGGCAGGTGGGCGTCTCCGCCCCTCTGCAGACCCCTGCTTACTTCATCTGGATGGCCGGAACGAACAGGCGCCAGCCATCCAGGTTCAAGCAGCAGGTATGCAAAGCCACGCGGGGCTATTGGGTTTCAAGCTCTTCAAGTGGCGGGTAGTCAATGTAGCCGTGGGCGCCACCGCCAAAGTAAGTCTTCGGGTCCGACTCATTCATGGGCGCCTTCGCCTTCAGCCGTTCGACAAAATCCGGGTTCGCCAGAACCATTTGCCCGTAGGCCTCCAGATCCGCCAGTGACGTAGCCACATCGGCACCGATCTGTTCCCGCGGACGCCCCGGCCGGTTCAGGATCAAGGCCTGCTTCCACAACTGGCGGATGTCACAAAGCAGTGCGTCGTTGCCCAGGTGCATGAGATGCAGGTAGGCCAATCCCAGCCTGTTCAGCTCGGCCACAAGATAGCGATATAGGTCGGGGCCTTCCGGCCCTTCATCGATGCCCCACATCATTGTCCCCGGCGACAGACGAATGGCCGTTCGGTCGGCGCCAATCTCTTCCGCAATGGCTTTGGCCACTTCGATGGCAAAGCGTGCCCGGTTCTCGATACTGCCGCCGTACTCGTCGGTCCGGGTATTGGCGCTCGGGGCAAAGAACTGCTGGACGAGGTAGGCATTCGCACCGTGGATTTCGACACCATCCGCCCCCGCCTCGACAGCACGGCGGGCAGCGAACCGGAAATCCTCGACCGTCCGCCGAATCTCGTCGGTTGTCAGCGCCCTGGGCGTGGGGATGTCCTGCATTCCGGTCGGTGTGAACATGCCCGTTCCGGGCGCGATCGCCGATGGCGCCACGCCTTGCCGGTGATGAGGGGTATTGTCGGGGTGCGACATCCGGCCGGCGTGCATGAGCTGGATGAAAATGCGACTGCCCTTGGCATGGACCGCCGAGGTGATCGCCTTCCAGCCAGCCACGTGCGCATCGGTGTAGATGCCCGGAGTGGTGAGATAGCCCTGGCCGTCGTCGGAAGGCTGGGTACCCTCGGCAACGATCAGGCCAATGCTTGCGCGTTGCGCATAGTAGTCGGCGGCCAGCTTTCCCGGCGTGCCGTCGAAGTCGGCGCGGCTGCGGGTCATCGGGGCCATTACGAGGCGGTTCCGCAGTGTGTGGCGGCCAACGCGAACCGGGGTGAATAGTTGTTCGTTCATCATCAATCCTTTGGAATTGGCAAAAAAAGTCAGCGCTGCTGCAACTGGCGTTGGCCAGCGCTGTACAGCACCCCATCGGAAGCTTCGGCAAGACGGACGACATGTTCGGCCGTCATGCCCTTCGAAGGCAAGATGGGGTCGCCTTTGCGATCGAAAAGGGCACCGCTGTGCGCTTCGATATCGGGGCTGGCCAGCAGCGGTGCGATACCGGCGGCGTACTCCTCCGCAGTCTGGCCCAGCCAGCCGATCAGCGTTTCTGTAAAGCGAGATTTCCAGGAACCCTTGCCCAGCAGGTTGTCGCGGATGTTGGTCTTGATAAGGCCGGGATTCAGGCCATAAATGGCGAGGAACGGATAGCGCATGGCGCCATCCAGCACCAATGCCTCATTCGATGCGACGGTATTCATGTGGGCGGACATGGCGCTGTAAGACTTTTCAGAATTGATGTCCGCCGGATTGCCGAGCTGCCCGGAACCGGGGTAGGCCATGTTGAAAATGCGCGGCCTGGTAGTGACATTGCGTCTCGACTTCCCCAACCGGTCGGCGACGCCGCGAAGAATGACGAGACGGTTCAAAAAGCTGACGGCCAAGTCCCTCTCGATACCCTCCGGGGTCTCCTGCCGTCGCGGGGCTGCAAAAATGCCCGCGGTGAAAACCAGCAGATCCGCCGTTTCCGCAGGCAACAACGCAGCCACTCGCGCGGCCTCGCTCATCAGGGCCAAATCAGCCGGTATAAAGGCGATGCCCGAAACACCAGCATCCCGAAAGGTTTGCCCAACCACGGTTACCCGTGCCCCAGCCGATGCGAGGTGGCGGCTGATGGCACGCCCAATGCCGCCGGTTCCGCCGACGACGATAGCCTCCCTGCCCTTCCAGGACACCTTGTCTGAGCTACTCCGACGCCAAGTGAAGCTGTTGTCTCGCCGCATGTCGATCGACGCCGCCCAAGTCCGTTTCGATGATGGAATCATCCATTAATGCATAAATGGGATAAAGGCGGAAAAATGGAAAACATTGATTCACAAATGGCGCAATAGATATGGAACTGCTGAATGGCATGGCGTTGTTCATCGAGGTCGTGAAAGCCATGAGTTTCCAGCAGGCTGCAGACGCGACGGGGGTGCCGAACTCCACCCTCTCTCACCGCGTCTCCGCACTAGAGCATTTTTGATTTAAATATTTACATTCGATACTGTTCTCCCAGCCGGATTTGGGAGACATTCATGCAAGCCTATTCACAAGATTTGCGTGGTTCTGGATGCCGGAGCCGCGGATGTTGGGCACCGGCTGATCGGCGCCACCGGAAAAGTCTTGCAACACGATCTCGGGCTGGCAGTCGAGCGCGTCGCACAGCGTATAGTGCCGGCCGATTTCCTGCTGCGGCAGTGCAAGATTGACTCCACCGGGGTGCTTTCGAGCCGCTTACGCTCCGCTGCGATGCTCGGTGGCAGCGATTCGGGCGCCTCCGCCGAGACTTCGACCTTCTTCAGCGTCGGCGCGGATAACACACTATTGGCAGTATCGTGCTGCTGCGCCGATGCCAGCATCGAAAGCACGGTCAACGCCGCCGCAACAACCGCGCTGGAGAGGGGGGGAAAGCGGGAGGGAGAGAGCCGCGAGCACCTGACCAGAATGGTACTTTTTATCGAAACTCGTCGTCCAGCGCTAAAAATGGGAACGGATTTCGAGAGCGCCCCAACCACAGCGGCACGGGATTGGCAGTTGCGTGGTGATTTTGGGCATCACGAAGCAGAGCCTTACATAGGTTGGCAGTGCGCTAGCGTCACTCTACGGACGAAACTTCGGCACTGACTTTCTAGCGGGGCCCCTGTCCCTCAAGAAACCGCTGCAATATCGTTGCCGAAGGGTAGCTCGACATTGACGCAATGCCATTGGCCAATTCTACCGGATACAGGGCTCCTTCAAACTTATGGCTGACCAACGAAGGCAATGTTGCCAATATTCGCTTCAAGCCGATGAGGTTGTCAGCTGTAGGCCAATCGCTGTCAGGCTTGTATTCGCCGGTCGGCACATTGAGCACCATATACGCACCTGGATCTACCTTGACATACATCTTCTCGCCCCAATTCGTCTTAAGACCGTAGGGGTTTGCAACATCCGGAGATCTATAGACTTCGCGGTGCACGTACGAATGCATCAGCGGTGCAAAGGCCAGTGGTTCGCCTCGATCGTGCGGCGCGGCAAAGCGAACAATCGATGCCAGATGATCGAAAAATGCCCCGCTCTTCTCTTGTCCGATGATGTGAACCGGACGGCCTGTGGTCTTCGCGTGTTCAAGGAAACTCCGAATATTGGGCACCATCTTCGAGTATTGACTGCGCAAAGTCAGCGGCCCATCTTTGATAAACAAGGTGTTAGTGACCAGCGAACGGTCGCTGTGATGCCACATCAGACGCACGGCGGTGAAAAGCATCAGATGCTCCATCACGAGCATGTAGGAAGAGGCCAGCGATTCAGGAGCGCTCTCTTCACCCATTTCCATATGAAAGCCCCACAGATCCGACAGGTAGACGGTACCTCCGCAGCGAAGGCAGGAACCATCATCGGCGTCGTAGTCCAAACCAGTTTCAATATCTTTAGAGCAATGCGGGCATTGGAATGCTGGCGAGCGCGCTTTAGAACCGTTCTCCCACTTGCGGTACGCTAGCCATTTCATCGTGTCGTGATAGGCACCGCCCTGATCGACGCGTATCGAGTCACGAACGATGTTGCGAATAGCCTCGTAGTTCGTACCCATGCTGGTGCGGACGTTTTTCAGTGGAAATACGGTTGCATGCTGCACTCCCGTGTCCTTGAGCGCGTCACGAAGCAAAAGTGGATGAGGTAAGTCCTTGTCAATCACGTCAAGCTTGGCCTTGTCCAGCATGAGCAAAGCCGTCTTGACGAAGGCAACCTCTCGAGGGGGTTTCTGCTCGGAGCGCACTGGCACGAACGAGCCGTCAACTGCCCATATACTGCGCAAGGGCTCGATACCCGCGGGATCGTACATCTGCCAGACCGTCTTCGATGGATCGCCTGTAACCGCAGGCGCACTCTCGAAATCTTCGACGAGCGACTTGACCCAAGGACTTTCGATTACCGCCAGATGGCCGAGTTTAGACGCTGCTTCACCAGGAAGCCGTGTGCCTTGTGCGTAGGGCATGACGTCTTTCCTTCTTTTCTATTAGACCGAAGGCGCAGCCGAGCGAGCCTCGAATCGGAACGCTTGCGTCGGCACTATAAAGCGGTGAGACATCGTCAACATGCGCATATAACCGGGAGTTTTCGCGCGTAGGATGTCTTCCTCAACACCGGAAAAAGCCGCTTGTACCCGGGACAGCGATTTCGTTTCGTCCTGGCTTGACAAGTGGCCAACGAAGAAATTCTCGGTTTGAGCCAGCAACTCTTTGTTGATTGTCGATGGCGATTGAGTTGAGTACACCATTCCTATATGGAATTTCGCGCCCTCCTTGGCAAACCTTGCATAGACACCCGTCAGATCCTTGCTGTCGGGTGGAAACAGGTTGTGCGCCTCTTCAAAGTAGAGCTGCACGAAACGATTGCCAAGGTTGTTGGATACAAACTTGCCCTCTTGTGCACGAAACACTGCGGTGGATAGCAGATTTGAAAAGTACCGCCGAATGCTGTCGGTTGCATTTCCGAGATCAAGAATGACGGTGCGCCCCGCATCCAAGAGCTCAAGAATCTCTGTCTGGAAGTTTCCTGCATTAGCAGCGTGGTAGCGAATGTAGCTACGGAGCAACGCCGGACCGGTACCTGTGGCAGGGCTCAAAAACTCTAGCAGCGCCATCATGTCTGGGTCGAATACCGGTCTATTTTTGCTCATCAGGATTGGATTGTCGGGATTCTCACGCCTGAATCGAGCCATGACCTCCAACTCCGCCTGCAATTCGCTTAGGTTCGATGGCGCATCGGGGGGAGGGGATTGACGCACCGCAGTATACGCGGCTTCCCGCAGCTTGGTATTGAAATGGCAATCGAAGTGGCGTACGTACTGACTTGCCATTAAACCGAGCTGGCGTAGACGGTTCTCGTCGGCGGGGAATCCTGCCTTATTCAAAGAAGCCCAGTACATTTGCACCTTACGAACCGCGCGTGATCTGTCAGCCTCGTCCATACCGGGTAATTCTGCGAGGTCAGGGAGACTAACGCTGGCAAAGCTGCGAATGTAGTTAGATCGTTGGTTGTCCTGGTCTAGGAGTGAAGCTAGGACTTCCAGGCTCGCCGCAGGTTGCTCATAGAAATTTAGCCGGAGGGGCTTTGATGGAGTGTTTGGTCGAGGCGTCAGTGCATAAACTTGGCACCGGGTCTCATTCGCCGACCGCAACGACCGGTTTCCATCTTGTGGATTGTCGTTGGCGTATTCGCCATTTATGTCGAAGATGAGTTGGCCCACGGAATTGTCGCTTACTGTAGTGTCAAGCATGGTCTGGGCGAGAAGCTTGACCACATTGGATTTCCCTAGGCGCGTCTTTCCGAACATGGCCGTTCGGCAGCCCTTGAAGTCCCGCATCGATATTTCTACTGGGATGTTGGTTACAGCACCACTGCTGAAAAGCCCGCACTCCATCGTCCGTAGGCCGCCAATGGTGGCGCGTTGTTCGGGCTTCACCATACCGTTGACAATTAATTTTAGAAGAGCCTCGTCCGGTGCGAATACTTTGTATCGGTGGGCACTAACAACGTTGTTCACGTCACCCGAAAACTGGAGCTCGCGCATGTTTTGCGGATTTGCGTAAAACATCCCAAGTACGTCACAGTCCAGCGCGCCCCATTGCAGCTCGCTTTGCGTCCAGACGTCGAGTTCCGGCATCGACTTCTTGTGTAGTTCGAAGTAGGTCTGTTGAACCTGATTCGAAAGTGGCGTTGGCGAGACGCCCGTGACGCGCAACAAAGTGAAGTGTGGTGGGGTGTTCTCGGCGTTCACCGGTGTCATGATAAGAAATGACCCACGAGGAATTCCGCCGACAGCCAGTTTGTATGGGTCGCTTGTGATGATCTTCGCCGAGTCGAAACCGAGCTCAAGGACGTAGCCGACAAACCGCATCTCAGCGATCTTCCTCGCCTTCTCCATCTGTTCCTCGCGCTGCATAAACGTGCGTAGCGCATCAATCGGATTGTCTTGCGTAGCTGCGGTATTGACCAAATTGTCCAATGCGGCCATTGATTTCTCCCCTCAAATATTGGCCTGAATGATCAGTTCTTCGAAGTGACGCCGACTTGCATTGTTCGCAGAGATCCTCGAGTGCCGTGAGACAACTTGCAGCTTGAACGCCGGCTTATCGTAAAGATCGCGAACAGATTGGTGATTTGCATTGGTACACAGCACTTTGGCGCCACGTTGCGCCGCGCGTACCAAAGCCGCGGCCAAACGCTCCTGGTCAGCCCAGGAGAACAGCACCTCGTTGTATTTGCGAAACCCGTTGTAGTTGTGCCTGACGGTATATGGTGGATCGCAAAAAACAAAGTCATTTTCCCGGGCACGATTTACCAGAGCTTCAAAGTCTCCGGAGATCAATTCGGCACTAGCAAGCAACTTGGACATGGCCTCAAAGTCATCAGTCTCAATGACGACCTTCTTCTTGTCGCCGCGGGGAACATTGAACTGTCCTTGTCGATTGACGCGGTAGATGCCATTAAAGCATGTCCGATTTAAGTATATGAGCCTCGATGCTCGCTGAAATGGATTGGAGGGCGTTTGACCTCGCAACCAGTAGTAGTAGCCGTCAGCGTTTGCCCTATGGCGACGCTGGCGGTACTTCAAGCTGTTTTCGAGTGACTGCCAGTCGTTCTTGATGGACTGGTAAGCATTGATCAAGTCAGTATTGATGTCACCTAACAGTGCTCGTTCAGGGAGCATGTGAAAATAGACAGAGCCTGCCCCGAGAAAGGGTTCGATGTAGGTGCCATACTCGTCCGGCAGTAATGCCGAATAGTTACACACAAACCAACGTTTGCCTCCTGGCCACTTCAAGAATGGCGCCAGTGTCGACGTTGGCGCCTGCTCAGTCGATATCAATTTTGTCCTCCCTATCATCCAGCACTACCGTACCGCTCACCCTCCCGGGAGCTCAGTACGTCCAGCATGGTGCCGAACAAAATCTTGCTGAAATCTCGCATTGATCATTCACATGCTGCCGCACGCATATTTGGGATTGACTGCAAATCAACTGCGAGCCGAAATTCAACGCATTTCGCTAAATGACTGAAATTGGCCGTGGCAAGCTATTCGTCATTAGATCAAAATCAGATCAACAAGAGCAACCTCACCCCACCCAGGCACAACCAGCCTTTCGGCGATACGCGCCGATACGCCGGTATAAAGTCTGCCCGGTAACGCCACATTCGTCACACAAGCTGCCGGCCTTGGTTCCTCGTTATCCCATTGCCGCCGTAGTGGCAATGAAGCCAGCGCCGTCCCCTTCACTCCGCCATAAACACCACCCGCCCCTCCACCTCATGCCGGCTCAGCGGATGCCCAAATGCGCGCCCGAGCGCGTCGGCACGCAGTACCTCATCGCAGAAGCCGGCGGTGGCGCCGCCTTGGCCGTCGAGCAGGATGGCGCGGTCGGCGTAGCGGGCGGCGAGGTTGAGGTCGTGCATGACCATGACGATGCCGTGGCCGCTGCCGGCGAGGCGGCGGAAGAGGTCTAGCGTGGCGATCTGGTGGCGCAGGTCGAGGTGGTTCAGGGGTTCGTCGAGCAGGAAGAGGCGCGGGGCTTGCGCGAGCAGGGTGGCGATGGCGACGCGTTGGCGTTCGCCGCCGGAGAGGGTGAGGACGTTGCGCGCTTCCATGCCGGCGAGGCCGACGTCGCGCAGGGCGGCGCGGGCCAGGGTTTCGTCCGCCGCGCCTTCCCAGCCCCAGCGGCCCAGGTGGGGGTGGCGGCCGACGAGTACGGTTTCCAGCACGGTGGCGGCGAAGTGGTCCGGTTGCTGTTGGGGGAGCAGGCCGCGCAGGCGGGCTGCCGCGCGTTCGTCCCAACCTCGTGCCGCCGCACTTTCTTCCTGGCCGGGGTAGGGTTTGCCGTCGAGGCGCACGTGGCCGGCATCGGGGGGGCGCAGGCCCGCGAGGGTGTGCAGCAGCGTGGTTTTGCCGGCGCCATTGGGGCCGAGCAGCGCGGTACAGGTGCCGGTTTCGAGGCGCAGGTTCAGCCCTTGGCACAGCCAGCGCCCACCCACACGCACGCCGAGTTGTTCGGCTTCGAGCAGCGGCGATCCCGGCACGGGCGGTTGATCGGCGGTGGGGGGAGCAAACGAATCAGACATGGCCGGCATCGCTTCAGCGCCGATGGCGCGTGAGCAGGAACAGGAAGGCGGGTACGCCGATCAGGGCGGTGAGCGCGCCGACGGGTAGTTGCATGGGCGCGGCGAGGGTGCGCGCGGCGGTATCGGCGACCACCAGCAGCGTGCCGCCGGCCAGCGCGGCGGCGGGGAGCAGGATGCGCTGGTCGTTGCCGAGCACCAGGCGCACGAGGTGGGGCACGATCAGGCCGACGAAGCCGACGGTGCCGATGAGGGTGACCGCCGTGGCGGTGAACAAGGAGGCGAGCAGGTAGAGGGTTCGGCGCAGCCGGGGCACGCGCACGCCAAGGGCGCGGGCGGAGAGTTCGCCGCGTGCGAGTACGTTGAGATCGCGCGCGAACGGCAGTACCACGGCAAGGCCGGCGGCGAGCACGGCCAGCGCCGGCCACGGCCGTGCGGCACCGCTGGCGTCGCCCATGAGCCAGAACAGCATCGATTGGACGCGGTTGTCGGTGGTGAGCGCGAGCATCAGGGTGACGGCCGCGCCGCAGCCGGCGGCGACGATGACGCCGGTGAGGAGCAGCCGCGTCTGCGTCCAACTGCCGTCGCCGTGCGCGAGGCCGAATACGAGCAGCATGGCGGCGAGCGCGCCGGCGAAGGCGCCGGCATCGACCCACAGGGAGGCCGCGCCGAGCATGATGGCGCTCAGCGCGCCGACCGCCGCGCCGCCGGAAATGCCGAGCACATAGGGGTCGGCAAGCGGGTTGCGCAGCATCACCTGCATGAGCGCGCCGGCCACGGCGAGCAGGCCGCCGCAGGCGAAGGCGGCGAGTGCGCGCGGCAGGCGCAGTTCGAGCACGACTTTTGCGGCCATGCCGTCCCCTCCTCCGCCCTGCCCGAACAGCGCGGCGGCGATCTCCGCCGGCGACACCGCCACGCCGCCCGCGCTCAGGCTCCAGCCCAGCGCGGCGCAGGCCACGACGAGCAGCACGGCTAGAGCGAGCAGGAAGGAGCCGGATTTGGGCACGGTGCGATGGCTTTACAGTAAAAAGTCGATGGAAGATCGGTCAAAAAACAAGCCGAGATAAGCAGGTCAAAACGACAGTTTCGCACCGACTTTCCAGGTGCGCGAAAAATCGACCGGGTAGATCTGGTCGTCACCGACCCATACGCCATTCTTGTATTCGAACAGGTTGGTGACGGCGGCGAAGAGTTCGAGCTGGGGGTTTTTCAGCGTGTAGCGGTAGGCGACGTCGGCGGATTGGTAGGCGCGCTGTTTTTGCGCGTTGTCGTTGGCGAAGTCGCCAGCGGCCCAGGTTTCGCTGCGCCAGGTGTAGGAGAGGTCGAGGCTGCTGCGTTCGCCGATCAGCATATTCACGCCCAGCAGCAGGCTGTGGCGCGGCACGCCCGGCAGTTCCTGGCCGTCGTAGGCGCCGTTGCCTTCGTCTTCGTGGTCGATGATGGCGCGCGTCCAGGCGTAGTTCAGCCGCCCGGCGACGGCTTCGCTGATCAGCCAAGTATCCTGCACTTCGAGGCCGTATTTGTGCGAGCGGTCGATGTTGGTGTTCTTGTAGCTGACCGGTTCCAGGTAGATCTCGTCCTTGAGCCGGGCGTGGAATACGGTGAGCTTGAGGCGGTTTGCCGCCGTGGTGTGGTGCAGCCCGAGGTTGAGCGTATGGACCCGCGCGGGCTGGATGAAGCCGTTGAAGCTGACGGCGCCGGTCATCCAGTCGACGGTGAAGAAGCGGTCGATATCGGGCGCCTGGTAGGCGCTGTCGTAGTTGCCGAAGACGCTGAGGGTGTCGGAGAAGCGGTAGTTGGCGCCGATGTCCCACGCGGTGAGGTGTTCGTCGTCGTGCAGCGTGGCGCCGTCCTCGGCCTTGTTGCGGTATTCCACTTTTTCGGCGCGCGCGCCGGCGGAAAGGCTCAGGCTGTCGAGCAGGTATTGCCCTTGCGCGTACCAGGCGGTGTTGCGCTTGGTGGTTTTGTCGCTGCCGTCGCGGCGGCCGTCGAAGGCCTGGAAGCCGGCGGTGAGGACGGTGCGCTGGCCGGTGTATTGCAGGGAAACGTCGTCCGATATGTAGCGGTAGTCCGATTCCCAGCCCGCGCCGGCGCCGTAGATGGAGGTTTTGTCTTCTTCGCCGTGGCGCGCGCTCAGGCGCAGGTCGGGCTGGATGGCGTATTCCGCGCCCAGCCGCCAGGTGTCGGAATCGAGCTTTTGCCGGTTGTAGACCTTGCCGGTGTTCATGTCCGGGTCGTGGTCGAACTGGTATTTGGTCAGCGGGTTGGGGTAGCGCGCGTCGATGCGCGCGCTGCCGGCGTCGAGCGTGAGTTTGAGCGCGTCGGCGGGGCGGCCGGTGAGGCCGACGTTCCAACTGTCGGAGCGCGATTCGTCGCGGTGGCCGGTCGGGTCGCGGTCGCTGAAGCCGCCGTAGGCGCTGTGGTCGGCCGACGCCGAGACGGAGAAGTAGTCTTTGTTCAGCCCCGCCGCGACCGTACCGCCGACGATGCCGTTGTTGCCCGCGTAGGCCTGCGCCGAGGCGCCGTCGCGCGCCGCGGTGTAGATCTGGATGGTGCCGGCGGTGGCGCCGTCGCCGTACATCACGGAGCCGCTGCCCTTGGTGATTTCGATGCGGTCCACGTCGGCAAGCGAGATCGCGCCGAGCAGTTGCGGCACCATGTCGACGTTGTTGAGCCGGCGCCCGTCCACGGTGATGACGATGTTCTGGTAGCCGTCGCCCGAGCCGTAGCCGCGCATGCTGATCGCCGGAGTGAAGCGGTTGCCGTAGCTCGGTACGAGCTGCAGCGAGGTCTGGCGGGAGAGGAAGTCGACGAGGCTGGTCGCACCCGCACGTTCGATGTCCGCGCGGGTATGCACTTCGGATGCGTAGGTGGCTTCCGAGTCGGGCATGGCGACGCCGGTGGCGGTGACGACGACGGGCGCGAGGCGCGCTTCGCGCACTGGCTCATCGGCGAAAGCGGAAGACGTGAAACAGGCTAGACAGAGAAATGACGATGCTGGAATGAAGACCGCAGCGGCCGGAATGGCCGAGGTGACCGAGGTGGCCGAATAACGCGAACGCATGGTGCGCAGTGCTCCCGTTGCCGCAGCCCGGATACACCCCGCGGGCCGCGGACATGAACAACCGGATGCGCTCGCCTGGCCACTGAAACCGACACCGGGAAAAAAAGAACGAGGAACGCGAAAAAACGCGCCCTTGCCTGCTGCCCTCCGCCATCGCCCCGCGGCACACCCGCCGAATCGCGCTCGGGCCGGTATCCGGGCTCGCGTGCCGTCCATGCCGGAGAAAAACCGGCCGGACACGACGCACCGCCTTCCCGGGCAGAAATCGCCCAGTGGCGCGTGATGCGTCTTGTGCTCGCTTACCGTTGCGGGGGCAGCACAGGCTTTGCGACGTTGCCGCCGCGCACCTGTTTCCCGTTTACCCCTCGGGCGGGAATCGCCGTCGGGCACCTGAAACACGCGCTCCCTCACGGGAGCCGGGGCGGATGATACCGCTTCCGGCATGGCGGCGCAGCAGCGAAAACGCCGCATCCGATGCATTTCCATGCCGGGAAGCGCCTGTTCATCGGCGCCACCGCCAACGGGCGCGGCGGCGCTCAAGCCTTTATCATTGTCGTTTTCCCATTTACCGGAAGCCGCATGGACAGTTCTTCCCCCACCGTGGAAACGGCCTACACACTCGACCCGGCGGAGGTCCGCGTGCTCGGCGTGCTGATCGAGAAAGCCTTCGTCACGCCGGATATCTATCCGCTGTCGATCAACGCCCTGCTTACCGGCAGCAACCAGCTCACCGCACGCGAGCCGGTGCTGGCGCTGTCCGAGAGCGAGGTGCAGGCCGCCGTCGATTCGCTGATCGCGCAACGGCTGGTGACCCGCCGCGATCAGGCGGGCGCCCGCGTGGCCAAGTACGAACACCAGATCCGCCTGCGCCATTCGCTGCCGCCGCCCGAGCAGGCCGTGCTCGCCATCCTGTTGCTGCGCGGCGCGCAGACGGCGGG
Source organism: Azoarcus sp. (assembly GCA_031556475.1). Lineage (GTDB taxonomy): Bacteria > Pseudomonadota > Gammaproteobacteria > Burkholderiales > Rhodocyclaceae > Azoarcus. Next base: position 19,590 of record JAVBSY010000082.1, read on the forward strand.
GGAAATCCGCCAGCGCTGCGAGCGCCTGCACCATTTCGCCGATATCGCCGAGGTCGATACCATCCTGGAGCACCTGGGGGAAAAGTATCCGCCGCTGGCCATCGCGCTGCCGCGCACGCCCGGCACCAAGGAAACCCGCTACATGCATCTGCTCGGCGGCGAGGATGCGCTGCAGGCGGCGATGGAGGCCGCGCCGGCAGGCGGCGGCGCGTCGTACGGTGGCCGCGGGCGAACGGCGGAACTGGAGGACGAGGTACGCCGGCTGCGCGATGACCTGGATGCACTCAAGCTCGCCTTCGATACTTTCCGCCAGCAGTTCGATTGAGTCGCACGGCACCAAGCCACGGAACATTTCGCAGCTCAACCGCGAATATCGCCACTGAACCATGAGGCGCGCAATTTCGCGCCTCGAACCTTGAACCTCATGCCCGCATGCTGATCCACCCCCAGTTCGATCCGGTTGCGTTTTCCGTCGGCCCCATGTCTGTGCGCTGGTACGGCTTGATGTACATGGCCGCGTTCCTGCTTTTCATCGTGCTCGGCCGCGTGCACGCACGTCGCCGGCCGGAGCTGGGCTGGGAGCCGCAGGCCATCGACGATCTGCTGTTCTACGGCGTCATCGGCGTCATCGTCGGCGGGCGACTGGGCGAGGTGCTGTTCTTCCAGCCCGGCTATTACCTGTCGCACCCGGCGGAGATCGCCGCCGTGTGGAAAGGCGGCATGAGTTTCCACGGCGGTTTCCTGGGCGTGCTCGCGGCCATGTGGCTGTACGGCTGGCGGCACGGCCGGGGCTTTTGGCAGGTGACCGATTTCATCGCGCCGATGGTGCCGCTCGGCCTCGCCGCCGGGCGCATCGGCAATTTCATCAACGGCGAGTTGTGGGGCCGCGTGGCGAGCCCGGATCTGCCGTGGGCGATGGTCTTCCCCTGGGTGGACGACTTGCCCCGCCATCCGTCGCAGCTTTACCAGGCGGCCGGCGAAGGGCTGCTGCTGTTCGTCATCCTCTGGCTGTACGCGGCGCGCCCGCGCCCGGTACGCGCGGTGTCGGCGGTGTTCCTGCTCGGTTATGGCGTGCTGCGCTTTGCCGCGGAGTTTTTCCGCACGCCGGACCCCGGCATTTTCGGCACGCTGTCGCTCGGTCTGTCGACCGCGCAATGGCTGTGCGTGCCGATGATCGCCATCGGTCTTTTCCTGTTGCTGCGCGCATCCTCGTCCACCGCGCGTTGATGCACACGCGGCGGCGCGGGGTATGCCGCTTGTAGTGCGCCGCCTGTAGTACGAATACCACGCCCATGCCACGCCCATCGGCATAAAAGCGCCCGTGCCGACACCACGCGCGGCATCACGCTATGATCGGCACCATCCCGTGCCACTGCAGGAGCATGCCCCATGGCCCCGAACAGCCTGGTTTCCAGAAGCTTTTCCATCGTGCGTGAAATGGTCGCCAACGCGACACGGAAAAACCACGAACCGTCGGCCAAGGTGCTGGCGCGCATGCGCGATCAGTTGCAGGAATGCGCCGAGGAACGCGGCGGCGAGGTATCCACGCGGCAGCGCGCGGCGCGGCTGGCGGAAACCTATCTGCGCCTGGACGATGCCGGGCGGCACGCCTTTCTGCGCCTGATCGCGCTGGAATACGGCCCCGATCCGGCCAAGGTCGCCGCCGCCCACAAGGCCTATCAGAGCGCGGTCGGCTCCGACCGCCAGTGGGATGCGGAAGCGGCGCTGCGCGGCGCGATGCGCTCGCGGCGCATCCGCATCCTGACGCAGTTCAACGCCATTCCGCAGGGCGTCAAGTTTCTCGTCAATCTGCGCGCCGACCTGCTGCGCTACGTCGCCACCGATCCGCTGCTCAAGCCGCTGGACCGCGAACTGGAATCGCGCCTGTCGGCATGGTTCGACGTCGGCTTTCTCGAACTGTCCCGCATCACGTGGAACTCGCCGGCCGTGCTGCTGGAAAAACTGGTGCAGTACGAGGCGGTGCACGAAATTCGCTCATGGACCGACCTGAAGAACCGGCTCGATTCGGACCGCCGCTGCTACGCCTTCTTCCACCCGCGCATGCCGCTGGAGCCGCTGATCTTCGTCGAGGTCGCGCTGCTCGACGACCTCGCCA
>JAVBSY010000069.1:0-25422 GCA_031556475.1 Azoarcus sp.
GGCCTGGGCGCGATGACCGCGCCTCTGCTCGAACGGCTCGGCTGCCTGCACGTGGTCGAGATCGACCGCGATCTGATCGCCCGCCTGCGCGATACTTACCCCGCCGACCGCCTCGTCATCCACGAAGGCGATGCGCTCGAAGTTGATTTCGGCGGACTCGGCGATCCCGGTGCGCCGCTGCGCATCGTCGGCAACCTGCCGTACAACATCTCCACGCCGATCCTGTTCCACCTTGCCGGTTTCGCCGGGCGCGTGCGGGACATGACCTTCATGCTGCAAAAGGAAGTGGTGATGCGCATGGTGGCCGAACCGGGCACCGAGGAGTACGGGCGTCTGTCGGTGATGCTGCAGTACCGTTTCAGCATGGGCCGGCTGTTCGATGTTCCGCCCGGCGCGTTCCGCCCGGCGCCGAAGGTGATGTCGAGCATCGTGCGCATGGTGCCGCTGCCGCCGGCGGAACTGACGGCGAGCGACGAGGCTTTGTTCGGCCGCATCGTTGCCGCCGCCTTCGGCCAGCGACGCAAGACGCTGCGCAATACCTTGCGGGAATTCATCGACGAGGCGGATTTCGACGCGCTCGACCTGGACCCCGGACTGCGTGGCGAACGCCTGCCGGTGGCGCGCTTCGTCGCCATTGCCAATCACGCCGCCGCGCGCTCGCAGCAGGGGTGACCCTGGCGGTGGCCCCGGCAAAGGGGCTTGACTCCGGTCAAAGCCCCATGCGCGGATGGCTCGGATAATCCGTTCGGGCTGGACGGATTCAGCTGTTGTGACGGGACAGCCGTTTGGGGTCGTGCAGCACGATGCGCCGGCCGCTGACGGTGATCAGGCCGACTTCGGCCAGGTCGTGAAGAATGCGCGACAGCGTTTCCGGGGTGAGATTGAGCCGCGAGGCGATGACCTGTTTGCTGGTCGGCAGCGAAACGTCGCAGGGCTCGTCGCCATCGGCCAGTTGCAACAGATAACCGATGACCCGTTGTGTGCTCGAGCGCAGGGAATAGGTTTCGACGTCGCGGATCAGGGTGTGCAGGCGGATCGACATCGCGGCGAGCAGCCGCTGGGCAAAGTCGATATCGTGTCCCAGCAGTTCGGCGATCGCGTTGTGGCCGACGTGCAGCAACTGGGTATCGAGCAGCGCTTCGGCAAAAACGGGGTAGGGACGGTTCATGAACATCACCGCCTCGCCGAAGCTTTGCTGCGGGCTGATGATTTCGACGACTTTTTCGTTGCCCTGGCTGGAGGAAAGCGCCAGCTTGATCTGCCCGGACACGACGAAGTAGAAGCCGCGCGGCGGGTCGCCGCGCTGGAACAGCACCTCGCTCTTGTCGAGGTGGCGCTTGCGGGTGTGTACCGCGATGTGGTCGATGTCTGCATCGGTCAACTCGCTGAACAGCGGCATGAGCTTTAGCGCGGTGACGATGTCAGGGTCAGGGACGGTCATGCGGTTCTCCTTCTTGGCACCCGATTCTAGCCGCAGGAGTGGAGGAAAGCAGCTTGTACGGGCTATTGATGGGGCAGGAGGCCGCGCGGAGGGCGATGGTGTTGCAATTCGCGGACGACAGACAGGCGCGGGGGGGGTGACGATGTATCTTGCCGTCAAGCATATCCATATTCTGTGCGTGGTTTTGAGTGGGGCCGGTTTCGTGCTGCGTGGCGCGTGGATGTTGTGCGGCAGTGCGTTGCTGCGCCACCGGCTGGCGCGCGTGGTGCCGCATTTCGTCGATAGCGCGCTGTTTGCCAGCGCGGTGGCGCTGGCGGTGATGAGTTCCCAATATCCCCTCGTGTTCGGTTGGTTGACCGCCAAGGTTTGCGGTTTGCTGGCGTACATCGTGCTCGGCGCCCTGGCGCTGCGGGGGCGCTCGCATGGGCGCAGGGCCGTGGCCTTTTTCGCCGCGGTGCTTGTTTACGCGTGGATCGTTTCCGTTGCGCTGACAAGGCAGCCGGCGGGCTTTCTTGCCTGGTTGTGAAACAGCCCCTGGCTGTGGGGCGGTCTGGCCGTGAGGCGTTCGGGTCGGTGTTCTGGTTGGTTATGGGCGCGCCGCGTGAGCCGGCGCTCACCGGGATGGCTGGCGGATCATCTTCTTCAGGCCTGGCGCATTCAGAACCCACACATGCTTTTGCCGCACGCTGATGAGCTTTTCGTCGTGCAGACGGGAAAATGCGCGCGATACGGTTTCGAGCGTCAGGCCGAGGTAGGAGCCGATTTCCTCGCGCGTCATGCGCAGATGGAACTCCGTACCGGAAAAGCCGCGCGCGACGTAGCGCTGGGACATGTTGAGCAGAAACGCGGCAAGCCGTTCTTCCGCGCGCATCGAGCCGAGCAGCATCATCACGCCATGGTCGCGGACGATTTCGCGGCTCATCACCTTGTGGAACTGGTGCTGCAGGCCCTTTACCTTGTACGACAGCTCTTCTAGCTTGGCGTAGGCGATGACGCAGACCTCGCTATCCTGCATTGCGATGGCGTTGCACGAGTGCTCTTCCGTGCCGATGCCGTCGAGGCCGAGTATTTCGCCGGGCATCTGAAAGCCGGTTACCTGTTCGCGGCCGTCTTCGAGCCAGATATCGGTCTTGAACGACCCCGAACGAATGGCGTAGATCGCCTGGAAAGGGTCGCCCGCGCGGTAAAGCGTCTGGTGGCGCTTGAGCCTGCGGTATGTGCCCACCAGACCGTCCAGGCCGTCGAGTTCGCTTTCCGACATGCCGAAAGGCAGGCAACACTCCATAATGTTGCATTGAGAGCATGAAGATATGAAGCCCGGGGCGACGATCCGCGCGGTTTCATCCTCTTGCATGTCCGCCTGCCTTGCCTTTCGACGGGGGGCAGGCGATGACAAAGACAAAGACCGTTGATCCACGTCAACCACAACGCGCTGATTTTCTGCCATTGTTCAATATACCTTGCCGCAATCCAACCCCATGACCCGGACAGATCTCATCTTCGACCCCCAGTTGATTCGCCGTTTCGACATCAACGGGCCACGCTACACCTCGTATCCGACGGCGGATCGTTTCGTCGAGGCATTCAATGCACGCGCTTTGCAGGATTGGCTCGGAAAGCGCGCGGTAGGCGGAATGGGGCGACCGCTATCATTATACTTCCACATCCCCTTCTGCAATACGATCTGCTACTACTGCGCCTGTAACAAGATCATCACCAAGGATCACGGGCGTTCGGCCAAATATCTCAAGTATCTGGCGCGGGAAATCGAGATGCAGGTCGCCAGCCTGGGCGGCACCCGGCAGGTCACCCAGCTTCACCTCGGCGGCGGCACGCCCACCTTCCTGTCCCACGAGGAAATGTCGCAGTTGATGGAGGCGGTGCGGACGCACTTCAACCTGGTTCCCAACGGCGAATACTCCATCGAGGTCGACCCGCGCAAGGTCGACTTCGAGACGGTCGCGTTCCTTGCCGAACTCGGCTTCAACCGCATGAGCGTCGGCGTGCAGGATTTTGCCGGCGACGTGCAGGAGGCTGTGAACCGGGTACAGAGCTTCGACGAAACCAAGCTCGTCATCGACGCCGCGCGGGCGACGAACTTCCGTTCGATCAGCATGGACCTGATCTACGGCCTGCCGAAGCAGAACGTCATCAGCTTCAACCGCACGCTGGCGCAGGTGCTGGAGCTGTCGCCGGATCGCATCTCCCTCTACAGCTACGCGCATCTGCCGGGCCTGTTCAAACCGCAGCGGCGCATCATCCAGAGCGACCTGCCGAGCGCGGATACCAAGCTGCAGATCCTGCAACTGGCCATCCGGCGCCTGACCGAGGCGGGATACGTCTATATCGGCATGGACCACTTCGCCAAGCCCGACGACGAACTGACCGTGGCCCAGCGCCAGGGCCGGCTGCACCGCAACTTCCAGGGTTATTCGACGCAGGCCGAATGCGACATGCTCGCCTTCGGCGTATCCGCCATCGGCAAGATCGGCCCCGCCTACGCGCAGAACGTGAAGACGCTGGACGAATACTACGACGCCATCGACCGCGACCAGTTGCCGGTGCTGCGCGGTATCGAGCTGACCGCCGACGACCTGCTGCGCCGTTCCATCATCCAGGCGTTGATGTGCCATTTCGCGCTGTCCATGCAGTCCATCGAAATCGCCCATCTGATCGATTTCCGCGAGTATTTCGCCACCGAGCTGGCCGATCTGGCGGAGATGGAAAAGGCGGGGCTGGTCCAGGTGGAAGGCGACTGGATCAACGTGCTGCCGGCCGGGCGCCTGCTCGTGCGCGGCATCGCCATGGTGTTCGACCGCTATCTGCGCGCGGACCGCGAGCGCGCGCGCTATTCGCGCGTGATCTGAACGCGCGCGATCCGAAGCGCGCCGCACGGTCCAGGTCTGCTGCACTGTGGAGGCTCGCTGTGCGGCGGGCTGGTTTTCCCGCCGTCTGCGGTTTTCTCTACCAGCCTCTTTGCGTGCGGAAGTAAAATAGACGGACTCCGCATCCGTCGGTCCCCGTTCGTTGCACAGCGCGGGTCGGTCCAGCGGCTCCAGTCATCGTTTTTCAGCGCCTGCGTCGCGCGTCATCGTCCATGCCCGAAACCGGCTACCTCGCCATTTTCCTCATCGGCCTGCTTGGCGGCACGCACTGCGTCAGCATGTGCGGCGGCATCGTCGGTGCGCTGACCGTGCAGATCCAGACGCCGACGGGCGTCCGGCGGCAGTGGCCGATCCATGTGGCCTACAACTTCGGCCGCGTCACCACCTACACCGTACTCGGCGGCCTGCTCGGCGCACTCGGCTCGGTCGGCATGCTCTACGACGGCGTGCTGCCGGTGCAGCTTACCCTGTACGTCCTGGCCAACCTCATGCTCGTCGCCCTCGGCCTTTACCTCACCGGCTTTACCCGCCTGCTCGCGCCGGTGGAGCGGCTGGGGCAGCGCCTGTGGCGCCGCATCCAGCCGGCAACGCGCCGCTTCCTGCCCGCGCGCTCCGTCAAGCAGGCGCTGCCGCTCGGCATGCTGTGGGGTTTCCTGCCATGCGGCCTGGTCTACAGCGTGCTCACCGCCGCGCTCGTCACCGGCTCGGCCACACGCGGTGCCGGGCTGATGCTCGCGTTCGGTCTCGGCACGCTGCCCAACCTGCTGCTCGCCGGCATGCTGTTCAAGCGCTTCCGCGACATCACCCGCAACGGCAAAATCCGCTTCGTCGCCGGCCTTGTCGTCTTCGGCTTCGGCCTGTTCGGCCTCTTTCATGCGCCGACGCTGGGCGGAAGCCTGTGGAACGGGGTGTTGTGCGTGGTTTGACCGCGTGCGGCGGGGAACTCTTTGGGGGCCGTCGTCTTGAGCAACCTGTAATCCCTTTTTTTGACCGAGGGAGTAGGGCCAGTAAAAACAATGGCTTGTCGGCGCCAGCCAAAAAAGGGTTTTGTAGGGCGGTGAAGATGAGGCGCCTGACAGCGAAAGCTTCTTCGGCTATCTTTATCTACTTCACTGCCGAGTAGGCAGCTCAGAAACGCCCAGCGCTCTGACACGCTCAACAAGGTAGCTTCACTGCCGAGTAGGCAGCTCAGAAAATCGGGCAAAGACCGATCAATCGCCGCTAGTTCTTCACTGCCGAGTAGGCAGCTCAGAAAGGATCGACCAGTTGCTTCGTTCGTATGGCTACCTTCACTGCCGAGTAGGCAGCTCAGAAAATCGATCTGTCTGCTGTTGAGACATCGATTGGCTTCACTGCCGAGTAGGCAGCTCAGAAAACCGTGTCGTGCTCGCCCAGGTGCAGATGAGCCTTCACTGCCGAGTAGGCAGCTCAGAAAATCCTGTGGTCTTCGTTGCGCTTGTCCTTGAACTTCACTGCCGAGTAGGCAGCTCAGAAAACGCGGCCTAAAAACACGTTGCGCCTCATCAACTTCACTGCCGAGTAGGCAGCTCAGAAAATCACCGCCGCCGCCACCGGTGTCATCCCCTCCTTCACTGCCGAGTAGGCAGCTCAGAAAAGGCTGTCCCGTATTCAGATAGATCATTTCAGCTTCACTGCCGAGTAGGCAGCTCAGAAATGAGCGTGCTGGTGGAGAATATCGTCGATGGTCTTCACTGCCGAGTAGGCAGCTCAGAAAAGAAGTGCGCGCACAACCCGAGGAGCAAATCACTTCACTGCCGAGTAGGCAGCTCAGAAAAAGAACTTCACGCCAACGCTCAACACACCGAACTTCACTGCCGAGTAGGCAGCTCAGAACAAAAGTACGCACGCGTGAGCCGTTGCCAGCTGCTTCACTGCCGAGTAGGCAGCTCAGAAAGTGAAAGTCTATGAATTGGCTGCGGTCGAACACTTCACTGCCGAGTAGGCAGCTCAGAAAGCAAGGGGGGCTGCTGGCGACCAGGCCCCGCCCTTCACTGCCGAGTAGGCAGCTCAGAAAGGCTGCGCGGGCGCTACCGCGTTCGACTTCAACTTCACTGCCGAGTAGGCAGCTCAGAAAAGGGCGTCGAAGATGCGCGCGGCATTCAGATGCTTCACTGCCGAGTAGGCAGCTCAGAAATGTGCGATGAAGCCGGTGAGCCGGCAGGCATCCTTCACTGCCGAGTAGGCAGCTCAGAAATACAACTGGAATTCCAACCATAGCGGCATAAGCTTCACTGCCGAGTAGGCAGCTCAGAAATTGCGCGGCAGCACGCCGAGGAAACGGGCGGACTTCACTGCCGAGTAGGCAACTCAGAAATATTTGCGATGTCCCACAGGCGGCGCAAGGCCCTTCACTGCCGAGTAGGCAGCTCAGAAACTACATGCGGTGTATCTGCCCATCACCGCCTCCTTCACTGCCGTATAGGCAGTTCAGTCCAGCCCCACGACGACGGCACCACCGTACGTGTGGCCGCGTGGCTCGACGCCCTGGAAGTGGATGCTTGGCGATGGGGATACGCAAGAGCAAAGCGTATCGCCCACGCCAACACTGGTTATTTTTTGCTTGTGCTGTCTATCTGCTCGACACAAGCAAGGTACGCCTTATTCGCAAACTCTTTGGCTGACTTGTTTCTCGCTTCGTCTGTATCGAATTGCGGGATGGCGTATGCCTGCTCGACCAATGACGGAGAAATGTCCGATATTGATTTTTCCGTTTTCGACGAAATTTCTACAAGCTTGCTCATCGGGGTGCCATTCTGACGAGATCTCATTACAGAAAGCGCGTTCAGCTCCACCAGGACGCATTTTTCATACTTTCCGCCTTTTTCATATTTTCCGACTTTCGTTTCTTCCTTTGCGGTAGCTTCCGCCGCTGTCACCGGTAACGCTACGGCCATCGCTGCAACAAGAATGCATAGTCTGATTTTCATAGTATTACCCTCCCGGCAAGAAGGGAAAAGTCTAGCGGCATAATGGCGTGGGCGCCATCCTTGATTGATTGTTCAAGCAATGAAAAGTCCCGCTAAGCGAGGCTGAATGCCGTACGTTCAGAACGCTCCCTACCTATTGCGCATTGCTTCTTCCGCTGCCTTCGCCAGTTGGTGCGCTTGATTCAAACCGGACAAGGAGACGAGTAATGGATGCCACAGCATATCCGATCGAGACTCGCCTGCTGTCTGCGGGAAACGGCGGCGGCTGGCTGGCCACGTTCGTCGATCTGCCTGGCTGCATGGGAGACGGTGAGACGCCCGAAGCCGCCGTCGAGGATGGCTATGCGGCAGCGCAAGCCTGACTCGATGCCGCCGCCGAATGTGGCGGCCCGATTCCAGAACCAAGCCGCGACGGAGAATCGGATCGCTTTATCGCCCGTGTCCCAAAAAGCCTGCATACCCGACTCGTAGCGCACTCTTGCCAGGAAGGCGTAAGCATGAATACGCTCATCGTATCTTTGCTGTCGGAAGGGGTCAGCGTACGGCATTGATCCGTAGCATAGATATAGCAAGGCAGATTTCGGACGAAGCGAGGGATAATTCCAAGGACAAATCCACAGCGTCTATACCATGACTCGTTCCCCATCACTCCAGCACTGGCGACGCTTGGCATTGGCCCAGCAGGGGCTGGTCGCGGGTCAGGCATTTGGCAAGGGCCTGGTCGGCACGCGCCGTGCGATCGAGCACCTGGGTTATGTCCAGATCGATACGTTGGCGGTAGTTGAGCGTGCACATCACCATACCCTGTGGGCGCGGGTGCCAGGATACAAGCACGGGTACTTGAACCAACTCCTTCGTGAGCGCCACGTCTTTGAATACTGGTTCCACGCCGCTTCGTATCTGCCGATGCGCGACTACCGCTTCGCGCTTCCGCGGATGAACAGCATCCGATGTGGCGAGAACCGGTATTTCGTCGGCATCGACGATCGCCTGATGCACGAGATCCTTGCCCGCGTGCGCGGTGAGGGTGCCCTGCGCGTGCGGGATCTCGACACCGATCGTGGAAGCGAGAAGAGCAACTGGTGGAACTGGGGTCCAGGAAAGCGTGCGTTAGATAGGTTGTTCATGCAGGGCGATCTGATGGTCTCCGAACGCAACGGCATGGAGAAAGTCTACGACCTTGCCGAGCGAATCCTTCCACCTGGCATCGATTTTCGCGAGCCCTCGGTCCACGAGTACGCGGCCCATCTGCTCGACAGCACGGTGCGCGCACACGGACTGGTGACTTGGAAACAGGTACTGCATCTCAGGACCGGCAAACCCTTGAAGGATGCTATGCGCGAGGTGCTTGCCGAGCGCATTGAGGCAGGCCAGTTGGCGTTGGTGCGCGATACGGACTTACCCGACACCTATGTGGACACCGCGGCACTCGATCGGCCTATTCACACGATGCGCAAGTCGGTGCTGCTGCTGTCGCCCTTCGACAACGTGGTGATCCACCGCGAGCGACTCAGTGCGCTCTTCGGTTTCGACTATCGGCTCGAATGCTATGTGCCGGCAGCCAAACGGGTGTACGGTTATTTCTGTTTACCTATCCTTTATGGCGATCGCATCGTTGGACGTGTTGACTGCAAAGCTCATCGTATCGAGAAGCGGTTCGAGGTGGTAAGCCTTCATATGGAAGACCATGCGGTAGGAAGAGAAGTGCCTGGGCCGTTATTGCAGCAGGCGATCAAGCGGTTGGCTGCCTTTAGTGGATGTGACCAAGTATCAAACAAATATTTATAATATAAATTTCCTCAATCACCGGATTGTGGCAGCTTAATCATATAGGCACACACGAAAGTGATGAAGAGACCTTCTTCTTTTTGAATTAACGGATTGCAGCTTCTGAGCTAGCGGATGTATAGGCGGCTCAGAAACTGGGCGTCTTGAGCAGCGGCCAGCGCATGTTCTCAACTGCCGTATAGGCAGCTCAGAAATCACTGGCGAAACGCCCCCATGAGCATATCGATAGATATGAGAAATGCCGCCTTGCGGCGGCATTCATGGCTCACACGTTCCTGGCGATGCGCTCTTTGAGCTTCTGCGTGCAGGCCGAATAAATTTGGGAATCATTCAACCTGCAACCCGCCTCAATCCGGAATACGCGAAATGTGTGTTATAACGGCGCTGCCTTCCAGCGGTTTATATATCTCAACCATGGCTTCATATGGCCGCGCACCGGGATATACAGGTTGCGCGTCGCAGATGAAGCGGTAATTCACTCCGGCAACAACTTGAGTCGCCACGGATTTCGGCTTGTACCCAACTCCGACAAAGCCTTTCATGGCCTCATCGAATACGGCCTGATCCTCTTTGGTCAATGGCCTTTGTTCTGCCCAACCGCCTACAGTGTTCGCGTTGCCCTGCGGTGACAGGATTTCGACCGTGATTTCTTTCTCATACAGAATATCGGAAAGATCGAATACCCTGAATTTCGCCAGTTGAAGAGTGGCCTTGCCTGGTTTCAGCCCAACGAAATAGAACGAGCGTTTTACAGGCCCACCTGCTAAAGAAGGAGGCTGCACGGCTGTATCCGTATAAAGCAAAGCCAAGCCTGCCTCAAGCTTCACCAAATTATAGCTGTAGCCTGTGCCACCATATTCTTCGCGTTCAATCGAGAATACCTCACCAACATTCTTTTTCATTTGAGTCTCCTTTTCACTGGGTAAAAGATGACAATGAACTTGATGCGCGCCAAATGTCAGCGCCGATGCCGAATGGAATGCAGAGTTGCATTCCATGACACCATGGTTGCTATAAGGTATTGAATACAGGCTTTGCCAGAGACCATGGCTGCTTCATGTTATCTTGAAATCATATCGAAATGAAATTAACATTTGCAATAGGCCAATAGGCAGAATTTCTCTAGGCAGCCTTTCCGATCGTGCATGGCAGGCCTTGCATGAGCTTTCGCCGCTTACGTCCACATTCGGCACTGCGATCTTCATCTTCAGTTGTTTGCTGGTAGTCGGACGGAATGATCCTGACTGCGGTTTGGAGGTCGCAGACACGCCCATCGGGGCAGTAGCCGTTGCTTATCTCATTTCTCTATCCTGCATTCATGTCCCACCATCGGGCGGGGCCTTTTGATTTCAGGAATTCAAGTGCACGACTCCTTGGTCAAAGCGCGGGAACGTGCCTATCAGCGCCGTAAATTTATCCATGCGGATATTGATCCTCGTGACCTGCTGTCATGGCGGGGCATGAGAAGCTGAATTTGTTTCGTGTCAGGGCTATGTGCACTTTCTGCTTATCAAGCCGGCAATCAAGTGGAAGAAGCCTTGTTTTTGGCATTTGGTGCGTTCGTAGGCACGATGGATGGCGGAACATTCCATTTCGTGATGATTTTCGCCTGTTTGATAGTCAATTCAATAAATGCTTGTCATGAAATTGGCTCGGAAAGTGTAGCCAGTCGCTACAAGGTTTTTTCATCTTCACTGCTACACAGGCTGTTCGGACAATGTCGTCATTGCAAACCCTGCGCCGAACCAGCGCCAAATGGGCCGAATCACGCTTTCACGATGCGGGAGGCAGGTTGGATTATTGGCCGGCGCTTCTGTCTCGCCGCCGCCAACTGAGCGCGAGCCACACGATCAGGCCAAGCACGCCGCTGACGATGCAGGCCTGGTGCAGGGCGGGGAGGGGGATGAGGTCAAGCAGGCCGTTTGTGTTCGACCAAGGGGCGAGTGGCGTGATGTCGTGGTGCATGATGCTGTCGAGCGCCACGTGCGACAGCGTGCCGGTGAATGCGCCGATGACGACCGGCGTGCGTTTCAGTGGTTGCGGCGATGTCAGCCAGGGCAAGCGTGCAAGCGACAGTTCGTGGTTCCACCAGCGCAGCCAGGGGCGGCACAGCGCAGGGGTGGCGAGGGCCACGATGCAGGCGATGACGATGGCAGCCGCGTAGGTGTGGGTAAAGCCGTGCAGTACCGGCGCGCCGCGAAACATGCCCACGAGCGGTTCGATATCCATGGCCACTTGCGCAATGCCGAAGGCAAGGATGCTGAAGCGGTCGCCCGCCACTGCCTTGACGGCGAGCCCCGGCCCCATGTGGAAAGGCGTGAAGGGCATGGTGTGTCGGGGAGCGGGGGTGTTGTGCCGGCTGTGGAACCGCCCCGCGCGGCATGAGGCTTGCCGGCGGGGCGTCTGTAGGCTTTTTTACAGGCTGTCGCCGAAGTCGGCACGGAATGCCGCCATCAGGCGTTCCGGCCAGTCGCTGGTGGCTTCCAGGCGGCCCATGAAGAAACGCAGCACGGCCGGTTCTTCGACGAAGCGCAGGCCGCCGACGAGGTCGCGCCGGGTGTGGAGCCAGTGCAGGCGGTCTTCGACGTACTTGACCTGCGACAGCGTGAATACGCGGCGCGGGAAGGCCAGGCGCAGCAGTTCGGCGTCGGCGAGGATGTCGTCGCCGTTTTCGTCGCGGATGCTGGATACCGTGCCGCGTTCCATGCCGCGTACGCCGGAGATCAGGTAGAACGCCGCCGCCAGCGCGCCGGCGGGGTATTCCTTCTGCGGGATGTGCGGCAGGAGGCCCATTGCGTCGACGTGGCAGCCCAGGCCGCCGGCCGGCGTTACCACCGGGATGCCGTGCTTTTCGAGACGCTCGGCGAGGTAGCGGATGAACGAGGGGCTTTGGCCGATCACCGATTCGTCGGTGGTTTCGCGCAGCCCCACGGCCATCGCCTCGATTTCGCGCACCGACATGCCGCCGTAGGTCAGGAAGCCTTCATACAGCGGCACCAGCACCTTCATCGCATCGAAGATTTCGGCGCGGTTGGTGCAGATCGCGCCGCCGCGCGAGGAGCTGACCTTGCGGCTGGAGAAGTAGACGATGTCGGCCTGCGCGCACATTTCGAGCAGGATGTCGGCAATGCTGGTTTTCTTGAACTCTTCTTCGCGCTGCTTGATGAAGAAGGCGTTTTCGCCGATCAGGCTGGCGTCGAGCACGAGCGGGATGCCGGCGTCGTTCGCTACCTTGCGCACTTCGCGCAGGTTCGCCAGCGAGAAGGGCTGGCCGCCGATCAGGTTGGTCGATGCCTCCATGCGGATCAGCGGCACGTTCGCCGTGCCTTCCTTGGCGATCAGGGCGCGCAGCTTGGCGATATCCATGTTGCCCTTGAACGGATTGTCGCTCTTGATCCGCAGGGCATCGTCGGTCAGCAGTTCGGCGATCTTGCCGCCGTTGATCTGGATGTGCGCCAGCGTGGTCGTGAAGTGGTAGTTCATCGGCACGACGTTGCCGGGCTTCACATAGCTTCGGTAGATGATGTTTTCCGCCGCGCGCCCCTGGTGCACCGGCAGCACGAAGCGCTTGCCGAATACGTCCTCGATCGCGCGTTGCATGCGCTCGAAGCTCTGCGATCCGGCATACGCGTCGTCGGCCTGCATCATCGCGCCCATCTGGGTATCGCTCATCGCGTTGGTGCCGCTGTCGGTGAGCATGTCCAGATAGACTTCGCGCGTGTTCAGCAGGAAGGTATTGAAGCCCGCGCGGCGGATCGCCTGGAGCCGTTCCTCTATCGGCGGCAGAAACAGTTTCTGCACCACCCGCACCTTGTGCATTTCGAGTGGAATATCCTCGCCGCTGAAAAAACGGACTTTTTGCATTTCATCCATCTTCTTGAACTACTCCCCAAAAATCGGTGAAAGCCGCGAGACTTTCCTTCCGCGCGTTTGAAAACCGCCGATTATACGCCGCAGGTTATGGCTGTTTTTGCTGGCGATAATGCATTTTTTAGCGGGGCGGCCAACGGCGTGGATCGGGTGTCCGGCGGAACAGCTTCCATGCGACCAGGGCGAGCCAGGCCATCAAGACGGCCGCGGCGAGCCTTTGCGCGATTCCAGGCGGGATGGCATCGCCGCCGAGCGCGGTGGAAAAAGCCATCGCGGCGAGGCAGCTCCATGAGGCAAGACGATGGCACGGCGTTGCAAAAGCGCTCATGGTGGCGGGCAGCAGGTACATGCCGAGGCCACAGAGGACGAAGGCTGCCGCGACGAGCAGGGTGTGAAGGTGGGCGGATACATCCAGCGTGACAAGGCCGGCGCCGAGAAAGGCCGCGGCGGCCATGTACGACAATGCCGTTACGGCGGCCGGCGCGTCGTGGATGCGCAAATTGGCGGCCGTGGCGGCAATGGCGACGGCAAGGCCGAGGAATGCCGCCAAGAGAGAACCCCCGAAAGGGCCGAGGGCCAACTCGCTCATGAACTGGGTCGATGGGTCGTAATCCGGCTGCACGAAATGCAGGGCGACGACGACCGCGAGGAAGAGGGCAATGCCACCGGCCGTCGCCACGGAAAGCTGCCTATGGTGACCTGGCGCCTCGGAACCGCCTGCTGGCGTCATGCTCTCCAACCGCTTACTCAATTCTTCTTGCCGGCCTTCTCGCATAAAGCCTTGTTGTACCAGGTCGCCCGTGCAACCCGAATGTAGTTGTCGAAGTCGCACGGCGGCAGGCCGCCTTCCTTCAGTGCCGTTTCGTTGTCGTATTCGGCGGCCCTGGTCTGTTCGAGAGTAGCGAGGCAGGCCGCCGCATCGCCACCGTGGAGCTGGGCCAGGGCGAGGTCGTTTCGGTCGCTGTCGATTCTTATCCAGTCGATGTAAGTGGCGCATTGCGACGTCAGATCTTCGAGAATCTGACGCGCCTCCACGAATTTGCGCGCCCGGTACAGGCGTAGGAAGGCGTTTCGGCGCTCTTTTTGTTTTGCGCTGGTGCAGCCTTCCGGCGGTATTCGGTATGTGCCGTCGAGGGAGGCGCGCATGCCGCAATACGAACGGCATTCGTCGGAAGAGGCGGGCTGGACGGAGATGCCGGCATTTTTCGGGACGAAGGAAATGGCGCAGTGCGGCTCGATGTCGCCTCCTGTGCCGGTCAAGCCTTTTATCGAGCCGGATATGGAGCAGGAGTGGCAGTTTCCGCCTATCGATTCGATTTCGAAGGTGAGGCCGTTCGGGCCCTTGCGAACCGTCATGGTGCCGGAGTCACCAGCCCGAATATATGTTCCCGGTTGAACAGTCTGTGCGGGCTCGGCTGCAAGCGTAGTGGTACTGGTAAGCAGCCCCAGAACCAGCGCGACCTGTCGAATTGCTTTCATCGGTGTGCGATTTTCCGTCCGGATATGTCGTCAGGATGAGAGACGACTGCATGGACGGAGTTTAGCGCAGCGCCGATGCGAACTCGTCGAGTTGGGTTATCGCGATATTCCAGCCTTCGAAGAAGCCGAGCTTTTCGTGCTGCTCGCGCGTGGCGTCGTCCGGGTGCATGACCCTGGCAATGTAGCGGCTTCCCGTGCCTTCGTCGGCCATGGTGATGATCGCCGTGAAGCCGAGCCAGGGCGTGTTCGGGCGCCAGCCGGCCGTGAGCATCGATGTCATCACCAGGCGCGACTGGGGCACGACTTCGAGGAAGCTGCCCGGGTTGTCGCTGGTGTTGCCGTCGGGGCCTTCCATGAAGGTGTGGAAGGCGCCGCCCGGCCGCAGGTCGAAGGCGCGCACCTCGGTCGTCCAGGGCTTGGGGCACCACCATTCCTTCAGCAGGTCGGGGTCCGACCACGCTCGCCACAATGCGGCACGCGGCGCGCGCAGCACGCGAGAAATGACCAGATCGCGGGATTCAATGCTTTCGGCTGCGTTCTGTGACATTGCCTGGCTCCTCTCGATGCGGGCTTTCGGTGGATTCGGCCATGCGCTCCGAGCGCGTCATCTCGCAATCGATCATCCGCGCGTGGGTGCGATATGGACTACCAGCGAATCATCATGTTCAGCATAGCCGACCGGTAATGGGCAGCCACCCGATTCGTCGATGATTTCACCGAGTTGGGCGAGCAGATCGGCGTGTCCCAGTGCGCTTGCGGCGTGTGACGCCAATGCGGGCCATTCGAGCTCGGGGTCGAATGTCAGCAGTTGTTGTAGCTTGGGGCCATCCAGTACGTCTTCGGCGGCAAAGTGGGCACCCCAGTCACTATCCTGGGCGGTGTCGTATTCGGTGCAGAGGAAAAAATTGCCTTCCGATGCGTCGCTGCCGTCGAAGTAATATTCAAAATAAATCGCCTTGATTTCAGGGCGATTCGCGCTTTGTCCGATGGCTTCTTGCAACCCGTCATGCAGGGCCTTTCGGCATGCAGGCAGCGCTTTCTGGCATTCGCCGATTTGTTTCATCCTTGCGGCGTCCTGTTGCAGGACGGTTTGTGCGATCTCCTTGAAAAACTGGCTTAAACCTTTCCAGTCGCGCCTGTCGGCAAAAGACTGGCAACACTGAAGGCGAAGTTCGCTGCTTGCAATCCAATCCTGCCGATCGATGTGGCGAGCAATTTCGGAAATATATGTTTTTGCATCCACGGTGGTGCGCTCCCTTGTTTTGCGATTCCGATTATTGACCCGTTTCATCGATTTTGGCGCATGGAATTCCCGACCCTCCGGCGATTCAGAATTGGATGGAAACACCGAGCCGCGCGCCCCAGGCCTTGCGGCCGCCGTCGTCGAACGAATGGCTGTAGCTGCCGGTGGCGAACAGGCTGGTTGATTTCGTCACCTGCCCGGTAATGCCGACGCCGATTTCGCCCCAGGTGCCTTCCAACGGTGCGGTGATCGTGGCCTTGTCTCCGCTGCCGTCCAGGGTTGCAACCTTGGTCTTGCCGTCTCCCATGAACTCATGCCAGACGTTGCCCCTCAACCACGCCGAGGCCATGCGTGGCTTTTCTTCTTCTTCCATGCCGGTGCGCCAGTTCTTGCTCAAACGCGCACCGACGCGTCCGCGCAGGGAGTCGCTGTTTTCGAAATCGAAAACGCCGAACGAGTCCCGCTCTTTTTCGAACGATACAGTCTGGTAGATCAGTTGCGCCTGCGGCTCGACGACGTAGCCGTTATCCAACGGAATCCCGTAGCCGCCTTCGAGCGAGGCGAGAAAACCCCAGCCGTCCGGCTTGATGTGCTCGCCATGGACCGAATGGGCGTCCGCCGAGTAGAACGTGCCTTGCGCCACGGCATCGGAGTACCAGCCGTCAGGGCTTTTGTGCGTCCAGTATCCGCCGAGCGAGTAGCCATCCATACGGATGCTGCCGGCCTTGCCGCCAAGCACGTCGTCGACGTCGGCGGAAACCCGTCCCACGCCGAAATAGAAACCTGCCTGATCCAGCCGGCCGTCGGCGGTTTCATCGGCATGGACATCGGCTCCTAGCTGAAAGCCGTCGATGGTGTAATCGTACTGGGGCCCCTTGCGGAACAGGTCGCTGGTGCTGTGGGCGCCGTTGTCCTGGAAACCACGGTTCCAGATCATGCGGCCCCAGGTACGGGTCGGGCGCTGTGTCCGGTTTTCACTCCAGATTTCGCCGACGCGTTCATGCAGGGTATCGAGGAAGGTGTAGCCGTATTCCGTTGCCAGTGGAAGGATGGCCGATACCAGTGGCACTTCCGAACGGATATGCGGCTCGGGCGGAGTCGGGCTGGGCGGGGTGGGTTCCGGTGGCGTGGGTCCGGGCGGGGTCGGTTCTGGAGGCGTCGGCTCAGGCGGAGTGGGCTCCGGAGGCGTCGGCCCTGGTGGGGTCGGAGTGGGTGGGGCCGGAGTGGGTGGCGTTGGGCCAGGCGGTGTCGGTTCGGGTGGAACTGGGCCGGGCTGAGGTGGAACGAGCACGTTGCGCAGATACCAGTTGCCATCCGCCGGATCGGCGATGCCGCCCCGATAGAGGCTGTATTCGTACAGGCCCGCTGCGACACGCCCCGTCAGCGCGAACGTTCCGGCCGAATTTCCCTGCACCTCCACGACCTTGATGCCATCGCCGGTCGTCAGGGCGCCGAGTCCGCCCGTGTTGTTGATGCGCAGGGAACCGGAGCCGGCGGTGCTGCCCTGCACGACCAGACGGTCGGTAGGTGAGTTGTCGCTGTTCAGGTAGGTGTTGAGGGCAATCAGGCCGTTGTTGCCGGTGTAATCGCCGCGTATGGTCAGCGTCTTGTAGCTGGCCGCCGATGCCGGATCGCCGGTGGGCGCGGAATAGGCGATGGTGGATGAATCGTGCCGCAACGAGGCAACGTCCGAGTTGCCCGTCATGTTCCAGGTCGAACCGCCAGTGATCGACGTTGTGCCGATGTTGCGCGCCGCGCCGGTCCAGGTGGTGTTGTTCGACAGGCTCACCGTGGCGCTGTCGACCACCGTGGCCTGCATGTCGCCGTTGAGTACCGCCGCGGTGTCGCCCACCAGCGTGGCTACGCCCGTGCTGCCCACGTCCAACAGGATGCCGTTGCCGCCGGTGACCCGGACGCCGTCCTTCAGCGTCAACCGGGAATTCTCCGACGTCGCCTGCAGCGCGGTGCCGCCACTCGTGACCGTACCGCCCGAAACCGTCACTGTCGCCGGGCCTGGAATGGCACCGGTTCTGTTGCCCGCGCGAATGGCGATGCTTTCGGCGCCTTGTGCATCGACGGTGCTGTCGGCCAGCGTGATGGTGCCGCCGCCCTGGGCCTCCATGCCGATGCTGTTCTGACCCATGGTTGTGAACGTGCTTCGCAGACCGGTCAGCACACCTCCTGTAACCAGTGCCCCGACGCTGCTGTTGTTGTCCGTCATGGTGACTGAACTGTCGGTGAGATTGGCCCGGGTCGCATTGCCTTGCAGGTCCAGGCCCCGGGACGTGCCGCCGATGGTGAAGGAAACCCGTTCGCCATTGAAAGTGCCAGCGGAGAACAGCCAGACCCCCGATCGTCCCGAACCGTCGAACGAACTGACATAGAAGGTACTGTCGCTGGCGTTGACGACCGCATTCGCGCCGGAAATGTATCCTGCAGTGCCTCCGCTGAAGATGGGTGCCACGCCGATCGTCCACAGATAATTGAAAGCGCCGGACGAGGCTTCGTCGAACCGGACGCTGCTGTGGGCCAGATTCAGGGTGGAACTGCCGTTCGCGATGAAGCCGACCGCCTTGGAGTTGCCCGATATGTTCAGGCGATCGAACGACGCGTTCGAGTCCTGCAGTGAAACCCCGATCCATGCGGCGTTGCCGGCGTGGGCGTTGGCCGTCGTGAAGTTGACGGAAACACCGGAAATCGGCCCATCCGCCACCGCCGTGTTGTTGAGTACGACGCCGGCCGATCCGCTGTTGGAACCGTCGATGGTGATCGTCGTGCCACTGCCGGGGCCGACCTGGCCGCCGTTGTCCATCCGTATACCGGTGCCGTTGCCGGTGATGGTCGTGCTCCCCCCGAGGGTGACTGACGATCCCGGGTCGGACGACAGGATGACCGGACCGTTGCCGGTCGTACCGGAGCTTGCGGCGACGTCCGTTCCCGTGATGGTCCCGCCACTCGTGGCCGAAATCGCGCTGCCGGTCTGGGAACTGGCGGAGGTTCCGGTCGGAATGGTGACCGTCTCACCCGTTCCCGCCGTGTACTGCTGCGCCATGACGGCGAATGGCAACCAACCCGCCATGGAGGATATGACTAATGCACTGCGCACGAAAAACCTGCCTTTCTTTAGACACTATCCAAAACTTTTGGACGCGTGATACTACGAAAGTAGTACCCGGTTACCCCTGTGATATCGCTCACGAGCGATTGGAAATAATCCGCCCGTGAATTGGAGGGTGCCGGTCGCGGGGCAGTGCCGCGCCAAATCGGTTTGTACAAATGCTATTGCGCGGTGTTGTATCCGCTGTGCGCGAATGCCAATAATGGGTAGTGCCGCGATCCGACGGGGCTGGCTCGGGATTTCGCCACTTCTTCTTCATTCATCCATTTTTATTGGATGCCTCTCGGAAGCCTTGAAGTTCCGGTGGGCCACGGGAGTATCAAGCGGATACGAGGCTTTGGAGGATGGGGATGAATACCAGTGAAACAGCCAGGAAAACGAGAACGCCGCCGGCGATTCCTTCGATGAGAGGGATTCGTTTGCTCAATGTCCTTTGAACCCTCGGAATGGAAATTGCGGCGGCCAATCCGGCATCCCATGCGAAGACCAGAAAAGTCATCCACGTTCCCGCGAAGGCGTGCTGAAGGAAAGTCGTATCCGGGCCGAGAATGACGGTCATCAGCGTCAAATAGAAGATGGCGTTCTTGGGGTTCAGCAGTGCGGAACCCAATCCAGCCAGCAGTTGCTTGCAAGGAGGCAGGGGGGCCGTTTCCTGAACGGGCAGCGCCGTGGCCTGCCGGCTCGAGCGCAGAAGCATGCAGCCCATCCAGACCAGGTAGATCGCCCCCGCCACTTCCAGGCATCGGTAGAGGAGGGGCGAATGCCTGACCAGGGACCAGCCGGCCACGGCCAGGAGAATATAAAGCGCGTTCCCCAGGGCGATGCCTGCGCAGATGAACACGGTGCCGCGCAAACGCCGCCGGACGGCATGCCCCACCACCAGGAAAAAATCGGGGCCGGGACTGAGCAATGCCAGAAAATGGGCCAGCGCCAGGGCGGGGAATGAATCGGGGATAAATTGGGAAAGCAGGCTTGCCATCGACTATCGTCTCCTTCGGCGCGGACGATAGTCGTTCCATGGCTTATTTCTTGTACGTTTGTGATGCGCCCCTGCGGTAGCAGCCGGGCGTGACGGAATAATATTTGACGAATGCCCGGTGAAAATGGCTCTGGTCGACATACCCGGAAGCCAGTGCCGCCTCCGCGATGGCTTCCCCCCGGCGCAGCATCTGGCGGCCTTTTTCCAGCCTCAGGCAGTGCAGATAATCGCTGGGGGGCAAGCCCGTCTTCCGGCGAACGGACCGGGAGAAACTCTCTCGCCGGATACCGGCGATGTTCGCCAGCCAGGATACGGAAGGAACCCGGGGTTCATGTTCTTCCAGGAGGCGCGTCCAGGCCGCGGCATCGGAGGGGAGAATGTCGGCTCTGCGCCCTTCGGCCGCGGGTAAAAAGCAATTGTGGCGCTTGTTCAGTTCAAGAAACAGGTGAATGAGCGAATTTGCCGTATCGCTCCCGGCAGAATG
The DNA here is from genome assembly GCA_031556475.1 of Azoarcus sp. Lineage (GTDB taxonomy): Bacteria > Pseudomonadota > Gammaproteobacteria > Burkholderiales > Rhodocyclaceae > Azoarcus. Next base: position 20,236 of record JAVBSY010000069.1, read on the forward strand.
CTGTGCCTCGACCAGGGCCAGGAATCCAGCGAACAATCCGGCATCCCTGATGACGGGCTTGCAGGGTTCAAGGCCATCCTTCATTCCCAGGCGGCTTCCGACATGCTCCCGGAGCCATGCCGCATCGACGAAAACCATGTGGTAGCTTCTGGGGTTGCCGCCGACGGGATTGCAACTGTGTGCCTGGGCAGGCGCGATCAAGACCATGTCGCCTGCTTCCACCACATAGGGAATGCCTTCTATGGAGCAGCGCGTTTGGCCTTCGAGAATCAGGCCAAAGGAAAAGGTGGCGTGAAAATGCTCCGCATACGGCAAGGTGCTGCCAAGCGTCGTTCTGATTTCCAGAAATGGGGCATGGCTGGGAGCAAGAAAAGATTGATGGGCAAGGCGCTCTGTTCGAGCGGCCCGGCCGGTTCCGTGTGAAACGGGTTTTGGACTCATAGTGTGTTTGCTGGCAGCATCGGGCTTTGGTCGATGCGTTTTTTGTCCTTGGCGATGAAGGTTGGCAACGGCGCATCGTATTTGAACGCATCTTCGCACTTACGGCAGATTCGCATCATCTCCCACGGATGAATGTTTTATCGAGCCGGCCGCGTCACGCCCCTCCGATCAATACCCCGGTAAGAAACACCAGTGCGCCGCCGATCACCACCTGTACCAGCGTCGTGGCCAGCGGTGATTCCATGTAGCGGTGGCGTACCCAGGCGATGGCCGCGAGTTCGAGCAGGACGACGGCGACGGCGAGCGTCATCGCGCTGTGGAAATCCGCGATCAGGAACGGCAGCGTATGACCCAGGCCGCCCAGCGTCGTCATGCCGCCGCAGACGAGGCCGCGCCACCAGGGGCTGCCGCGGCCGGTGAGTGAGCCGTTGTCCGACAGCGCCTCGGCGAGGCCCATCGAGATCCCTGCCCCCAGCGCGGCGGCCAGCCCCACCAGGAATGCCGCCCAGGTGCTGCCGGTGGAAAGCGCCGCGGCGAAGATCGGCGCCAGCGTCGACACCGAACCGTCCATCAGCCCGACAAGGCCCGGCTGGACGACTTGCAGGAGAAACAGCCGACGCTCGGAGGCGTGCTCCTTCCGGGATACGCCGGGTGGCACGTATTCGGCCTCGAGTGTTTCGGCGCGCGCCTCGTGCCGTCTCTCCTCGGCGGCCAGATCGCCCAATAATTGGCGCAACGTGGCGTCGGTGGCGCGTTCGGCGGCGCGGGCGTAAAAGCGCCGCGACTCCACCTCCATCAGTTCGATCTGCGCGCGCACCGTCTCCAGGCTCAACGGGCGGGAAAGCCAGACGGCCTTGCGCTGGACGAACCCCTTGACGTCCTGGCGGCGGATCAACGGCAAGTGCTCGCCGAATTTCCGCCGGTAGTGTTCGAGCAGACGATGCCGGTGCCCGTCCTCTTCCTTCGCCATCTCCCGGAACATCACCGCCGTGCCCGGATAATGCGCATGCAGCGCCTCGGCGTAGGAGTCGTAGGTGCGGCAATCCTCTTCCTCCAGCGCAATCGCCAGCGCCAGGACTTCCCGCTCGTCGAGGTCGGAAAAGTTTTTCATCGTTTGGGGCGCGTTCCTGCGGTGGTCGTCTCCCGCCGAACTCCACCCGAAAATCGGATCGGTATCCAGCCTCGCGGGAGCGGTCTGGATGGCGATGAAACCTAGCCGCGACCCAGGAGTTGATAGAAAGTGGGGTTGTCATCGCACTGTCCGGCGCCGCACTCCAGGATGGTGGATACCAGGTTGGCGGCAATCAGTGCCGTGAACAGGAAAGCCGCGGTCTTCACCGGCAGGGAGGGGAGCTGTGCGTTCTTCGCCGTGGCGGTGTCTTTCTTCAGCATGAGCATGATCGCCACGGCAACCACGCCGGCGATGGCGGCGACGACCGTCCAACTGTAGAAATGCAGGCCGAGGAAAGGGGAGCCATAACCGGCATCGCCAGGAAGAATGTGCAGAAATACCTGGCGGACTCCGATGATGCCGGCGATTACGCAGCCGATGAGGGCGACGCCGTAGTGGAGGCTCCTGATCCCGAAGTACGCGTTGAACAGGAAACCGAAGCCGATCAGGATCATTCCCACTCTCTGCAGCAGGCATAGGGGGCAGGGCAGTTCGGACAGTACCAACTGGTAGTAGAAGGCGATCAGCAGGGCGGCGCAGATGATGTACAGCCCGAGGGTGTTCAGCCAGATTCCCAGCCTGTCGTCCTCGAGGGGTGCGGTAGGCGAATTCATGCGCGGCTCCTCAGAAGGAAAGATTCAGCGGATCGGTAACGTGGTGGTCGAACCAGGCGAGGGTGACGACCAGAAGAAGCAGCCACAGGGCATAGCTGATCTTCCGCTTGTGGGTGAGGATGCCGATGGCTGCGGCCAGCGCGATCAGAAAAGGCAGGAACATGAACATGGAAACCTCCGTAGCGCAGTTTCAGTGGAACGACACGGCAAAACGGTGTTTTCTTCTAAACGGCCAGACGGAAGAGAATTCCGCCACGAAATTTTCGGATGCTGCCGACAGATCATTGGAGCAGGCGCCACATCGAAATACGGGATGCGAAGACCGTCCTGCCCGGAATTGCACTGCTTTTGAGCCGCGGCGCCGCAGTAGCTCTGAAGCGAAAACGTTTATCTGAAATTCCCGGCGCGCAGGCGCAACAACATCCTGCGGCCACGGCGAGCCGCTTGCGGTGCGAAGTTCGCTATCTATGTAGTCATTACCTGCGTGGCAGGGTAGAGAAACGCTGTCCCTTTTTCACGCGTGGCGGAGTAACAAAGCATTACCTGTGGTGATTCTCAATTTACGACTTGTTCATCAATGCCTTATATCTTTTTGAAAAACATTGATAAAAATAGGATGGGAAAATATTTCAACGACTGCCATGCCAGCAGTTTCAGCGGGTACAGTCTGACTTCGGCGGACAGATCTGGATAACTCGATGAGGCATGAAACAGCCACCCTCCCGAAAGAAGACGGCTGCTGCGTCGGCAAGCGCACCGCGTCAGTGGAAAGCATGACAATATGAAAATAAAGAAAACCAGCCGTTCAGGAGAATTGACTTGCCAAGGTGGATACCAGTTGGGGAAGCATATGTGTGTGGTCAGACAGAGTGAGGCAGCGCGAGTGGTATTGGAGAGCGTTCTGCACGAGCAGCGTCATGCTGCACGTTGACAGGGGCACCTGGGAAACCTATTCTTTTCGGGCAACATTTTTTAAAAAAGGAAGCTGGATGTATTACAAATTGGATTCTGTTCGTTATGCATAGCAGGAGCTATTGCATAACACCATAGTTTTTTAGGCAATAGCTCTTGCTCAATCCTGATATCTAAATAGGAGAAGCATAATGAGCTATAAAAAGGCAAACGACGTCTTGCCGCACACCTTGTTGTGTGCGATTCAGCAGTATATAGATGGAGAATATATTTACATCCCGCGTAAAGAAGGCAACAGGCTTTCGTGGGGTGCAAATACGGAGACAAGGGAGACTCTCCAGGCAAGGAACAGGGAAATTCTGGCCAAACGCCTGGCTGGGTGTTCTGCTACCGAACTGGCCGGGCAGTACTTCCTGTCTGTAAAGGCTATATACAAAATTCTTAACGCCGGTAAAAACGGCTGACATTCGGGAGCGCCCTGATCTGGTTCAGGGCGCTTTCTTTTTTCCGAAACAATAAGTGGGATGCGTTCGAAGCCTGTACGACATGGCATGTCCTTGGACAATCCTGGACATCAGGGAAACGACCATGGGCGCACCTTTTACCGACAGCTACGACAGAGCCTTTCTTCTGGACACCATGATAGGCCCGAATGCCATGCGTATTACGGAGGAGATGGCAGGCTTCCCAGGGCGATTGCACCTAATCATCATAATATAATCGTAAAAATATACGAAAAATCATGATGTTAAAGTTGATTCCTCTGCGCAGCTTATCCTTCAAAAGATGTCATGAACTGGCAAAATTGGGGCTGACAACACCAACCAGTGGAAATCTGTTCTCGGAAACCCCTGTCGCAGAGCCGCTTCTGCCGTTACTGGTGTTATGCAATATAGGTGCAATCGCCCTGGCAGGCTTCCTTCCTATTTCTCCGGGCATGCGTATTCTCGACCTGGGGTGCGGCATGGGAATTTCTTCCATCCTGCTTGCGGAAAAATATGATGTGACCGTGTTCGCGGCTGATTTGTGGATTTCCCCGAGCGAAAACGCGAAACGCTTCGCAAGCCTGGGACTCGATTCGAAGATATTTCCCCTGCTGGTCGACGCGACGAAAGAGATTCCGTTCGCTCATGAATATTTTGACATGATCATAAGCGTGGATGCATACCAATACTTTGGCGGCAACGAGGCCATGCTGCCGAAGCTCCTGCTTTTTGTGAAAAAATGCGGTTTTTCGTTTGCGGCGAGTGCGTTTCGCTGTCTGCTCCGACCTCTCGGGAGTTTGGGCATGGAAAAGCGCATAGATTCACACGGCATTCCGGAAGTCTTTGAAATTGAAGCCGAGCGGTTCAACTTTATGCGGCTTAAGCGATTGCGGAGTACGTAATTTGACGAGCGTCGGTTTTTGAGTTGTCTTGTTGTTACGTATGGTGTAAATAAGTCGTTGAAAATGTACTTTCAATTTCGGGCTGTGCGAATGCCATGGAGTGGTACCCATCGTCTATGGCACACTGTACAAATATACGCCGGTGGGATAGGGCAATGCGAACCATTTCGTCAAAATGGACTGACCTTCAGCGCTTCGTCGGCGCGCCATTCATGATCTTTTTATTCGGTCTTGCCGCGTGGTTCATTATCAGGGAGCCTAGCGTTTCGCTACCTGCCAAATGTTTCACAGTGATCTTATGGGGCGGGATCAGCTATTACCTCTGGCACATATCCTGGTCTTTCGCCAATGTGACTCTGGGGGAAAAAGTGCTGATCGCCACCCGCGGTAAAACCACAGCAATAGTGCCACTGCATACCATCAAAGACGTGAGACAGAATTTTCTTACAAGGAAAATACTTAGAGCCTATCCCAATAGGCCTGTGGAGCGCCAAGTAATGATGCCCAAGGCCAAATGGAGCATGGCGAGATAGGTGTCGGCCCGTTTTTCCCAACGCACCAGGATGCGCCGGAAGCGGTTCATCCAGCTATGCGTGCGCTCCACCACCCAGCGTCGAGCCTTGAAGTGGGCCTCCCGAACAATGGCCTTGGCTTCTTCGCCT
>JAVBSY010000139.1:0-14168 GCA_031556475.1 Azoarcus sp.
CCGGTTTATCCTTGTTTTTGGGTTGGATAACCGCGCGCACCCGATTGTCGCCCCCTTTCGAGGCGGCATCGGAGGTATTGCTGGCGAGGTAGTTCTCGCTGAGCGAATCGTATTCGATGTAGCTGCCCCGCACTTCGTCACCGCCGCTGGTGACCTTGGCGCGTTTGAACAGCTTGGCGCGCTCGGTGCGGCTGTCGTATTCGATCCGCTCGGCCTCGCCGGTAATGTATTCGTCGCTGCCGTCGCGCTTCTGGCTGAACGTGGCCAGCCCCTTTTCGACGGTGGCCACGCCGTTCTGAAAGCCATCCGGCCCCTGTGTGACGACCAGCTTGTCGCCCTTGATCGTCAACGTGCCCTGAGTCAGCACCACGGCGCCGGTAAAGATGTGGACCTTGTTGCGGTCATCCACGGTGAGTTCGTTGGCTTCGATGTTGACCGGTTTTTCGCGGTCGGCACGCTCGGCCAGCGCTGGTGTGCTGAATGCGTGAAGCGCCAGCAGCGCGAGAAGGAATTTTTTCATGACGGTTTCCGTTGTCGGCGGGGCATGTTCACTTTGACGTCACCGAGCAGGTCGAAGACGCCGAAGAGGTTGTCGGCGCGCATGCCGAGTGCGGTGGCACGGGTTTCCCCCTGCGTGAGCACGACCGGGGTATCGGTCTCGGCGCGATTCTCGTCGGGCCACACCCGGAGCTTCTCCGAGGCGAAGGTGGTTTCCGACCGGCCAGGGTCGCCGCTACGCCAGACATGAACGTCGCCGGCCAGGTCGACCTGCTCGCCGCCGGGCGATACTTCGCCGCTGACCGAATCGAGCCGGACCTCGCGCCCCTCGGAGTACATAAGCAGGCGGGGCTGCTCGAGCGCGGTGATGTCGCTCACCGGGAAATGGATGAGGCGGTCGGCGACGAGTTCGTAGCGCTGCCGTCCATCTTCGCCAAAGCCGAGAATGCGGGTATGGTCGGCGGTGAAATCGGGCTTGTCCGCAGCGAGCGCGGCGGCTGGCGCTTCGGCGACCCGGGTGATACGTTCGAGCCACACCGTCGCCGCGGCGAGCAGCGCCAGCGCGATGACCGGGTAGAGGTTGTGAACGGAAGGACGTATCGCCATTTGCCGCTCAATCCAGATAGCGCGCAAGCATGGTGTCGAGAACACCGTGTGCGCTCAGCAGCAGATCGCAGACTTCACGCACGGCGCCATGGCCACCGGCGCGAGCGGTGACGAAATCGACGTGCCGGTGAACAAATTCGTGGCCGTCGGCGGGCGCGGCGGAAAAACCGCAGGCACGCAGAATGGGCAGATCGACCACGTCGTCGCCCATGTAGCCAGCATCGGCGCGCGCCAAACCGTGACGGGCAAGCAGCGCATCCAGGCAGGCACGTTTGTCTTCGACGCCCATATGCAGTTCGGCAATGCCGAGGTTGGCGGCACGCGCGGCGAGCGCGGGCGAACTGCGCCCGCTGATGATGGCAACCAGGATGCCGGCTTGCCGCAGCATTTTCAGACCGTGGCCGTCGAGGCTGGAAAAAACCTTGATTTCCTCGCCGGCGGGGGTGAAACAAAGGCCACCGTCGGTCATCACGCCATCGACGTCGAACCCCATGAGGCGCACGCCGGCGGCTTTTGCAACGACATCGGTGGCGACATTGGCGGCGGACATCATCAAATCACCTTGGCAAGCATCAGGTCGTGGGTGGTGAGCGCCCCGGCAAGCGCGCCATCGGCATCGACGACGAGCAACTGGCTGATGCGCAGCCGCTCCATCATTTCGGCGGCTTCGGCGGCAAGCGCGGTGGGCGCTATGGTGCGCGGATTTCGCGTCATCACGTCGGCCAGTCTGGTTTCGCGCACATTGGGGTTTCTTTCCAGCGCACGGCGCAAGTCACCGTCGGTAAAGATGCCTTCCAGGCGACCGTCGGCGGCCGTCACCGCGGTCATGCCCATGCCGCCGCGCGTCATCGCCAGCAGCGCCTCGGTGAGCGACGCACCGTCGGACGCCACCGGCACCGTATCGGCGTGGCGCATGACGTCGCTCACATGCGTGAGCAGCCGGCGGCCAAGCGAGCCACCAGGATGGGAACGGGCGAAATCCGCGGGGCCAAAGCCGCGGGCATCGAGCAGCGCAACCGCGAGCGCATCCCCCAGGGCCAGCGCGGCGGTCGTGCTGGCGGTGGGCGCGAGGTTGAGCGGGCAGGCCTCCTCGGCAACAGCGGCATCCAGATGAACGTCGGCCTCGCGCGCCAGCGGCGAGCCCGTGTCTCCGGTCATGGCGATGAGCTTGGCGCCCTGGCGTTTGACCAGCGGAATGATCATCAGCAGTTCTTCGCTCGTGCCGGAGTTCGACAGTGCGATGACGATATCCTCGGGCGTGATCATGCCCAGATCGCCGTGCGCCGCTTCGGCGGCATGTACGAAATAGGCCGGCGTGCCGGTGCTGGCAAGCGTGGCGGCAAGCTTGCGGGCGATGTGGCCGGATTTGCCGATGCCGGTGACGATGACACGGCCGCTGCGCCGCAGGATGAGTTCGAGTGCGCGATCGAAGTCGTCGCCAATGCGTTCGGCCAGCGCCGCAACCGCTGCCGCCTCGATGCGCAACACCCGCCGGGCAAGGTCGGCAGCGCGGGAATGAGTCACGGATTCCGTGGAAGATGAAGTCATGAGGGGGTGTAGCGGTTAAACTGGCGCACGAAACGCGGGAAAACGCTTGGCATACCGATCATGAACGGATTTCAGGATCGCGAAGGTCGCCCACGCATGGTCCGCGATTGTATAACAGTCGGGTCTGGCGCCGGGATTCACCGGCGTTTTTCCCGTACCCGCCCATTCGCATAATGCTGAATACGCTCGATTTCGTTTTGTTGCTGTTGGCCGCCGCGGTCGTCGTGGTCACTTTGTTTCGCAGTCTCAACCTGCCGCCCGTGCTCGGCTACCTGCTCGTCGGCGCGATCGGCGGGCCGCACGCGCTGGATCTGATGCACGAATCCAAAGGCGCGAGCCACCTTGCCGAATTCGGCATCGTCTTCCTGATGTTTTCCATCGGCCTCGAATTTTCACTGCCGCGCCTGTTCGCGATGAAACGCATCGTGTTCGGCCTGGGCGCGGCGCAGGTCATCGTCGGCATCGTCGTGGCGACCGTGCTCGGCGGCCTGCTCGGTTTCGGCTGGGTGACGAGCTTTGCGCTCGGCGGCACGCTGGTGATGTCATCCACCGCGATCCTGTCCAAGCTGCTCACCGACCGCCTCGAACTGGACAGCCCGCACGGGCGCGAAACCATCGGCGTGCTGCTGTTCCAGGATCTGGCCGTGGTGCCGCTGCTGATCGTGCTGCCGGCCCTGTCGCGCCCGCCCGAAGAGTTGTTCCTGACCCTGGCCCTCGCGGCGGTCAAGATCGTGGTACTGCTGGCCTTGGTACTGGTGTTCGGGCCGCGCCTGATGCGCTGGTGGTTCACTTTCGTCGCCCGCCGGCGCTCGAGCGAACTGTTCATGCTCAACGTGCTGCTCATCACGCTGGGGCTGGCATGGCTGTCGGAACTCGTCGGCCTGTCGTTGGCGCTGGGTGCGTTCCTGGCCGGCATGCTGATCTCGGAAACCGATTACCGCTATCAGGTGGAAGAGGACATCAAGCCGTTCCGCGACGTGCTGCTCGGGCTGTTCTTCGTCACCGTCGGGATGTTCCTCGACGTCATGGTGATCGTTCGCAATCTGCATGAAGTGCTCGGTTTGCTGGCATTGTTGCTGACACTCAAGTTCGTCACCGTGTTCATCGCTTCGCGCGCCTTCGGCTCGCCGCCCGGCACGGCGATGCGTTCCGGTTTGTGGTTGTGCGCGGGCGGCGAATTCGGCTTCGTGCTGCTGTCGGGATCGGTCAGTTCGGGACTGCTGCCGCACAGCCTGGGACAGGCGACAGTGGCGGCGGTGGTGCTGTCGATGCTGCTCGCGCCGTTGATCGTACAAATGAGCGACAAGCTGGTGATGCGCTTCGTGTCGTCGGAATGGCTGATGCGCTCGATGGAACTCACCCGCGTGGCGGCGCAGTCGCTCAATACCGACAAGCACCTCATCATTTGCGGCTATGGCCGTAGCGGGCAGTACATGGCGCGTTTTCTCGAGCGGGAAAAGGTCAGCTACATGGCGCTCGACCTCGATCCGGACCGCGTGCGCGACGCCCGCGCGGCGGGCGATTCCGTGGTCTATGGCGACGCCGCCCGGCACGAAACCCTGATGGCCGCCGGCATCATGCGCGCCAGCGCACTGGTGATTTCCTTCGCTGGCGTGGAGGCGGCGCTGCGGGTCATGCATCACGCCCACGCATTGCGCCCGGGCTTGCCGATCGTGGTACGCGCCGCCGACGAATCCGAAATGGAAAAACTATCGATAGGCGGCGCCTCCGAGGTGGTGCCGGAAGTGTTCGAAGGCAGCATCATGCTCGCTTCCCACGCGCTGGCGCTGGTCGGCGTACCGTTGCAGCGCGTGGTGCGACACATCCGCGATATCCGTAACCAGCGTTATGCCCTGATGCGCGGCTTTTTCCACGGCGCAACCGACATCGGCGAAGCGGAGTCCGCCCTGCTGCGCCTTCGCTCGGTCACCGTTCCGGCCGGGGCGTCGGCGCTCGGCCGCACGATCGGCGAGCTTGCCTTCGACAATATCAACGTCGATGTATCGGTACTGCGTCGCAGCGGCGTGCGCAGCATGGCGCCGACTGCGGAAACGTACATTCAGGAAGGCGATGTGGTCGTCCTGCGCGGCACGCCGGCGGACCTGGAAGCGGCGGAGTCGCGGCTGCTTACGGGCGAATAGCCGGACGAATGGTCATTTTCCACTGCCGACAAAACAACACGAACAACCGAATTCCATCCATTTCCCTCGGGAATTGCCGGAGCCGCACGAAGCCGCTCTGCTAAGATATTGTGTTTACGAATTTTCAGCACATGCCGTGACCCCCCACGCTTCCGATTCCTCCCCGTTGGTATGCCTGCGCGATGTGCGTTTCGCTTACGGCGAACGCGAGGTGCTGCGCGGCATCGACATGTCCGTCCATCGCGGGCAGGTCGTGGCCATCATGGGCGGCAGCGGCTGTGGCAAGACGACGCTGTTGCGTTTGATCGGCGGCCAGTTGCGGGCGAATAGCGGCAGCGTGGAAGTGGCCGGGCACAACGTGGCCAAACTGGCGCGCGACGATCTGTACGCCATGCGCCGGCGCATGGGTATGTTGTTTCAATTCGGCGCGCTGTTTACCGATGTATCGGTGTTCGACAACGTGGCCTTTCCACTGCGCGAACACACCGACCTGCCACCCGAACTGGTACGCGACCTCGTGCTGATGAAACTGCAGGCGGTAGGTTTGCGCGGTGCGGCGGCATTGAAGCCGGGCGAGCTGTCGGGCGGCATGGCGCGGCGGGTAGCGCTGGCACGTGCGGTGGCGCTCGACCCGATGCTGATTCTTTACGACGAGCCTTTCGCCGGCCTCGATCCGATCTCGCTCGGTATCGTCGGCCAGTTGATCCGCCAACTGAACGACGCACTCGGCGCCAGTTCGGTCATGGTGACGCACGACGTGCATGAGTCGCTGCTCATCGTCGATTACATCTATTTCGTTTCCGGTGGGCGTATCGTCGCCCAGGGCACACCGGAGGAAATCCGCACCTCCACCGATCCGTTCGTGCATCAGTTCGTGCATGCCGAAGCCGATGGACCGGTGCCTTTCCACTACCCGGCAGCGCCGATTGCCAGTTTGCTCGACGGCGGCACGCGATGAATGCACTGACCGATTTTCTGCGTCGGATCGGTGCAATGACACTCAATGGTGTGTGGCGGCTGGGTTTTGCCACGCGTTTCCTTTTTCTCATACTGCTGTACTCGGGGCAGTCCCTGCGCCGAGTGCATTTGACGATCCGCGAAATCTATTTCAGCGGCGTCCTGTCGTTGCTCATCATCCTGGTATCGGGGCTGTTCGTCGGCCTCGTACTCGGTTTGCAAGGCTATGATATTTTGCAGCGATTCGGTTCCAGCAGCGCGCTGGGCGTCATGGTGGCGCTGTCGCTGATCCGGGAACTCGGGCCGGTCATCGCCGCGCTGCTGTTCGCCAGCCGCGCCGGTTCGGCGGTAACGGCCGAAATCGGCTTGATGAAGGCAACCGAGCAGTTGAAGGCAATGGACATGATGGCGGTCAACCCGATCGCCCGCGTAGTGGCGCCGCGCTTTTGGGGCGGCGTGATTTCGATGCCGCTGCTGGCGGCGATGTTCTCGGCCATGGGCATATTCGGCGGCTGGCTGATCGGCGTCGTATTCATCGGCGTAGACGACGGCGCGTTCTGGTCGCAAATGCAGGCGGCGGTGGATATTCGTCACGATATCGTCAACGGCGTCATCAAGTCCTTCGTGTTCGGGGTGGCGGTATCGCTGATCGCGGTTTTCGAGGGCTATGACTGCGCACCGACGGCCGAGGGGGTGTCGCGGGCCATTACCCGTACGGTGGTCAGCTCCGCGCTGGTCATTCTGGCGCTCGACTTTATGATGACTTCTTTCATGTTCCGGGGGGTGTGATGAGCCGTTCCGCGCTCGACCTGTGGGTGGGCCTTTTCGTCGTGCTGGGCTTCGCCGCATTGATTTTCCTGGCGATGAAAGTAGGGAATGTTTCCGGCATCGAGAGAGCCAACCTGTATTCCGTACAGGCGCCGTTCGACGACGTCGGCGGCCTGAAGGTGCGCGCACCGGTGAAAAGCGCCGGCGTACTCGTTGGACGCGTCGGCGAGATACGTTTTGATCCGCAAAGTTACCGTGCCGTAGTACGTTTCGACCTCGACCGCCGCTATCCTTTCCCACGCGACACGAGTGCCACGATCCTGACCGCGGGCCTGCTCGGCGAACAATATGTCGGCCTGGAAGCCGGAGCCGACACGGAAATGCTCAAGGATGGCGATACCATGAAGCTTACCCAGTCGGCTGTCGTGCTCGAAAAACTGATCGGCCAGTTCCTGTTCAGCAAAGCCGCGGAACCTGCGCCCGCCCAATGAATCCTGCACACAACCCCGCAAAGCACAAGGAGGCGAGCCGATGAAACCGGCGTTGTTTGGCGGACGTTTGACGATCGCTCTACTTACCGCTGCGCTCGCCGCGCTGTTGGCGTCCGGCTGCGCAAGCGTCGGCCAATCCAATCCGGACGATCCGCTGGAGGGCTACAACCGCGCCGTTTTCTCATTCAACGAAGAAGTCGACCGCCTCGTTCTCAAGCCCACCGCCACCGTTTACGACACGATCACGCCGCATCCTTTGCACCTTGCCATCAGCAACGTGTTCAGCAACCTGGGCGATATCTGGATCGGCCTCAACAGCGCCTTGCAAGGCAAGGTCGAACAAACGCTATCCGATGGCATGCGGCTCCTGGTCAACACGTTCTTCGGTTTCGGCGGCATCCTCGATGTCGCCAGCGAGATGGGCCTGACCAAGCACGACGAAGACTTCGGCCAGACACTGGCCCGCTGGGGCGTGGGCGAAGGGCCGTATTTCGTCGTGCCTTTCTTCGGACCGCGCACGCTGCGCGATGCCGCCGCATTGCCGGTCGACCTGTTCGGCGACAACGTATGGGCCATCCAGCACATTCCCACACGCAACGCCGCGGTTGCCGTGCGCACGATCGACGAACGGGCGCGGGCGCTCGGCATCGAGCGCACACTGGATGAAGGCACGCTGGACAAATACGGTTACGTCCGCGACTTTTACTTGCAGCAGCGGCGCTATAAAGTCTTCGATGGCAATGTGCCGCTTGAATATGAAAATTTCGACGATCCGCAGGAATCGCCCCACAGTGCCATTCCACCAGGCGGCGAATTCGACATCGCGGCGCAGATCGCGGTCGAGCGGCTCGAACTGCTCGAAATCGGTGGAAACGACTGGATCGTGGCGGTCAACGTCTCGTCCCGTCACGCCACCGCGTCCGACCATGAAACAACAGGTGAAAGAAGATGAATAAGCTGTTTGCCGGGTTATTGACGCTGCTGGCCTTCGTGACCATGCCCGCAGGTGCCGCACCCGACGCACCCGATGTGCTGGTGCGCGACGTAACCAACGAAGTGCTGAGCATCATCCGCGAGGACAAGGCGATCCAGGCCGGCGACACCCGCCGCGTACTCCAGTTGGTCGACGAAAAAGTGTTGCCGCATTTCGACTTCCGCCGCATGACCATGCTTGCTGTCGGCCGCGACTGGCGTTCGGCCACACCCGAACAGCAAACGCGCTTGACCGGCGCTTTCCGTACCTTGCTCGTGCGTACCTATTCCAACGCGCTAACGCAATACCGCGACCAGACCATCGACTTCAAGCCGCTACGGATGGCGGCGAACGACACCACCGTACAGGTACGCACCGAAGTCAAGCAGAACGGCGCACAACCCATCGGCATCGATTACACGCTGGAAAAAAGCGCTGACGGATGGAAAGTGTTCGACGTGGTGGTGGCCGGTGTCAGCCTGGTAACGAATTACCGCAACGGCTTTGCCCAGGAAATCCGCACCGGCGGCATCGACGGGCTGATCCGCTCGCTGGAAACCAAAAACCAGTCGCTCGATACATCACGGCCCGGCGCATGAGTGACGGCGATAACGGCGTACTGCGACTTTCCGACAAGGTGACGATGCAGACCGCGCGGGCGTTGCTCGAACAAGGGCGCGCCGGTATCGCCGCGGGCGACCTCACCGTCGACTTTTCCGCCGTCACCACGGCCGATTCGGCTGCGCTCGCCCTGCTGCTCGATTGGATGCGCGCGGCACGGGCGAACGGGCGGCAGATCCGTGTGTGCGACCTGCCGCCAAGCCTGAGCAGCCTCGCCCAACTTTACGGTATCGAGGACATGCTCTCGCCGCTCACGCAAGCTTCATAACCTTCGTAGCAATGGCTTCGCCCGAAAACCCTTCCCCTGCCATTCGCATTGCCGCCGTCACCAAAAACTACGGCGCGCTTCGAGCACTCGACGGAGTCGACCTCGAAATCGGCCACGGCGAATTCTTCGGCCTGCTGGGGCCGAACGGCGCCGGAAAAACCACCCTGATCTCCGCGCTTGCCGGCCTGGTGCGGCCCGACAGCGGCAGCCTGACGGTAATGGGGCACGACGTCACCACCGATTATCGCAACGCCCGGCGCAAACTCGGCGTCGTACCGCAAGAACTGGTATTCGACCCTTTTTTTTCCGTGCGCGAAATGCTGCGCATCCAGTCGGGCTACTTCGGCATCCGCGACAACGACGACTGGATCGACGAGATCCTCGCCAACCTCGATCTCACCACGAAAGCCAACACCAATATGCGCACGCTGTCGGGCGGCATGAAGCGCCGCGTGCTGGTGGCGCAGGCGCTGGTGCATCGCCCACCGGTGATCGTGCTCGATGAACCCACGGCCGGGGTGGATGTGGAACTGCGCCAGGGACTATGGCAGTTCATCCGCAAGCTCAACCGCGACGGCCATACCATCGTCCTGACCACGCATTACCTGGAAGAAGCGGAAACCCTGTGCGGCCGTATCGCCATGCTCAAAGGGGGACGCGTGGTCGCGCTCGACACCACGGAAAACCTGCTGCGGAGCTTCGCCACCCACACGCTCAACGTGCGCCTCGAGCGCCCGGAAGCCGGCGTCGCCTTGGGCGGCGCGGCGGCCACAGGAGGCTGGGTCGAGTTCACACTGGAAAGCTATGGCGATGTGGAAGCCCTGCTCACCCGCCTGCGCGAAACCGGCGCCGGCATGACCGAGATGCAGCTCGGCGAGCCGGACCTGGAGCGGGTGTTCGTTGAGGTGATGCACCGTGCCTGAAATCGCACCCGGAACCGCCCCCCACCCGATCGCCGCAAGTGGCCGCGAAGCCGCACTGACAGGCTTTCGCACGCTGCTGTACAAGGAAGTGCTGCGCTTCTGGAAGGTCAGCTTCCAGACCGTCGCCGCGCCGGTACTCAGCGCGGTACTGTTCCTGCTCATCTTCTCCCATGTGCTCGACCGCACGCCCACGGCCCACGGCGAGGTGGCCTACACCGCCTTTCTCGTGCCCGGGCTGATGATGATGTCGCTACTGCAAAACGCGTTCGCCAACAGCTCGTCGTCGCTGATCCAGAGCAAAATCACCGGCAACATCATCTTCATGCTGCTGCCTCCGCTGTCGTACCGCGAGTTCTACGCCGCCTATGTCGTCGCCTCGGTACTGCGCGGCCTGATGGTCGGGCTGGGCGTGTTTCTGGCCTCCATCCCGTTTGCCATACCGCATGTGGCCCACCCCCTGTGGGTACTCGTTTTTGCCGTGACCGGCGGTGCGATCCTCGGTTCGCTCGGCGTCATCGCCGGTATCTGGGCGGACAAGTTCGACCAGCTCGCCGCATTCCAGAACTTTCTCATCATGCCGCTGACCATGTTGTCCGGCGTGTTCTACTCCATTCATTCCCTGCCACCGCTGTGGCAACGAATTTCCCACGCCAACCCGTTTTTCTTCATGATCGACGGTGTTCGCTACGGGTTTTTCGGCCAGTCCGACGTATCGCCGTGGATATCCCTCGCCGCCGTCGGAATTTGCTTCGTACTGCTCGCGGCACTGACCCTGGCGATGCTCGCCCGGGGTTACAAACTGCGCGCCTGAAAGGATCCATCCGCATGTTCGACACCAACGAGATCAAGCGTCTGATCGGCAACGGACTACCTTGTGATTTCATCGCCATCGAGGGCGACGACGGTGTGCACTTCACCGGCATCGTCGTCAGCGCCGCCTTTGCGGGTTTACCCAGGGTACGCCAGCACCAGATGGTTTACGCGACGCTCGGCACGCTGATGGGCAACGAGATTCATGCCTTGCAGTTGCAGACCTATTCCCCGGAGAAATGGGAAGAAGTTCGCGGCGAGTTGGGGCTTTGAGTTGAAATTCTGATCCAGAACCTTGGAAACCGGGGTTTTCGAACAGCCGGTTTCGACCTTTCGGTTTTCAATCTTCAAACGCGCTTGAAATCTGTAATCCGCAAGCGCGATCTATGAGCAAGTATTCGCATGGATAAACTCCTGCTTCGAGGCGGCCGCCGGTTGACGGGCGAAATCGCCATATCCGGCGCCAAGAACGCGGCCTTGCCGATCTTGTGTGCGGCTTTGCTGACACGCGAGCCGATGACCTTCACCCACGTGCCGCGCTTGAACGACATCGACACCTTGCTGAAGCTGCTCGGCCGCATGGGCGTGAAGGTCCACCGCGAAACCGACAGCGCAAGCGGGGGCGATATCGTCATGCTCGACGCCGCAGCCCTCGACGATCCGGTAGCGCCCTACGAGATGGTGAAAACCATGCGCGCCTCCATCCTCGTCCTCGGCCCATTGGTGGCACGCGCGGGCGAAGCCAAGGTATCCCTGCCCGGCGGCTGCGCCATCGGCGCGCGGCCGGTGGATCAGCACATCAAGGGCCTGCAGGCGATGGGCGCCGACGTGCGCGTGGTGCAGGGCTACGACCACGCCAGTGTGCCGCGCCTGAAGGGCGCACGCCTGTTCACCGATATGGTGACGGTGACCGGTACCGAAAATCTGATGATGGCCGCATGCCTGGCCGAAGGCGAGACGGTGATCGAAAACGCGGCGCGCGAGCCGGAGGTGGTCGACCTCGCCAACTGCCTGGTGGCGATGGGTGCGCAGATTTCCGGCGCCGGCACCGACATCATCCGCATTCGCGGCGTCGAGCGCCTGCACGGCGCGACTCACCGCATCATGCCCGACCGCATCGAGACCGGCACCTATCTGTGCGCGGCGGCGGTGACCGGCGGCGACGTGCGCCTGACCGGCACCTCGTCGTGCTACCTCGACGCGGTGGTGGACAAGCTCATGGACGCCGGCTGCGATATCGTCACCGAACGCGACGCGATCCACCTCAAGGCGCCGGCGCGGCTGGAAGCCGTGAGCCTGCGCACCGCGCCCTACCCGGCCTTTCCGACCGACATGCAGGCGCAGTTCATGGCCTTGAACTGCGTGGCGCGGGGATCGGCGATGGTGCGCGAAACGATTTTCGAAAACCGCTTCATGCACGCCGTGGAGCTACAACGCCTGGGCGCCGATATTCACATCGAGGGCAATACCGCGCTGGTCAAAGGCGTCGAACGGCTGCAGGGGGCAACGGTCATGGCAACCGATCTGCGCGCCTCGGCCAGCCTCGTCATCGCCGGCCTGGTGGCGGAGGGAGAAACGACGATCGAGCGTATCTACCACCTGGATCGCGGCTACGAGCGGCTCGAAGCGAAGCTCGCCGCACTCGGCGCCGATGTCAGCCGGCTGGCGTGACCTCGGCGTGTGAGCCACGCGGGTACCGCGATGGCTCGTAACTCACGGTAACGACAAAACTCAATCCGCAGCGTCGCCCGCCGCGGGGGGATGCGTCACCGCCAGCACCTTGAGGCGGATCGCCTTGCCTTCCGGCGTGCTCCAATCGATGCTCTGGCCAACGGCCAAACCGAGCAGCGCACTACCGGCGGGGGTAAAGATCGATACCCTGCCGTTTTCCGCACTGGCGTCTCTCGGGTAGGTCAGCGTCAATTCGTATTCGCGGCCGCTCAGTTCCTCGCAGAAGCGGGCGCGGCTGTTCATCGTGATGACTTCCGGCGGCATCTGCGCCAGATCGCGCACGTCGGCGCGGTCGAGCTCGTCGCGCAACGCATCGAGATCACTGCGGCTTTTTGCCGCGGGAGCGGACAACAAGCCTTCGAGGCGTTCGAGGTCACGTGAAGAGACGATGATTTCCGGTTTCATGATTCGGGCTCCTGCGGTAAGGAGAAAAGCAAAAACGAGAGACCAGGCAAGCGCCCAGACAAGCAAAAAGGCCGGACCCCCTCTCTGGCGGTCCAGCCGTACCCTTAAAGGCTAACAGAAGCGGCCCCGGGTTACAATGTCGGCCCGATCCATGCAAGGCGTCATCCGTGTCCGGTATCACTCTCGCCCTGTCCAAAGGCCGCATCTTCGAAGAGACTTTGCCGCTGCTGGCCGCCGCCGGCATCGTGCCGGCGGACAATCCCGAATCTTCGCGCAAGCTCATCATCGGCACGAATCGGCCCGATGTCCGGCTGGTCATCGTGCGCGCCACCGATACGCCCACCTATGTGCAATACGGCGCCGCCGACCTGGGCATTGCCGGCAAGGATGTGCTGCTGGAACATGGCGGCGCGGGGCTGTATCAGCCACTGGATCTGAACATCGCCCGTTGCCGTCTGTGCGTGGCCGCAACCAGAGGCTTCGACTATGCGGCGGCGACACGGCCCGGCGGCCGCATCCGCGTCGCCACCAAGTACATCGACAGTGCCAAGGCCCATTTCGGTGGCAAGGGGGTACACGTCGATCTCATCAAACTCTACGGTTCGATGGAGCTGGCCCCCCTGGTCGGCTTGGCCGACGCCATCGTCGATCTCGTCTCCACCGGCGGCACGCTGCGCGCCAACGGGCTGGAGGAGGTCGAGGAAATCATGCCGATCAGTTCCCGCCTGATCATCAATCAAGCCGCCTTGAAGCTCAAACGCGATCTCATCCAGCCCTTGCTGGACGCATTTGCCGGAGCCGTGAAACCATGAGCCAGACCGCCATCCGCCGTCTCGACGCCCGCGATCCCGAGTTTCTTGCCACACTCGACGCATTGCTCGCCTTCGAAGCGGAGGACGACGGCCGCATCGACCGTGCCGTGAGCGAAATTCTGCGCGCGGTGCGCGCCACGGGCGATGCCGCGGTGATCGAATACACCCGTCGCTTCGACCATCTGAACGTCGACACGATGGCCGGGCTCGAGCTGCCGAAAGCCGAACTCCAGGCTGCGCTGGCTTCGCTCGGCGCGGTGCAGCGCGAAGCGCTGGAAACCGCCGCCAAACGCGTGCGGCAGTACCACGAACGGCAGAAACTGGAATCCTGGACGTATACCGAGGCGGACGGCAGCCGTTACGGGCAGCAGGTGACGGCACTCGACCGCGTCGGCCTGTACGTACCGGGCGGTCGCGCGTCCTACCCCAGCTCGGTACTGATGAACGCGATTCCAGCCAAGGTGGCCGGCGTGCGGGAACTCGTCATGGTGGTGCCGACACCGCACGGCGAGAAAAATCCGCTGGTGCTGGCGGCAGCGGCGATCACCGGTGTCGATCGCGTATTCACCATCGGCGGCGCACAGGCGGTGGCTGCACTGGCCTACGGCACGCAGAC
>JAVBSY010000033.1:0-2977 GCA_031556475.1 Azoarcus sp.
GCATCGCGCGTCTCGAGCGCCACGCGGCGCGCCGCGGCGGCATAGTCCTCGCCGCCGCCGGCGTACAGAATGGCGCGCGACGAACTGATCATCAGCCCGCCGCCCCCGGCATCGCACCCGGCGCGCACGGTCGCCTCGATATCGCCACCCTGCGCGCCGATGCCCGGCACCAGCAAGGGCATGTCGCCGACAAGTTCGCGCACGCGGGCAATCTCCGCCGGAAAAGTGGCGCCGACAACGAGCCCGCAATTACCGCTTGCGTTCCATTCCTCCGCCACCAGCCGGGCAACGCGCTCGAACAGACGCTCCTTAGCACCACCGGCCACATCCAGATCGAGAAATTGCAGATCGGAACCGCCGGGGTTCGACGTTCTGCACAGCAGAATCACGCCCTTGTCGGCGTAGGCCAGATACGGCTCGACCGAATCGCGCCCCAGATAAGGATTGACCGTGACGGCATCGGCCCGATAACGCTCGAACGCCTCCACCGCATACTGCTCGGCGGTACTGCCGATATCGCCGCGCTTGGCGTCGAGAATCACCGGCGTACCCGGATGGTGGGCATGGATGTGATCGATCAGGGCCTCGAGTTCGGCCTCCGCGCGGCACGCGGCGAAATAGGCGATCTGCGGCTTGAAGCAGCAGACGAGATCGGCGGTGGCATCGACGATACCCTTGCAGAATTCGAAGATCACATCCGTCCGCCCCTGCAGATGGGCGGGAAATCTGCCGGGGTCGGGATCGAGCCCGACACACAACAGGCTGTCACGCTGTCGCCACGCGGCCCCGAGGGCGGTCATGAAATGCATGGAAAACGTCCTTTCGGTCCGGGCCGAGAATGATAAGCCGTATCCGGCCGCGCGCCCATCGCCACAAGCTGCAAATCAGAGCAATGACATTTTCCAAGGATAGAAAACATCCATCTCATTAAATTGAATAAAAAAATGTAATTCCACATTGAACGAAAGCCTATTCTGTTACGGTTGTGCATTCGGGTTGCCATAAACAAACACACAAAGAGGGAGCCATGAAAACCACCGTATCCATCATCGCCATTGCCGCCTTGCTCGGCGCCAGCGTCCCCGCCAACGCCGCCAACTACCGAGGCTGGTGGTGGAGTTCGGCAACCGATGGCATGGGACTCAACGTCGAACAGCAAGACGACACGATGGCGGTAGCCTGGTATCACTTCGATCCCGATCACTCGGCCAGCTACGTCCTGTTCGCAGGCAAACTTGTCGATGGCGTGCTCAACGCTCACATGCAAGCCTCTTCCGGCCCTCCGCCCGGTCCAGACTACAACTCGACCGACGTTACACGCACCTCTGTCGGTATCGCCACGCTCCGATTCACGTCCGAAACCAGCGCCGTTTTCGAGTACACCTTGAACGGCCAGAGCGGCTCGTTCGATCTTGGCCGGTTTACCGCGCAGGACATAGCGCTCGATACCCAAGGTAAATGGAAATACACCGCCGGCTACTCGGGGAGTTGTGGGGAACGGACCAGCAACGGCTACGCGCGACTGACAAAAACCAGCACCGGCAACTACCGCCTGGAAACCGAGGAAGGCAACGGCAGCGAGCTTTGCGCGTACGATCTGAATCTTGCGCAGGCCGGCCGGATCTTTGCCGGCAATGGCCAGTTCTCATGCAACAACGGCCGCCAGGGAAGCATCGCCGTCAGCCGCTTGCAACGACATCTGGACGGTTTGACGCTCGAACATTCGCTCGCGGAAACAGACGCGCAAGGATGCAGCGAAAGCGGAACGCTCGTCGGCATACCCGTCTGGAACGACTTCCGCGATCAAGATTATCAAGGCTGGTGGTGGGATCCGACGCAAGACGGCATGGGATTCAACATCGAACAGCAGGGCGACATGCTGGCGATCGCCTGGTACCACTTCGACGAGGATCACTCGCCCACCTACGCGCTGCTCGCGGGCACGATCGAGCTCAATGCGAGCGGTCGCAAAAGCTTGAGCGGGCCACTGCAAAAAGCCGAAGGACCGCCCCCGGGAGCCGGCTACAACCCGACAAGCGTATCGCGCACAACGGTCGGTACCGCAACGATCACATTCGGTCACAGCGCAGACAATGTCAATGTATATGAAGACGCCGCTGTTCTCGAATACACGATAAACGGCCGCAGCGGCTCGCTGAATCTCAGCCGCTTCCCCACCCGCGTACCGCTCAGGACGGGTTCATGGCAAGTCGTTTCCACCGCCTCGGCGCCGTCATGCCCTACCTTCATGCGGACCTATCCGCCTGGCAACCCGTATGAAACCCCCGACCCCTCTACAACGACAGGCACCGCCACGATGGAAAAAACCGGCGACAGAAACTATCGCCTGACGCTCCAGGGCGGCGAAGACTTCAAGGCCCAGGGCGGCCTAAGCTTCAACTGCACGTACGACATCACGCTCGACAACGAGCAAGACGGTATGGTTTTTTTCGGTGATATCGATGTTTCATGCACATACGGCGACGACTCCTCATCTTCGTCCGCGACGAGCATGTGGGCTTCCAAATTGATCGCGGAAAATGATTTCCTCATATTCAATAGAAATAGAACAGGCGGGGGGTTTGTTGGGTCGTGCCCAGAAAGGCTCATCGGTTTTTCGCGCAATGCCGCTGGCACGGCAAATCCCTGAGATTCGCTGTTCCCTGCGCCCGCTCAAGAAAAGGGCGGGCGTCGCGCGCCACGCAATTCCAATAATCAACCAGCGAGGAGAAAAAACATGAAAACCACCGCATCGGCGATCGCCTTCATCGCCTTGCTCGGCGCCAGCGCCGCCGCCCACGCCGCCGACTACCGGGGCTGGTGGTGGAGCGCGGCCACCGACGGCATGGGACTCAACGTCGAACAACAAGGCGACACCATGGCGGTGGCCTGGTACCACTTCGACGAGGACCGCTCGCCCAGCTACGTCCTGCTCGCGGGCAAGCTCATCGATGGTGTGCTGAGCGGCGAACTGCAG
>JAVBSY010000039.1:0-30526 GCA_031556475.1 Azoarcus sp.
TCCAAGGCGGCGATGGAGCGCTTTCTCAAGCTCGTCGCCTCGGAACCGGATATCTCGCGGGTGCCGATCATGCTCGATTCCTCCAAGTGGGAGGTGATCGAGGCCGGCCTGAAATGCATCCAGGGCAAGGGCATCGTCAACTCGATCTCGATGAAGGAGGGCGAGGAGTCCTTCCTGCGCCAGGCCCGCCTTGCCCGCAACTATGGCGCAGCGGTGATCGTGATGGCCTTCGACGAGCAAGGCCAGGCCGACACCTACGCGCGCAAGGTAGAAATCTGCGCGCGCGCCTACAAACTGCTTACCGGCATCGGCTTCCCGCCGGAAGACATCGTGTTCGACCCCAACATCTTCGCCATCGCCACCGGTATCGAGGAGCACGACGGCTACGCGGTCGATTTCATCCGCAGCGTCGCCTGGATCAAGGACAATCTGCCCCACGCCAAGACCTCGGGCGGCGTGTCCAACGTCTCGTTCTCCTTCCGTGGCAACGAGCCGGTGCGCGAGGCCATCCACACCGTGTTCCTCTACCACGCGGTGCGGGCGGGGCTGACGATGGGCATCGTCAACGCCGGCCAGCTCGGCGTGTATGACGATCTCGACCCCACGTTGCGCGAAAGGGTCGAGGACGTGGTGCTCAACCGCCGGCCCGCGTCCGGCCAAAGCGCGGGCGAAGCGCTGGTCGAACTCGCCCAGTCGTTGCGAGACAAGCATACCGGGCAAGCCAAGGACACCGGGCCGGATCTGGCCTGGCGCCAGTGGCCGGTCGAACAGCGCCTGTCGCATGCGCTGGTGAAAGGCATCACCGAATTCGTCGTCGCCGACACCGAAGAGGTGCGCGCCCGCCTCGAAGCCGAGGGCAGGCCGCCGCTGGCGGTGATCGAAGGCCCGCTGATGGATGGCATGGGCGTGGTCGGCGACCTCTTTGGCGCGGGCAAGATGTTCCTGCCCCAGGTGGTGAAGTCGGCGCGAGTGATGAAACAGGCGGTCGCCCACCTCATCCCGTACATCGAGGCCGAGAAGCTGCGCACCGGCGCCGCGACCAAGGGGTGCATCGTCGTCGCCACGGTGAAGGGCGACGTGCACGACATCGGCAAGAACATCGTCGGCGTCGTGCTCGGCTGCAACGGCTACGAAGTGATCGACCTCGGCGTCATGGTGCCGGCGGAAAAGATTCTTTCCGCCGCGCGGGAGCACGGCGCGCAAGCCATCGGCCTGTCGGGCCTGATCACGCCGTCGCTGGAAGAAATGAGCCACGTCGCCGCCGAAATGCAGCGCCAGGGCTTTTCGGTGCCGCTGCTGATCGGCGGCGCCACCACCAGCCGTGCCCATACCGCGATCAAGATCGCACCGCACTACACCCAGCCGGTCGTCTATGTACCGGACGCCTCGCGCGCCGTCGGCGTCGTCACCGCGCTGCTGTCGGAGGATCAAGGAGACGCGTTCAGGGCTCGGCTTGCCGCCGACTACGACAAGATCCGCGCCCAGCATGCCGGCAAGGCGGGCACGCGGCTGGTCGGCCTGGAAGCGGCGCGGGCCAACCGCTACCGTTGGGATAGCGTCGTCGGCTACCAGCCGCCGAAACCCGCCTTTCTTGGCATCGAGGCGCTGGACGTGGCGCTCGCCGACCTTGTTCCCTACATCGATTGGGGGCCGTTCTTCCAGACCTGGGATCTCGCCGGCAGCTTCCCGAAAATCCTCGACGACGAAACCGTCGGCGAAACCGCGCGCGGCGTGTTCGCCGACGGCCAGGCCATGCTGGCACGGATCGTCGCCGAGGGCTGGTTCTCCGCCCGCGCGGTGTTCGGCCTGTTCCCGGCGAACGCGATCAACGACGATATCGAAATCTACGCGGACGAATCGCGCACCGCCCCGTTGATGTGCTGGCACGGCCTGCGCCAGCAGCACGAACGCCCCGACGGCAAGCCGCACTGGGCGCTGGCCGATTTCGTCGCCGCCAGGGATTCCGGCGTGGCCGACTACATCGGCGCCTTCGCCGTTACCGCCGGTATCGGCATCGAGGCGAAACTGGCCGAATTCGAGGCTGCCCACGACGATTACCACGCCATCATGCTCAAGGCCCTGGCCGACCGCTGCGCCGAAGCCTGCGCCGAATGGCTGCACGAGCGCGTGCGCAAGCAATACTGGGGCTACGCCGCCACCGAGGCGCTGGACAACGCCGCGCTCATCAAAGAGCAATACCGCGGCATTCGCCCCGCGCCCGGCTACCCTGCTTGCCCGGACCATACCGTAAAGGGGGAACTGTTCGAACTGCTCGACGCGCCGAACAGCGCCGGCATGCGCCTTACCGAAAGCTTCGCCATGATGCCTGCGGCGAGCGTCAGCGGCTTCTACTTTGCCCACCCGGAAAGCCGCTATTTCGGCATTACCAGGATCGGCGACGACCAGCTTGCGGACTGGGCGCGGCGCAAGGGCATCGCGGTGGAGGAAGCGCGGCGCTGGTTGGCGCCGCTGCTGTGAGCGTACGGGGGATAAAGCAAGTTCGAGAGGCTCGGGCGAAACGATGGCGACTCGTTTTTCAGGTGCAAGGCGTCGGCTTGGGGTTTTCCCTTTGATATTGCGTGTCGTTTTCTTTTACACGTGCTTTAGCCCCTGTCCGATACGGCGGATAGGGGTATAAATGAAGTCTCTCGAATGCAAATGGGCGCAAGCGCGCCCATTTTCATTTCGATCAAACCGGCCGGGAGACTCGTTTGGCCGATCCGGGCCGTCGATGCTGTCAACCGACTAAACGGAGTCGGTCATTTTTCCGTGCTTTCTGCGCGCAAAAAAACTACATCCGAGCAGGCTCGCCGCCAGCAGCGCGATCGACGACGGCTCGGGCAACTCGTTTCCTCTGGGATCGGGAGAGCAAAGGCCGACACAGCCACCGGGAATGTTGGTTTCGGTCAGGGACGTTCCATATTGGAACGATACGTTCCGGATCGATGCAAGGTCGAATCCCGGTGCAAGGCCTGTGAGGATGAAGTCCACGGCATTGCTGATCAGTCCGCCCGAGAGCCCGCCATTGTCGTTGCCCGGCAGATCGGAGAGCGTCGTGATGCCGTACTGGATTCCGTCGACACTTCCTGGCCCTTGCAGATTGGTGGTGGTGTCGAACCTTGCGTTTCCATCGAAATAGCCTGACGAATAGATGGCGCTTTGTCCCACGAACGCGCCTGTCAGCGCGTTCGTGTAGGCCCATTCCCCAGCCACGCTCCCACCTGGGCCCGTTGGTGTTGCGGGTCCATGAAGGACGCTGCTGCCTGCGGCGAGGATCGCGGAGGTCTTGGTGAGCAACGGATTGCCGCCGATGCTGAAGATGACGCCGGAAAGGATGTCGCCGGGCGCGGATGGATCGGCCGAGCTGGTATTGACCAAATGTACCAAAAGCTGGTTTCCGGATACGTCGAAAGTGACCTGGGCCGCAAGGCTGCCCAATGCTCCCGAGAACGTCACCGGGGCGGCCTGTACACTTGCGCTCAAGCCGGCGGTCAATGCAATGGCCGTTATTGTGTGTAATGTGGTGCGAGACAACATGGCTATCTCCTCGCTGGGGTTGGGGACTGCGAGGGGGGATATGCAAACTGTGTGCCGCTCGTTCAGGGCAATGTTTTTATTAGTGTTTTTTATTCACGCAGAAGTTTTATTTTGAATATGTCAGGCATGCCGACAGTTGCTTGTCAAGCTTCGAGCCAGGGTGGCAACGATCCGGGTGGGGCGGGCAGTGCGGTCGGGGCAACGATGTTGCCCCGGCTCCGTCGGGCGGTATGAACTGCGTTCAGGCGCGCCCGGCCAGTTTGTCCGCCCAGGCTTGCGCGGCTTCTTCGTCCTGCTGGACGCACAGGAACTCGTAGCCGCGCTCGGCACATTCGGCGACGATCCCCCAGTCCTCGCCGGCGGCACGTTGAAGCTGGTGCAGGCCGGCGTCGTTGCCGGCATCCAGCAATATCCCGCCGTACAGCAGGCGCGCGCGCGGAAAGGGGCCGCCCTCGCGTGCCAGCAAGTGTTCGAGGACGACGTAGGCCTTTTCCGTTTGCCGCTCTCCTGCCAGCGCATGGGCGAATTCGAGCAGTTCCGGCGGCGCCAGGGTATCCAGCGCACGGGCACCCAGCGTGGCGATCTTGGCACGGTTTTCCGTGTGTTGCCGATGCTGCGCCTGCCAACTCGGGGCTTCGTCGCGCCACCATTCGGTGTCGAGTTCCTTGGCCAGTGCATTCGCCAGCGGTCCGAGCAGATCTTCCGCGGCGGAGAGCCTGACGGGCGGCGGCAGGCAGGCTTTCTCGCCGATGGCCTGGAGGCGGTCGCGCAGGCAGGGGTGGGTGTCGTGCAGCCCGGAGCGCCTGCGTTGCGCCTGTTTCAGCCGCTTGGGCGCGGCCCAGTCCTGGTAGGTGGCGATGAATGCGGCCGGCAGCGCCGAATAGGGCATGAAAGTGGGTTGCGGGTGATCGCTCGTCTGGTCGTAGAGGCGGCGCCAGAAGCTGTCGTTGAACCAGTGCCCGAGCAGTTCGCCGCGGCACAGGCTGCGGGCGTTGGCCGAGGCGCCGACGAGGCGGGTGGCATCGGCATCGGCCTGGTATTCGTCCTGGCGTGAGAGCACGAAGGTGTAAGCGTTGAAATAAGGGGCAAAGCGGGCCAGCGCGGCGAACAGCAGCCGGTTGAGCGGGTTGCCCTCCGCACTGTCAGCGACTTTCTCCATCAGCGCGGCGAAAGTGACACGCTGGCGGTAGATCCAGGCGCTGAACTTGCCGTGGGCGCTGGCCAGATGGCCGTATTCGTGCGCCAGCGTGGCGGTCATCTCGCGCGACGACATGGCGTAGAGGAAAGGCAGGCCGAGGATGAGATGGTTGCGGTAGCTGCCGAACAGGCCGAAGCGTGGAATTTGTGCAATGGCGGCGTTGAAGGAGCCGTCGATGACGACGCGCGCGATCGGTGGGCCATCGAGCTTGCTGCGAATACGCTCAAGCAGTTTGAACAGTCGTGGCGCCTGCGCGGGGGTGATTTCAATCCCTTCCGGTTCCGGCAGGCGCAGCAGGAAGGCGCGCAGCACAGTAAACAGCAGGCCGGCTATGCCGAGGAGGAAGAGCCCGGCGGCGATGGTAGCGAAAAGGTTGCCGCCATCGAGAACGAGGGACAGGGATAGGGTGCCGAGCACTGCAAGCAGAATGAGAACGAGCACCAGAACGGCGCAGGCGCTGCCGCCGAGCAGGACGACTTTCTTGCGGAAGGCGCCGGGGTTTTCCTCGGCATCCAGTTCCAGGCGGCGTACCAGATAGACGTAGCTTTTGTCTTCCATTGGCAATCAATGTCGGGTGGGGGCAGAGGCTGCAGGGGGCAAGAGCGGGCAAGGCCGATGACCTTTAACCACACTAGCATACTCTTTTGTCGGCGCCGGTGTCGTTTCGGGGGCTTGCGGAAGGCCGCTTCAGCGATACAAAAGGAAGTCTTCCCGCTCCTGGCGCCAGCTCGCTTCGTCCGCCTGCGCCAGTGCATCGAGGTCGGTGGCGGCAGCGGCGGGGTCGTCCACCCATTCGCGCAGCGACTCCCCGCCGTTGATGAGGTCGATGGCGAGGCGGCCGTGCTCGTATTCGTAGGGAAAATCCCGCCACAGCGGGTAATCCGGCCGCAGCAGGCGCAGCGCCTTGAACGCCAGCGCCTGCAGGCGCCAGGGGCGGAAGGCGGCGTGGTCGTAATGGGCGGGGTCCTCCACATGGATCTGCACGCCGCCGCACAACTGGCCCGCGTGCTTGTGGAAAGTGGGCTCGAACCAGCATTCGCGCAACCGGCAACCGTTGAGCCAGCCGGGGGCGAAAGCGTGCATCCGCTCGATCAGCGCGCGGGCGTCGAGATCGGGCGCGCCAAACAACTCCAGCGGCCGCGTGGTGCCGCGCCCTTCGGAAAGCGTCGTGCCTTCCAGCATCACGGTGCCGGCGTAGCAGCGCGCCATCGACAGGTTGGGGGCATTCGGGCTGGGGTTGATCCAGCTGCGCTCGCCCACCGGCCAGCCGAAACCGGGCGCGGTGTCCGGCTGCCAGCCGGCCATCTCGACCACCTCGCAATCCACGTCGAGCTTCAATGTGGCGACGAACCAGCACGCCAGTTCGCCCATCGTCAGGCCGTGGCGCATCGGCAGCGGGCCCGCGCCCACGAAGCTTTCCCAGCCGGGGCGCAACCGCGTGCCTTCGACCGGCCGCCCGGCCGGGTTGGGCCGGTCCAGTATCCAGACCGTCTTGCCGTGCGCGGCAGCGGCTTCGAGCAGATAGCGCAGCGTGGTGATGAAGGTGTAGATGCGGCAGCCGAGGTCTTGCAGGTCGATCAGCAACACGTCGAAGCTGTCCATCATCGCCGCCGTCGGCCGGCGCACCTCGCCGTACAGGCTGAAAACGGGAATGCCGAGCCGGGGGTCGAGAAAATCGGGCGACTCCACCATGTTGTCCTGCTTGTCGCCGCGCAGGCCGTGCTGCGGGCCGAAAGCGGCGCTCAGGTGCAGGTCGGGCAGGGCGGCGAGTGCATCGAGCGCGTGGGTCAGATCACGCGTGACCGAGGCCGGATGGGCAAGCAGGGCGACGCGGCGGCCGGCGAGCGGGCGGCGCAGGGCAGGGGAGGCGAGAAGGCGGTCTAGGCCGGTAAGCAGCGTGGTCATGGCGGATCGGACTACAGGGCGGGCGATGATGCGGGCGGGGGCGCCCAGTCGAAGGTCAGCACGAAGCTGCCACGGTGATGAAAATCCGGGCGCTCGCCGAAGTGGGCGAGCGCCCAGTAGGAAAGCGCGCCGTCCTTCGTTTCGACGACCGTCGTCAGCCCAAGCTGCAATATGGCGCCAGGCGCGCGCGGCGGCAGTGCGGCGGCAGGCAACGAGGTAGTCAATTCGAGGTGGTTCGCGTGGTGGGTGACGGCAAGCTGTAGAGGGGAAAAATCCGCTGTATTGGGCGCGGGTACACGATAGGCGTGGAAGGCATAGGTCGCCCATTGCCCGGAGGGCGAAAAATTGAACTCGCGGTACCCATGTTCCGTGGCGATGGCGACGAAAGCCTCGAAACACGTGTGCTGCCACAGCCCGTCCGCCGTGCCGGCGGCGGACATGGGCGACGGGATGCGCAACGCGGCGGTATCGGCGTCGAGGCGGAACGCCAGCGCAAGCCCGTCGTTCGTTCCCGTATCCACCGATACCTTGATGGCGCGCACGGCATCGGCCGATGCCGAAGGGTGGGGTCGAAGGGCGGCGGTGATTGCGGCCATGGAAAATGCGGCGAAAGCGGTAGGGGTGGCAGGGTACAGGCTATCCAGGGTGCAATGTTAGCGCGCCCCGGACGGACGCGGTTCTTCGCTTTTGCCTGAAGCAAAATTTTCTTTCAGGCTTCAAAAAAGAGCCTGACTTCTGATCTAGATCAACCCGCCCGAATAAGAAATCGGGATAAATACACCCCGACGTTGCACTTGCGGGCAAACTCCCGCGAAGACCGTTCAGCCCCCGAAGCACCGGCGGGTACCCTGAAACAAAAACGAACAACTAGGATCGCCGCATGGCCCGCCTTCTTGCCGCTCTTCTTTTCTGCCTTGCCCTGGCTCCCGCCCTCAGCATCGCTGCCGACCCCCCCGGCCTCGACCCCGATCCAATCCCTGCCCTCAACCCCCTCTGCCTCACCGCGAACAGCCGGATCGAATGCCGCCCTCCGGAGCCCGGGCCGTGGCGTTGTACAGCGGCGTTCCCTAACAGCGTCATACAATCGGACGACCCCCCTTGTTCGCTTGCCGACGAGACCGTGGCCCCCACCGCCAGACGCTGCTCCTATGACGAAGCCTGGGTATACGCCGAAACCAACAGATCCTACCACCCCCAATGCGGCTACTTTCAGCGCGCAGGGCTCGTGGTGCGCAATGAACATCATTCCCTTGGTTTTCTTTCCTCGCTCGAAGATCGCTACGGCATTACAAACGACTGCACTGCACAACCGATAACCTCGATTAACGCGGTGGCAACGTGTGTTCGCAGTTTCAACTGCCCTGCTGGCTATACCCTTTCCGGCGTACTCGGAACCTGCACTCGTCCACGCACCTGCCCCCAAGGCAGCACCCTCGACCCCGCGACCGGGCAATGCCTCATTCCGCCCGAAAAAGCGACCGACCGCTGCCCCAGCCTTAACAAACCCATCTCCATCGGCTACGGCGACAAACACCTGCTCGAAACCGACTGGCACAGCCCCGACCCGCTAGCCACTCAACTCGAACGCCGCTACAACAGCCTCGCCCTCGATGCCGCCACCCCCCTGCTCGGCCCCGGCTGGCGGCTGCCCATCGAACGCGCTCTGGAACCCGGCACCGACACCCTCACCGCCCGCCGCCCCGACGGCCGGCTGTACCGCTTCACCACGGACGCCACCGGCTGGCACCCCGCCGACCCCGACATCGACGAACGCATCGAAGTACGCCCCACCGGCTGGCGCCTCACCACCCCCGAGCACACCCTCGAAGACTACGACAGCACAGGACGGCTCACCCGCCTCACCCAGGCCGACGGCACCCTCATCGACCTCATCCGCGCCACCGACGGCACCCTCCTCGCCCTGCAGGACGCCGTCGGCCGGCGCTGGAGCCTCGGCTACGACACCGGCCGCCTTGCCAGCCTCACCGCCCCCGACGGCGCCACCGTCCGCTACGGCTACGACGCCGGCCAACTCACCACCGTCACCTACCCCGACGGCACCGTCCGCCGCTACCACTACAACGAAGCCGCCCACACCGGCGGCGCCAACCTCCCGCGTGCCCTCACCGGCCTCACTGACGAACGCGGCGTGCGTCTCCTGACCTGGACCTACGACGCCACGGGGCGCGCCACCAGTTCTGAGCTCGCCGGCGGCCTCGACCGCTACCGCCTCGCCTACACCACCACCGCCGACGGCACCCACACCGACGTCACCGACCCCCTCGGCACCGTGCGCGGCTACGACTTCACCCTCCGCCACGGCGTACTCAAACCCACCGCCCAGACCCAGCCCGGCGGCGCCGGCTGCGGCCCGGCGGCCGAAACCATCGACTACGACGCCAACGGCAACCCCACCCGCACCCGCGACTTCGACGGCATCGAACACACCACCACCTACGACCCGGCACGCAACCTCGAAACCCGCCGCACCGAAACCAGCGCCGGCCTCACCCGTACCACCACCACCGCCTGGCACACCCGCTGGCGCCAACCCATCGAGCGCACCGAAGCGGGCAAACGCACCACCTGGCGCTACCACGGTGACACCATCAACGGCGTCACAGTAAGTTGTGCCCCCACCCTCCCCGAAGCCCTGCCGCTACTGTGTCAACGCACCGAACAAGCCACGCAGGATGCCGACGGCACCCAAGGCCTCGCCGCCACCGACGACGCTACCGTAACCGCCCGCACCTGGCGTTGGACCTACGACGTCAAAGGCCGCCTCACCAACAACAAAACCCCCGTCGGTCTCACCGAATACAGCTACGCCTACTACCTCGACACCAACGCCAACCCCAACCTGCGCGGACGCCTCTCCATCCTCAGCGACGGCCTGGGCATGCGCACCGTCATCAACGCCTACGACGGCGCCGGACGTATCCTCCAGAGCACCGACCCCAACGGCCTCGCCACCACCTACCAATACGACCCTCGCGGCCGCCTCACCCGCAGCCAGAGCGGAACCGAACAAACCACCTACACCTACGACCCCGCCGGCCGCCTCACCCGCCTCACCCGGCCCGACGGCAGCCTGCTCGACTACACCTACGACGATGCCGGCCGCCTCACCGCCGTGACCGACGCCGACGGCAACCGCAGCACCTACACCCTGGACGCCGCCGGCAACCGCATTGGTGAACACCTCACCGACGCCGCCGGCCAATCCATCCTCCAGCGTCGATACACCCGCGACCCCCTCGGACGCATCGCCACCGAAACCGACGGCGAAGGCGCCAGCACCGACTACCAATACCGCGCAAGCGGCGCGCTCACCCTCACCACCGCCCCGCTCGAGCGCAACCGGCACACCGGCTTCGACGCCTTCGGCCGCCCCAGCACCGACACCGACCCGCTCAATCAAACCATCACCACCACCTACGACCCCGCCGACCGCATCAAAACGGTGACCGACCCCAAGGGCCTCGTCACCACCTACACCCACGATGGCCTCGGCAACCTCACCCGACTGCAAAGCCCGGACAGCGGCACCCACACCTACACCTTTGATGCCGCCGGCTACCTCGCCAAGCACACCGAATACACCACCACCGGTGGTGTGCTGCGCAGCGCCCGCTACACCCGCGACGCCCTGTTCCGCGTCACCCGCACGATCCTCGCTGACGACACCCACACCTACACCTACGACAACTGCCCCAACGGCAAGGGCCGGCTGTGCGCCATGCAAAACGGCGCCGGACAGATCGGCTGGAGCTACGACGCCCACGGCCGCATCACCCAAAGAAGCACCACCCTCGGCGCCCACACCCTCACCACCGGCGCCAGCTTTGACGCCGCGGGGAGACTTTCCACCCTGACCACCCCGTCCGGCCACACCCTCACCTACACCTGGGACAAGGACCGCCTCACCGGCGTCAATCTCGACGGCAGCGCGCTCATCACCGACATCACCCGCGCTCCCTTTGGCGCACTCGATGCCTGGCGCTGGGCCGACGGCACCGACACCGTGCGCCTGTTCAACCGCAACGGCGAACCCATCGCCCAGGCCGTGCAACTGCCCAACGAGGCCACCCACAGCACCGTACTGACCCGGGATGCCGCGGGGCGCATCACCCACATCGAAGAAACG
Source organism: Azoarcus sp. (assembly GCA_031556475.1). Taxonomy (GTDB): domain Bacteria; phylum Pseudomonadota; class Gammaproteobacteria; order Burkholderiales; family Rhodocyclaceae; genus Azoarcus. Next base: position 10,788 of record JAVBSY010000039.1, read on the forward strand.
GACACCCCCAATCAGACCTACACCTACGACCTGGCCGACCGGCTCAAGCAGGCCGAAGGCCACTGGGGCACGCTCGGCTGGACCTATGACGGCACCGGCAACCGCCAGAGCCAAACCCAGACCGGCCTCGCCAACACCGCCTACACCTACCCCACCACCAGCCACCGCCTGCAAACGAAGACCGGCCCCGACCCCAAGAGCTACACCTACGACCCCTCGGGCCGGCTCACCAGTGACGGCAGCCTCACCTACGTCTACGACGGCGCGGGACGACTCAAGGAGATCCGCCAGGGTGCGAACGTCATGCGCTACGGCTACAGTCCGGACGGACGGCGTCTGTACAAGGACAACGGCACCGAACAGCGTCTGTTTGTGCATGACGAACAGGGGCTCCTGCTCGGCGAGTACCGCGCCACCGCCACAAGCTGGAGCCTCGTGGCCGAATACGTGTGGCTCGGCGAGCTACCGGTGGCCACGATCAAGCCCGACCCAGCCAACCCGAACGCAACCCAGGTCTATCGGATCGAGCCCGATCACCTGGGCACGCCCAGGCGGGTGGCGGACAGTCAGAACAACACCGTGTGGCGTTGGAGCAGTGCGCCGTTCGGGGACACCGTGCCCAATGAGGATCCCAGTGGCAGCGGGCAGAACTTCACGCTGAACCTGAGGTTCGCCGGGCAGTACTTCGACAGAGAGTCGGGGATGCATTACAACTTCAATCGGTATTACAACTCGAAGGACGGTAGATACATCAGTTCCGATCCGATCGGGCTGGAGGGGGGAATCAATACCTACATCTACGTGGGCGGAAATCCAATCAACTATATCGATCCACTAGGATTGATGAAGTTGCCAAATGACCCTAGTGGGCTATCCTCCGACTGGCAGCGCGACTCGTCTTACCGCGATCCCAACGGCGAACGATATCGCCACCCGAGTGGTGACAGTGTCGACTTCCACCGCGGAAGGCCCGATGCTCCTGGCTGGCGAGGCAAAGATCACTGGCATCACAACGGAGGGGAAGAACATTTGAAACCTGGCGATGAAATTCCAGACCCTCAGCCAACCCCGCCAGCCGACGATTCACAAAACAATCAGAAAAACATGTGCGGGAAAGGGTGCCAGCAAGTCTGGAAAGCCATTCGCGACACTACAGGAGCCATAATTTTCTTTGCCATTGCTTGGGTTTGCGCCTAGCACCTAACCTGCGAGAGAGTCGCCATTTTTAAGGAAGCCACAATGGAAGACAAAATCATCGAAAACCCAGGGGGTTTTTTTGAAGCGCAGGGATGTTTTCACGATACAAAGGTGGAGCAATTTAGGTGGTTGTTTAAGCAGAAATCGTTGAGTCTGTTTATCAATGATTTGAACAGTAATTTCCGAGGGCTGCCCGAATATCAGGGGAAAATGCCTGTCGAAATAGTGCTAGTTGGTGTGAACGGCTTCACTGCTGAAATTAGCGCGGAAGATGAAGTACTTCACATCGACGAGATGAGCGTAACCAGGGAGCCTACAGGCATCGGACACACTGTTTCGATACGCTTCTGGCCTGATGGGCATTTGGGCCTAAGATGTGATTCGGTTGCAATAAAGCGCCACGCCTCTAGTCAGTGAAGAATTGTAAGCTCAAATCATCTGGGCGCTGGTGACCGAATACGTGTGGCTCGGTGAGCTACCGGTGGCCACGATCAAGCCCGATCCAAACAATCCGAACGCAACGAAGGTCTATCGGATCGAACCCGATCACCTGGGCACGCTCAGACGCGTGGCGGACAGCCAGAACAATACGGTGTGGCGCTGGAGTAGCGCGCCGTTCGGGGATACGGTGCCCAATGAGGATCCCGGTGGCAGCGGGCAGAGCTTCACGCTGAATCAGAGGTTCGCCGGGCAGTACTTCGACAGAGAGTCGGGGATGCATTACAACTACAATCGGTACTACGATCCGGCTACGGGGCGGTATGATCAGTCTGATCCGATCGGGCTCGAGGGGGGGATCAACACTTACACTTATGTGACCAACAATCCGTTGAGCTATGTTGACCCGGAGGGGTTGTCGGCAGGGGCTGTAGCGCTCAGTGGATTTGGATTCGGTGGAGCTTCATCTGGCGCTGGAGCAGGCGCCGCTGGCGCGGGTGCCGCAGGTGGCGCCGCAGCGCTCGGCGCAGGCGCTGCCGTCGTAGGCGCAAGGGCCGTCGGTTATGGCATCGGCACGCTGATTTATCCGTATGTCGAGCCGTATGTTTCTGAGTTTGTGGATTGGTGCGTTGCTGCTACGTCAGGATCGGGGCGCTGGAGCTGCACGGCTTCATGCAATGTGCAGGTTATTAATTCTACTCTTGATGGGAAAGTGCCAAGCCGGGTGACAGGGAGTGCCAGAGGGAAAACAGAGTCAGAAGCTTGTGCTGAGGCTAAACGAGCTGCTACGCAATCAGCTCCTGCCGGAACATACGCACGACACTGCCAGTGTACTGCTTGTTCTAAAAATTAGGATATTGCATGAAAAAAATCTTTGAAGTCGTCAAGGTTTTTGATATTGAGCCATTTGTGGCCGGAGACGGGGATTTATTTCGATTTCGTTTAGAGATTACTCAAGAAGTTGGAGCAAAAATATATATTGGCAAGGTTTACAGACAAGAATTTTATCGACTCCAACCCTTGTTTCCTCAATCAGGAGGCGAGCCACCTGATTGGAAAAATGATGCTCAAATTTTTGTAATTGACGAGATGTTTGACGCCAAGCTGCTACAAGGAAATTCCGTGGAGGATATTGTTATTAAATTTCAAGCAGCATTGACGAATATCTTTGGATAATTGCGATGTGACCTGCCCGATTTTTCCGAGCAAGTGAACTGCTCCGAGTTTGTCGGAGGCTTCAACCTGAGAGAGGATGGAGCGATGAAAATATCGACGAGATATTCCCCGGAACTGCGCAGCAAGCGTAGGGTGGGCTAAGGCCGTCAGGCCGTGCCCACGCGGAACAAACCTGAGCATTATATGATGCGCCCATATCACACTATCGGCGAAGTTTTATCCCTGGAGGCACTTATTTTTTCACGGTTGCGTTGGCAAATCGGCAGTCTGGTTTGCTCGTGACCGAGATCGACAGACTGCGTCGTGCCTATCGGAACACCACTGCCAGATGGCCCTTCGAAACAGTCGCGATCTGCATACGTCCTGACCATCTTCATGCCCTTTGGACATTGCCTCCTCACGACAGCAACTACGCCACACGCTGGCAGAGCATAAAAAGAGGCTTTTCGTCAGGGTTACCAGCGGCGCCGGAGCGAAGCCGGAGCAAAATGGCCAAGCGTGAAAAGGGGCTTTGGCAGCGGCGGTACTGGGAACACCAGATTCGTGACGAGGCTGACCTGTCGCGGCACGTGGAATACGAAATTCGCAGGGCAGGTCAGTACCACGCGTGGTCCGGTACTGGCGTGATCGGTCCTATTAAACCGGCAATCAAATAGGTTTAAATAATCACAACAACGGAACTTCTCTACCATTCATCACGCCTGCCAAGCACATGAAATGCCAAAAGGATATCAAATCCTATTTGATTGCCGGGTTAATAGAATAGAAGCGAGCAAAAATGAACGACTTCGGCGAGCAATCCTTTCTCGACGTCTGGCTTGCTCGCCCACCTAAAAGTTACATTTACCTGTCTCTGACAATTATGTCCGTAAGCTGATCAAAATCACCGAACCAGAAAACGGCTGAAGTTCTGCGGATTTGATCGGTTGGAAAGGAAACATACGTAAAAGGCATGGGAGTGGATGAGCCCGCCGCGTAAGTGGGAAAACCTACCCCCACCGATATGCTGCCGCATTGGTCATCGTCAGGGTTGGTGCAGTAGATCGTTTTTTCCAGCCTGAAAACACCCCCATGTTTATAGGGAGCGGCAAAGCCTACTTTTTTCCCGGTTGGAAGCGTCCATATGAACGCGACGTGCGAGAAACGGTCCCTGTTGATCATGTGAGTCGGTCCCGCCCATATGTCGACGATCCATTCATCCTGCGCGGACAAGCGGAAATCGTCTTGAGGTGAAACCTCTATGACGGCGTCGGGAGCAGTGAGATCGGGCCTGACCAGGTACATTTTCAGGTTATATGCCCTGGCTGTGGCTCTATTCAGGTAAAAACCATGCCCTGTGCCAAATTCATCCCATGTGCCGATAACATGATGGAAAAGGGATTTCTGGGAAAAATGCCAGTCGAGGCGTGTGGCTGTTCCTGCGCTGGTTTGCACCGTCGATGCATAGGCATCCATGGAGTTGAGATCGAACATGAGAAGTGGATTGGTCACCTCATGGTACGGCTCACATGGAGAGGTGCCCACGGTTACGGCCTTGTCCTGCCCAGGGTATAAGTCAGGCGCATATCTGGCCACAGTGTCGGTATAGGCTTGTGCCCAATCTGCCTGGTTGACCGAGGTGGCCGTTGAACGTAGATCGACGCCTATCGACCATTGGTAGCCCCTCGCATTTCCACCGCCTTGATTTATCAAGGGGTTAAGCGTCGTGTGATCGAAGTCCGTGCGATTGTTGGTGCCGAGATAACCGCCATTTGAAAACTGCCATGCGGCACCTGCTCCGCTGCGCGATTCCAGAACCTGTACATGGGTGTTGGTGCTATCCCCCAGTATCAACGAAGTGGCAATGCCTCCATTGTTTTTTGAAAAGCCGACATGAGCAAAAGTGGTGCTCCCCCAAAGAGACAAGGTGTGTGTGGGTTGAGTAACAGAGTATTGTGGAACGAAGCAGTGATATGTACTGGAAACGGGAGCATCGGGTGCGGCGGTTGCGAACGCATTTGCACTGACTATGGAAAGTGCTATCGACAATAGGCTCTTATTCATTTTATCACCACCATTGCAATTGATTGATGGAGTGATTCTTATAAGGCAAGCCAGACGGCCGATGTAAGTTGAATGTGTAATCAGTTATTGCGGTTGGCTATATATTTCATTAAGTATCACGCTCAAGTGACGGCGTGGTTTAAAAAATTGCTGCTGGGGAGCGAGTAAAATGAAACCTGGTGCAAGGCCGCCGCGTGTTTCTTTCTGGCCTGTGCTCTAATGGCACTTGACCAGTATCCCGAAGGGATCAAAAACCTTGGCTGCGCAATTGCCATGGAGGCCGATGTTGCAATGTCGATATCATTCATGTGCGAGTTGTGCGGCCATCGGCAATTGCGAAGAAACCTGCCGTCGAACAGGCTCATGAAGGTGTAACTACGGAATTTGCCGCGTGTCCATGAATGCTGTTTTTCCTATTCGCTACGTTGAGCCTGTGTTCCGCCCACCGAGCGAGGCGGAGTCCTTGATTCTGCCGGTAACCGATGGGTGTTCGTGGAGCCAGTGTACGTTTTGCGAGATGTACACCGCGCCGCAGAAGCGTTTCCGTGCCCGTGACGAGGGCGAGGTGGTGGAAAGCATTCGCCGCTGCGGCGAAATCTATGGTTCCGATGTGCGTCGCGTCTTTCTTGCCGACGGCGATGCGATGGTGCTGCCCACGCGCCGCCTGCTTGTTGTGCTGGAGGCGATAGCACGCTATCTGCCGGCGGTGCACCGCGTGTCCAGTTATTGCTTGGCGCGCAATCTGCGCAAGAAGAGTGTTGCCGAACTGCGTGCGTTGCGTGAGGCCGGATTGCGGCTTGCGTACCTTGGTGCCGAATCGGGCGATGATGAGGTGTTGGCCCGGGTCAGCAAGGGCGAAACGTATGACAGCACGCGTGAGGCGCTGGACAAGCTGGGCGAGGCGGGGATCGTGCGCTCGGTGATGCTGCTCAATGGACTCGGTGGCGAGGCTTTGAGCGGGCAGCATGCGGACAATTCCGCGCGGCTCGTCAACGCCACGCAGCCGGAATATCTGGCGACACTGGTGGTGAGCACCCCGAAAGGGGATGCCCGTTTGAAGACGGGGTTCGTGGATTGGCGGCCGTTGGCCCAGCACGGATTGTTTGTGGAGATGGAGCGTTTGCTCGTGCAGCTTGAATTGCGCCGTACCGTGTTCCGCTCCGATCACGCTTCCAACTGGCTGGTGTTGAAAGGTACGCTGAACGTGGATAAGGAACGCTTGCTCGCTCAGGTGCGCGAGGCCATCGCCGATCCTGGGGCCGCGCATTTGCGGCCGGTCTGGGCGCGCGGTTTATAGCGCGGGGTGCGGCGCGGAAAGCGCCGCGCGCCGGTGTTTGCTGCCCCGGCGCGGGCTGTTGCACGTTTTTCCCTGCGCGATGTTTTCTCAGTCCATCGGCACGATGATGACTACGCGACGGTTCTGAATACGTCCTTGATCAGATCGATTGGTGGCGATCGGGCGGGTGTTGCCGAAGCCACGGACGGTGATGTTCTCGTAGGGAATGCCATTGGCCGCGATTTCCTGCGCCACGGTTTCGGCACGGCGTAGCGACAGCGTTTGATTGTAGGCGGGGCCGCCAACGTTGTCGGCATGGCCTTCCACTTGCAGATGGTCGACGTCGACCGATTTCAGGACGTCTACGATGCGGCGAATGGTTTCGCGCGATTCCGGTGTCAGTGCGTCGGTATCCGTGTCGAACAGAATGCGCCCGTCGAAATTGAGGCTTCTGGTGTCATCGGTTTTGTTGAATCCGGCTGTGATCAAGGCGGTGACTTGCGCTTCGGTGAGTCCATGTACGACCGGTTCTGGCGCGGGTGGCGGAGTTTGGCAAGCGGCGAGCAGTCCCAGGGTCAGGGCCATCAGGGCCAGACGGTACCAGGGAAGGCTGTGGTGCTTCATGGAGTGTGCTCCGCGGGGGTGTCGATTTCAGGAGTATAAATCCGATAGCACCCGCGCCCGCCGTTCTTTGCGACGTACATGGCGCGGTCGGCGGCACGCATCAGACCATCACCGTTTTGCGCATGTTCCGGGAAAATAGCGATGCCGATGCTGACGCTGGGGATGGCGGTTTCGCCCTGGAGTGAAACCGGGGATTGCATCGCGGCAAGAATTTTTTCGGCCACGCGGATGGCGTCGCCGATATCGCGCAGGGACGTGAGCAGTACGGTGAATTCGTCGCCGCCGAGGCGGGCGACGAGGTCGCTGTCGCGGATTGCACTGCGGATGCGCCGGGCCATGTCGACCAGCAGGGTGTCGCCGGCAGCGTGCCCCAGGCGGTCGTTGATTTCCTTGAAATGATCGCAATCCAGGTAGATCACGCCGATACGGGCGCCTGTCTGGCGGGCGTCGTCCAGTGTGTGGTCGAGGCGCTCCTTGAAATAAACCCGATTGGCCAGGCCGGTCAGGCTGTCGTGCAGCGCGAGTTGGGAGAGCGAGGCATTGGCGCGTTCGAGCTTGGTCTGACGTGCGAGCAACTCGGCGTTGCGCGCCTGGATTTCGCCGAGCAGCGCGTTGAAGTCTTTACCCAGTTGGTCGAACTCGACGACATCGAAATCCGGCAGGCGGCGCTCGAAATCCTTGTTCAGGTTGGTGGCGTGGGCGAGCGAGGACAAGGCGTCGAGTTGTGCCGCGATGCGCCGTTCCATGCGCGACGCCAGCCGGCGGGCGGCGATGATGGCAAGGATCAGGCTGATCAGGCCTGCGGCCACGGCTCGGAGGAAGAAGCCGACGAACACGGTCCCTTCGCCGCGCAACATGATTCGGCCCAGCACGCGTTGTTCGCGCCGGATTTCGGTGGAGGTCTGCTGCGGGAAAATGATTTTTCCAAAGGTCCGCCCGAACAGGTCCAAGGTGCCGTGTGGCGGGCGTTCGTATTGCGCCAGTTTGTTGCCTTCGGGGGTGACGATGATGGCCTCGGCCAGGTGTTCGCGTTCGGCGATCTGCGTAAGGATTTCGTTTGCGGTAGCCGTGTCGCCGAACATCACCGCCGCTTCGCTGGCGTATGCAATGGTGCGCGCCACGAGGCCGAGGTTTTCGTTTACCTGCGTGCGCAGGGTGATGAAAGTGATGACGAGCAGCAAGCCCGCGGCAACCGTCAGCGCCAGGGTGGTGGAGCCGAAATGCGTGCGGTGCAGGGCTGCAAGCAGCGTGGTACGTGGCAGAGTCATCGTCGGTTTCCCCTCAGTGATCCTTTTGCAACTGACGGGACAGTCGCAAAACCTGGGGGTTGACGCGTAATCCGCTGCGTGTGATGGCGTCCAGATTGACGGAAAAGTGCACGGTGTCGTCACCGGTCTGCCTGGGATCGAGGCAGAACATGCCGCCAGCGGAACAGAAATCGCTGTTTTCGCCGATGCTCAGAATCGGCCGGCCGGTCATCTGGCGAACCAGGCGGGCGGTGGTATTGGGGTCGACCTGGCCTATGTACGCGACATCGCACGAGTTGGCCGGGTTCTCATCCGTGTTCAGTGTGCGAACGGTGCTGGCTCGTTCGGATGCGACCCAGTCGGAAAGGCGCTGGATTGCCTCGGTATTCGCCGTCTGGCCGATAACGCAGACACGCAGCGGATTCGGTTCGGCAGGCCAGCGTGTATAGCTGACGATACCCCAGGTGGTGGCGCCGATCGCCAATTGCTCTTCGGGCAACGTCGCGGCAGGGGTGTTCGGTGCCGCGCAGGCCACCGTCGTCGATAGGACGCATAGCGAAGCGGAGCACAGAAGCCAGCGGAAAAATACGTCGAGCATAGCTTTTTGATGGACTGTCAAGTGAACGATCTAACGATGAAAGCGGATAAAAGTCTACTAGCGGAAGTGGGTCGTGCGATGCGTGATTGGTCACGGTTGCGTGCGTCATTTTCGCGTGGCTTCCTGTGTTGGATAGGTTTCTCCGGCATGGATGGGTATGCGTGGGCAATACATGTGGGCAAGGTGAATATTTCCGTGCTTAGCGTGGTGTGGCGCGAAACGCTAAACTCCCCCTCTTTTCCTGCCTGGATCACCCCATGTCCATGCGACGCGTCCTCACCGGCATTACCACCTCCGGCACCCCCCATCTCGGCAACTACGCTGGCGCACTGCGTCCGGCCATCGAAGCCAGCCGGCGCCCCGATGTCGAAAGCTTTTACTTTCTCGCCGATTACCACGCGCTCATCAAGACCGCAGACCCCGCTCGCGTTCAGCGCTCCACGCTCGAAATAGCGACCACCTGGCTTGCCGCCGGGCTCGACGTCGATCGCGTCTGGTTCTATCGCCAATCCGACATCCCCGAAATTCCCGAACTCACCTGGCTTCTTGCCTGTGTCGCTGGCAAGGGGCTGCTCAACCGCGCCCATGCCTACAAGGCTGCGGTGGATAAGAACGTTGCCGATGGCGAGGACGCCGACGCCGGCGTCACCATGGGGCTTTTCATGTACCCGGTACTGATGGCCGCCGACATCCTCATGTTCAAGGCCCACTCGGTGCCGGTCGGGCGGGACCAGATCCAGCATATCGAAATGGCGCGCGATCTCGCTGCCCGCTTCAACCACCTCTATGGCGAACACCTTGTATTGCCCGAAGCGGTGGTCGACGAAGCCGTTGCCACGTTGCCTGGGCTGGATGGCCGCAAGATGAGCAAGAGCTACGACAACACCATCCCGCTCTTCGCCCCGGCCACCGACTTGAAAAAGCGCATCTTCTCCATCGTTACCGACTCCAGGGCTCCAGGTGAACCCAAGGAAACCGAGGGCTGCGCGCTCTTTCAAATCTACCAGGCCTTTGCCACCCCGGCCGAAACCGATGCCATGCGCGCGGCTTTTGCCGCCGGTATTGCCTGGGGTGAAGCCAAGGAAGCGCTGTTCGAACGCATCGATACCACCGTCGCTCCCATGCGCGAGCGCTACGATGAACTCATCGCCCAGCCTGCGCTGATCGAAGCCAGGCTCAAGGAGGGCGCCGCCAAGGCACGCGCCATTTCCGCGCCGTTCCTGGCCGAGCTGCGCCATGCCGCCGGTCTGCGCAGTCTTGTCGGTGCGGGCGGGGTGCAGGTGAAAAAGGCTGCGAAAGCCGCCGTGCTGCCGCAGTTCAAGCAATACCGCGAGGATGACGGACGTTTCTATTTCAAGTTCGTCGATGGCGAAAGCCGTTTACTGCTGCAAAGCGTGGGTTTCGTTTCGCCCAAGGAGGCCGGGCAGAACGTGGCCCGCATCAAGCAGGGCGAGGCATGCGTGGAGAAGGCGCAGGTTATGGTGGGCGAGGTGCTTGTCGGAATGCTGGGCGAAGGGGTTTTTGCGGCGGATCTGCAGGAGGCGGTGGCGGCGCTCGCCGAGGGCTGAGTGCCTTCGATAGCCCGTACCCGCAGCCGCCTGATTTACGGTGCGGTGTTGTTACCGTCGCCGATGGCGCGCTGCATCAGCACGATATCGACCCAGCGGCCGAACTTGAAACCGACTGCGCGCTGTGTGCCGACAACGTTGAACCCCAGCCCCTTGTGTAGTGTGATGGAGCCCCGGTTGGCGCTGTCGCCGATCACCGCCACAACCTGGCGCCAAGGCCCTTGCGCACAGCGTTCGAGCAAGGCCGAGAGCAGCGCGTTGCCGATACCGCGGCCGGTTTCGTCGTAGGCAACGTAAATGGAATTTTCCAGCGTGTAGCGGAAAGCGGAGCGCATGCGATGCGGGCCGGCATAGCAATAGCCCACGATACGGCCCTGGCAATCGGCCGCCAGCCAGGGCAGACCGCGAGCGCGCACGGCGTCGAAGCGGGTGCGCATTTCAGCGACACCCGGCGGTGTTTCCTCGAACGATGCGGTGCTGTGCAGAACGTAATGGGAATACAGTGCGGCAATGGCCGGCATATCCTCGGCGGTGGCATCGCGCACGACAAACGGGGCGGCGGGCAGTTGGGACATGGCGATCCTGTGCGGGGCGTCTGTGGTTGGAGTCGTCAAGGATAAACGGACATCGGGCGGAGACAAGCAAAGGCTGAAACGTCATGACAGTGATGTTGCCCGGCGTGGGCGAGAATGAAAAGCCCTTCCTCCATGGTGGCTTCGATGCTTGGGCCGATGCCCGCGAACAGGATGCCTGGTGTGCGATTTGCCTTTGTCTCCTTACGGCTCTATCTTTCCCGTTTTTTGTATAGCCGGTCTTGCCCTTGTCCGCTTCCGTTCCCCCGCTTCGCTCGTTTCGCGATCGTATTCGTCAGGTGGCGCTTTTCGAGATCGGCGGCCTGCTGCTGATTTCGCCCCCTTTCGCGTGGCTGAGCGGCATTCCGCTGGTCGAATCGGCGGGGCTGCTGGCCGTGCTCGCACTGATCGCGGCGATATGGAACGGCGTCTACAACACCGTTTTCGACCGCATCGAAGGCCGTTTGACCGGACGTACCGCCGACCGCCGGCCGTGGCTCTTGCGCTGTGCCCATGCAATCGGCTTCGAGGGAGGTCTGCTGGTGTTGACGCTGCCGGTTCTGGTGGCGTGGACGGGCATGGGGTGGTGGGAGGCCCTGGTGGCGGACTTGGGGCTTGCCGTCACTTATACGGTTTATGCCTTCGTGTTCAACGTCGCCTACGATCACTTCTTTCCGATTCCGCAGGGCGTTCAGGCGGCCGAGACGACGAAGTGATAACGCGCGATGTCGATCTGCGTTCGCTGAACACCTTTGGCCTTCCGGCGCGCGCGGCCTTTTTCGTCACCGTGGACGATCCGGCGCGCTTGCCCGCCGTACTGGCCGATCCGGCCTTGGCCGGATTGCCGAGGCTGGTTCTCGGCGGCGGCAGCAATATCGTATTCGACGGCGACTTTCCCGGCGTTGTGCTGAAAACCGCCTGCTCCGGCCGCAGGCTGTCGAGCGATGACGAGAGTGCCTGGGTCGTCGAAGCCGGCGCCGGTGAAAATTGGCATGATTTCGTGTGCTGGACCTTGCGGCAGGGGTGGGGCGGTTTGGAAAACCTGGCCTTGATCCCTGGTACGGTGGGGGCGGCGCCCGTCCAGAACATCGGCGCTTACGGCCTGGAAATGGCCGAACGTTTCGAGTCGCTCGATGCGCTCGACCTGTCGAGCGGGGAAATGCGTGTTTTTCATGCGGAAGACTGTGCTTTCGGTTATCGCGACAGTCGCTTCAAGCGCGAGCCGGGGCGCTGGCTGATTACGCGTGTGCGTTTTCGGTTGCCGAAGCGTTGGCAGGCGCTTACCCAGTATGCGGAACTTGCACGCGAGTTGGACGAGCAGGCCAAATGGGCCGAATGCGGTTGCCGTGCGACGACGCCACAAGCTGTTGCCGATGCGGTCATCGCCATTCGCCGACGCAAGTTGCCCGATCCTGCCGAGATCGGCAACGCCGGCAGTTTTTTCAAGAACCCCGTGGTGGATGCTGCCTCATACGCTCGTCTGGCCGCTGCCTATCCGCAACTTCCCCACTACCCGCAAGCGGATGGCGGCGAAAAGCTTGCCGCGGGCTGGCTGATCGAACAGACGGGGTGGAAAGGGCGCAATCTGGGCCCCGTGGCCTGCTTTGAACGCCAGGCTTTGATACTGGTCAATCTAGGGGGAGCATGCGGTGCCGACGTGCGCCGCATTGCCCATGCCGTTGGCAATGATGTTGAAAAATGTTTCGGCGTGAGCCTTGAAGTCGAACCTGTCTTTGTTTAAGCGTGACGCATTACCTGTATTCGCGGCTGTGGCGGTGAAAGCGCCGTTTTATTGGCTTGATTTAGATTAAAATTCATTCGTCGATGTCGAGGTTGTGTGCCTTTCATCATGAAAATGCCTGTGTTCCGAGTGCCCGATGAACATGCCCGTGTTTATGCGGGGAAGCGTTTGTTGGCGCGTAAAGGGTGGATGACCGGCGCTTGGATGCGCGGATTCATCGGCTCCCTGCTGCTGTCGATGTCCGGTGCCGCTTTGGCGCAGGGGAGTGCCGCCCAGATCCTGCAGCAGTTCGGTGCGGACCAGGGGCAGCGCGGGGCGGCCATCGAGGATGGGCGTAAAGCGGCGTTTTTCTGTGCCAATTGCCATGGAGAGGACGGTAACAGCCGTTACCCCGAGGTGCCCAATCTGGCCGGGCAGAACCCGGTCTATGTGCTTGGGCAGATCGAGGCTTTTCTTGCCGGGCGGCGCAAGGACGAATTCATGCAGGGCATGATGAAGGTGTTGAGCGAGCGTGACAAAGCAGCCATCGTGCTCTATTACGCGAATTCTCCCGTCAAGCCCGCCGGAGGCGGAGCGGCCGAGCTGATCAGCAAAGGCGCCAATTTTTACGCCAAGCTCTGCGCGCGTTGCCACCAGATCAATGCGTATGGGGCCGAAACCTACCCGCGCCTTGCAGGGCAGCAGGCGGAATATATTCGCCGCAACCTCAAGCGCTATCTGACTCAATCCGGCGAGCGCTTCTATGCGCCGATGACGGCGGCGGTCACCCAGCTTGGCAACGACAATATCGAAGCCGTGGTGGCTTATCTCTCCAGTTTGAAGTAGCGCGGCCATGAATGTGACTGCGATATATCGACGGCCAGCCGGATTTTGCGAATGTCATGAAATAATGATGACGAAGGTGTTGTGCCCGCGCGTCACTGAACCGGTGAAACGCAAGCCCTGTCGCGCATTGCTTGCCCCGGTTCGGAGCGCGTAGTAGATACTGCGCCGATGGGTTTCGATCAATGCTACCCAAATGGCGAATCCGCGCGATGTCTTCTATAAAGACACGGGTGGATGTTCTTTCCCGAGGGGAAGTGTTTTTTCCCGCAACATGGATGGAAATGACATGAAAAATAAATATTTCTCGCGCTTTGCCCGCCCGCTGGCTGCCGGCGTTCTGGCCTGCGCCATGAGCTTTCCCGTGCTGGCGCAGGATCAGCAGCAAGGGCTGTACGATCCCACGGCCAACGATGACAGCGGCAGCATGGCGATGGATCTCCTGCTCGTGCGCCCGTTCGGTGTTCTCGCCAGCGCGGTGGGAGCGGCCGGTTTCGTTTTTTCCCTGCCATTCACATTGGTGACCGGCACTGTGGGAGATACCGCTCACGAGTGGGTGGGCAGGCCGCTGGAGTATACGTTCAATCGGCCCCTGGGTGATTTCGACAACTGCGGCCGCGATCGTCATCCTTGCGGGCAGCGTTGAATTTGCACTTGGTGTGATTGGACTGTGCCGGTGTGTAAGCAGGGGCAATCGCTCTTGCCGCCCGCCGCCAGTTCATAACGGTGTAGTTTTTGCCGGTAGGGGTTGTTTTGTTTTGCGTCGCTGCAACCAAGTGGCCGTGCGTTGGTGTTCGGTCACGGAGTTGCCGCGTCTGTTCGTCGCTTTTCGACAACATACTGATTGAAGCCGGCGTTCGGTTTGCGCTGTGGCTGGTTGGTGCGTTTAGGTGTTGCCGTATTGCCGTAGCGCTGGCCAGTAAGCTGCTCAGGGTTCAGGCGGGTCGATACGTTTTTGTGGAGGCTCTTGTGGTTTCCTCGGGGAGGGTGGTGTTGCCATACTCCCTGGGCGTGGTGCATGGCTGTAGCCAGTCGCCGCGTATTTCATTGAAGATGAACGCTCGCCGTCGCGCGATTGTCCCATGCAAGTTTTTGGGGCAGTGTTCGAGCGAATCGGGCGTGTGGAATGCCGATTGTGTGTATTGCCCGGACTGTTTGCCGGGTGGCGTGTCGCTGCAAGAGAAGCCGGTGGTCGATCGGTGGTTGGTAATTGGCAGAACAAGGCATGTAAAACTGCGGCATTGCACACATTGGCCGAGCGTTTTCACCATTCATCAGTGCAATGCCGGCGGGTTCGCGTAGGCAGTGGAGTTCATGAGCGAGCGTGAAGGTAAGACAGGCACAGTGCCGGGAAGGCTGCGGGCGCGATTGATTTTGATCGTTGTCGGCATCGTCGGCGTTGTCGTGCTGCCCTTCGCTTTCATCGCCGCCTCCTACATAGAGCGCCAGACGCGGCAAGAGGCCGAAACCAGGCTCACGTCGGTCGTGCAGATCGTGAACGATCTGGTTGCGACCCAACTCGATGCGTTCGGACTCACCGTGTCCAGGCTGGCCGACATGGTGGAAATCTATTACGCCAACATCGAGACGGCCGGGCGGCCGCAACATGGCAACTCGGCCGAACTGGCGGCACTGCAGCGCATGGCGGCGGTTTTCAACGGTATAGAGGGTAACGGCATCGTGGCCGAGGTGATGGTGCGCGAGGGCGATCATTTCGCCGTCCTCACGCCACCCTTCAAAAGCGATGTACTCAAGCTGATCGAACCGGGAACGGCGGCGCGGGTCAATCTCGATGCAGGCGTGCGCTGGCATGGCTTGACCCGGCTGAACGGTGCGACGCACATCCTGGAATTGATTCCCGCCCGTACCGAAGCGGGGGAACTTG
The DNA here is from genome assembly GCA_031556475.1 of Azoarcus sp. Lineage (GTDB taxonomy): Bacteria > Pseudomonadota > Gammaproteobacteria > Burkholderiales > Rhodocyclaceae > Azoarcus. The sequence continues at coordinate 25,975 of JAVBSY010000039.1, forward strand.
TCGGTGTGCTGCTGGTAGGCGTGAATCTGGTGGACGATATGCGCAATCTGCGTGATCGCCTGCGCGCCTTCACGCTCGACGACCGGGGCTATATCTTCGTTCTCGATACCACGCCAGGGCCGGATTATGGCCGGTTCATCATTCATCCGAAAATCGAAGGGATTATGTCCCTGGAGACAAATCCGACAGCGGCTCGCGTGTTGCTCGAACACAGCTCCGCCCAAGGCAGCGTGGTCAGGTATGTTTACCGTGGCGAAGTGGCGGGTGGTGGCAAGCCGCGCAACAGACTTGCCGCCTTGGCGAGTTATCCGGAGTTGGGTTGGCTGATCGGCGTCAGCGGCGACGAAGACGTTTTCATGCACGCTTCCGTCGTGCTGCGCCAGGTCGCGGCGGTGGCGCTGGCGGTCATGGCCTTGTTGTTGGTGGTCGGGCTCAATGTCGCCATTGGCGGCATGGTCATGACACCGATGCTGCGCCGGCAGCGCATGCTGAGCACGCTCAGCAAAGGGAATGAGGCGCTCGCGCATTCGACCAGCGAGACGATGCTGGTCGATGATATTTGCCAACTGGTGGTGCACGTGGGTGGCTTGCGTTTTGCCCGCGTCGATCTGGGCGATGGCAGTGGCCGCTTGTCTCCAGTGGCGCAGGCAGGCAGCGCAATCGATCTGGCGGGCGCAGGGGAGCTATGCGAGCGCGCCATGCGCGAGAATCGCACCGTGCATCTGGTCGCGGGCGCGAATATGCCTTCGGCGTTGCGGGAAGAGGCCGCGCATGCGGACTGCCGTGCATTGATCGCATTCCCTTTGCGCAGCGGCGGCGAAGCGCTTGGCGTGTTGACAATCGGTGCCGCGAATCCGGGTGAACTGGACCAGGATGGCGTTGCCTTGTTGACGGAACTGGCCAATGGCGTGAGTTTCGGCTTGGCCGGGCAGCGCACGGTTCAGGCGCGTCGTGTGGCGGAGGCCGCGCTGCACCTGCGCGAACGGGCGATCGAAGCCTCCAACGACGGCGTCTTGATCCTTGCCGCTGAAGGCGACCATCATCTCGTGCTCGACGTCAATCCGGCAGCCGAGCGTATTCTCGGCGTGCCCCGCGAGGGTTTGACGGGGGCTGCGTTGCGGTCGCTCGGCGTATTCGACGAGCAGGCGATCAATGCGTTCAGCGCCGCGTTGCATGCGCGCCGCGAGGCGACCATCGAGCTCGAAGGCCGCCGTCCGGATGGCGTGCCGTTCTGGGGCGAATACGCCATTGCGCCGGTGATGGACGGGCACTGGGTGGCCGTCATCAAGGATGTGACCGAGCGCATGGTCTATTTGCAGCAACTCGAGCACCAGGCCCGCTACGATGCGCTGACCGGATTGCCCAACCGCAATCTGCTCGCCGACCGTCTGGCGCAGGCGATTTCCACCGCGCACCGGCGCGCGCGGGCGGTCGCGGTCGCCTTCATCGATCTCGATCACTTCAAACTGGTGAACGACAACCTTGGCCACGACAGCGGCGATGATCTGCTGCGCATGGTTGCCGAACGGATTCGCAGCGTGCTGCGCGAAGGCGATACGGCGGCCCGCCAGGGCGGGGATGAATTCGTCGTGGTGCTGCCCGATCTGGAAGGCGAAAGCGACAGTTTCGCCATTTTCCAGCGCATACAGCATGCGTTGGCCAATCCGCCGCTACAGATCGAAGGGCAGCCGTTTTTCGTGACCTGCAGTATCGGTGTCAGTCTCTATCCGCGCGACGGCAACGATGTCGAAACCCTGCTCAAGCATGCCGATATCGCCATGTACCAGGCGAAGGAAGGCGGACGCAACGCCATCCGTTTCTTCACCGCCGAAATGAATACGCGCGTGCAGGAACGCCTCATCCTCGAACAGGCCTTGCGCGCGGCCCTGCCCGCTGAGGAACTGGTGGTTTTCTACCAGCCGATCGTCGATGGCGCCACGGGGAACGTCATCAGCGCGGAAGCCTTGCTGCGCTGGCGCCATCCCGAGCTTGGCCTGGTATCGCCGGCGCGCTTCATCCCGCTCGCCGAGGAAACCGGCCTGATTGAGCCGATCGGCGAATGGGTGTTGCGCGCCGCTTGCCGGCAAGCGCAGGCGTGGCGGGCTGCAGGGCGTGCGTTGCGGGTAGGGGTGAACGTGTCCGCGCGCCAGTTCCGTTCCACCAATCTGCCCGCCCTGGTGGCCGATGTATTGGCTGAAACCGGCTTGCCGCCGAATCTGCTCGAACTCGAATTGACCGAGAGCATGCTGATGGGCGATCCCGAGCAGGCGGAAGAAATACTGTGGCAGTTGAAGCGGATCGGCGTTGTTCTTGCCCTCGACGACTTCGGCACAGGGTATTCCAGTTTTTCCTACCTGCACCGTTTCCCTCTCGATACGCTGAAAATAGACCAATCCTTCGTGGCCGGCATCCTTACCGCGGGGTCGAACTCCGAATCCATCATCGCCGCCATTATCGCGATGGCGCACAGCCTGCGGCTGGGGGTCATCGCCGAGGGAGTTGAAACACCGGTGCAGAAAGAGCGCCTGTTCCAACTCAGTTGCGACGAAATGCAAGGCTATCTGTTCGGCAGGCCCGTACCGGTGGAGGATTTCCCGTCCTCCGAGTGCGATTGAAGGGCCGGCGAATCCACGGCACTTGAGCCTGAAAAGGGCAAGCGCGGGCGGTTGGGAGTTGGGGTGCCCGTATAAGCAAGCAAGTGCGGAAAAGCAAAAAGCGCGACTCGCATCGCGCTTTTTTCACATGGCCCCCCGCCTGTGCCGCCTCCGCCGGGCATCCTGAACCTAGGGTTCAGGGAGGTCGCTTTCCTTCCGCATCAGGCTCGCCCGGCGAGGGGCATGCACACCAGCGGCGTCTCAGGTCCGCAACCAAGTCTCTCGACATTGGTTCAAGGAATCTACGACTTCAGCGAACACGGCAGGGGATTGATCTTTACCCGCCTAGTATTTCAGAACAGCTTTTCCTGTTGTTCCAATATGCCAGCCAAGCGTGTGTTCATGAGTCCGATTCTACGCTTCGCGGCGGGCATGTCAAACCCATTGCCGCGTTGAAACTGCAGTAATTCATGCGCGATATTCAGCGCCGTCATCACCGCCAGTTTTTCGCCGGAGGCGTGGGTTTTTCCCGCCAGTTCGGTCAGTTTTTCGTCGAGAAAAGTCACCGCCGAAAGCAGTCCGTCCTTGCTTTCCGGCGAACAGGCAACGCTGTATGCCTTGCCCAATAGCATGATGTCGAGGGATTCCATGATTTATCGTGTCTTCAGTCCCGCGGTAGCTTGTCGAGCAGGCCCTGGAATGCGTCGGTGGCGGTTTGCACCTTGTCCGACAAGGCGCGGTTGTCGATTTCCAGTTTGGCCGCACGCGTGCGCAATGCGCGATTATCGGTTCTAAGGGTTTCGCAGAGGGTGGCGAGTTGTTCGATCTGCGCTTCGAGTCGAGTGAGTTCGGCGTCCATGGCGGGGATGGTAGAGGGGGGGCGGGGTACGGTCAATATGATGGGCGAAGGTGCGACAGATGGCGGTATGCCGCGTGCTCAGCGGCGTTTGCTGCCGCCGCCCAGCAGCGAGCCGAGCACGCCGCGCACGATCTGGCGCCCCAGGGTGCTGCCGATGGTGCGCGTGACTGTTTTCGCCGCAATCTGTACCAGGCCGTCGCGCTGGCCGCCGCGCGGCCCGGTGGTGCCGAACAGGATGTCGCTGATGGCGCTGCTGCCCGATGCGGCGGTATTCCCGGGCGCGGAAGCGCTTCCCGCCGCGTCCTTTGCGGCCGTGCGCGCCGCGGTACCGGCGCGGAGCATTTCGTAAGCCGATTCGCGGTCGATGGCCTGTTCGTAATGGCCCTTGAGCACCGAGGCGGCGATGGCCGCCGCCCGCTCCTGCGCCGTCAGCGGCCCCAGGCGCGAGGCCGGGGCGACGATGGAGGCACGCTCCACCATCTCCGGGCGGCCCTTGTCGTCGAGGAAAGACACCAGTGCCTCGCCCACGCCCAACTCGGTGATGGCAGTGGCGGCGTCGAACGCGGGATTGGCGCGCATCGTGTCCGCCGCCGTCTTGACCGCCTTCTGGTCGCGCGGCGTAAATGCGCGCAGCGCGTGCTGAACGCGGTTGCCGAGCTGGCCGAGCACGGTTTCCGGCACGTCGAGCGGGTTTTGCGTAACGAAATAAACGCCGACACCCTTAGAGCGTATCAGCCGCACCACCTGCTCGACCTTCTCCACCAGCGCCTTGGGCGCATCGGCGAACAGCAGGTGGGCCTCGTCGAAAAAGAACACCAGTTTGGGTTTGTCCACATCGCCCACCTCGGGCAAGTGTTCGAACAATTCGGACAGCAGCCACAGCAGGAAGGTGGAATAAAGCTTGGGCGACTGGTACAGCTTCTCGGCGGCGAGCACGTTGATCACGCCACGGCCTTCCGCGTCGGTCTGCATCAGGTCCGCGATATCGAGCATCGGCTCGCCAAAGAATTTGTCGCCGCCCTGTTCTTCCAGCACCAGCAGGTTGCGCTGGATGGCGCCGATGGAAGCGGTGGAAACGTTGCCGTAATCGGTGGTAAAG
>JAVBSY010000146.1:0-9574 GCA_031556475.1 Azoarcus sp.
CGCGCTGGCCCTGCGCTTTTTCGATGGACTCGACCTTTCCGGCCCCGTATCGCTGGAACTCAAGGCAGCCCCCGACGGAGCCCAATGGGTGATCGAACCCACCGTCGGGCGAACCGACTTCTGGGCCGATCTGTGTACCGCAGACGGCGTCGACCTGCCGCTGGTCGAATATTTTTCCCAGATCGGCCAACCGTCGCCCCCAACTGCGCAACGCGACCGCTTTCTGTGGATCAACGGCGAGCGCGATCCCGGTGGCCTGCTATGGCTGCTCCGCCATCATCCGGGCCACCTTTTCAAGCGGCGCATCCGCGGCCTTTATGCCAGGCTGACCGATCCCCGGCCCTTCACCGCCGCCCTCACCCGTTACCTCGCCGCGCAGCCGGCGCGCGCCATGCGCCTCGCCAACCGGCTGCGGCGGCGCGCCTGACCGGCCCTGAAGCACCCCGGTTTTTGCACATTTTCCGCACATGAATCGACCGCACGACATCGAAGGGGCATTCCAACTGCTCGGCCCACCGCAGGGCGGACGACAAACGCCCGCATTTTCCGGTTACCGGCCTCAGCACAAACTTCACGACAACTATCAAACCTCCGGGCAGCACACGTATTTGAACGTCGATCAAGTCGCGCCCGGCGAAACCGCGAATGTCGCCGTCACGTTCATCACACCGGACGTCTATCCCCGTTCGCTATGGGTCGGACGCGAAATCGACGTACTGGAAGGCCCACGGATCGTCGGAAAACTCAGGATTACCCGCATCCTCAACCCGATTCTCCGTGGCAGCGCCGAAACTTACTCCCCCGTCTGGGTAGAACCATCTGAGCTGGACAAAAACGGCCAGACCCACAACTGACAAAGCGCCACAAAAGCGCTCCGCCCGATTCACCACGCCTCGGGGGGCTCTTTTTTCGGAAAAAATGCTCGGGCGCTTCTTATTTCTTCGCTTTGGCGCGCGGATGCGCCGCGTCGTACACCTTGGCGAGGTGCTGGAAATCGAGATGGGTATAAACCTGCGTGGAGCGAATGCTGGCATGGCCGAGCAATTCCTGTACCGCGCGCAGGTCACCGCTGGATTGCAGCATATGGCTGGCAAAGCTATGCCGCAGCATGTGCGGGTGCACATGCACACCCAATGCGGAGGCGCGCGCGCGCAATGCCAGGCGGCTGCGGATCGCGCCCGGACTCATGCACCCACCGGTGCGGGTCAGGAACAGAGCCTGTTCGCCATCGCGGCATAGCGTACCCCGCACCGCGAGCCACGTCCGCAATGCCTCCAAAGCTTTGGCGCCAACCGGCACGGTGCGCATCTTGCCGCGCTTGCCGAGCACGGTGACCATGCCTTCGGCCCAGTCGATACCGCCATCCACGGTCAAACCGGCGAGTTCGGCAAGGCGCAATCCAGACGAATAAAACAACTCGAACATGGCCAGATCGCGCGCACCGAGCACACCGTCGACCTCGGAACCGAAATCGGGGCCGGGATCGGCATCGAGCAGCCGCCTGGTTTGATCGGGCGACAAAGCGCGCGGCAAGGGCGCGGGAGAACGCGGCGGGCGTATGCCTTCCACCGGGTTGGCGGTCGCGTTGCGGTGGCGCACCCGCCAACGGTAGTAGCCACGCCAGGCGGAGAGGTTGCGCGCGATGGAACGTCCGCTCAGCCCTTCGCTGTGCAGGCGGATAACGAAGTGACGGATGTCGCCCGGCGTCAGCGCCTCGGGCGAACGCCCGGCGGCAAGCCGGTCAAGGCGTTCGAAATCGCGGCGATAGCCGTCGAGCGTATGCGCGGAGGCGCGGCGCTGGACGGCGAGGTAATCGAGATATTCATCGAACCACGCCGGCCTTGCGGACGGCGGGTCCAAGGATTGTGAGCCTGGGGGCGACGTCACCCGAGTTCGCACAGCAGCGCGGCGGCAACCAGATCGCCGATGCGGTCGAGGTAGAGCGTACCCATTTCGGGGTAGAAGCGCTCCGGCTCCTCACTGCCAAGTGCGAGCATGCCGAACACCTGAGCTTGCCGCCACAGCGGAATCAGGGCCAGTGAGCGGATATGCGGCGCGGCTTCGCCGAACCAATCGACGATTTCGAGGTTGTTCGGCGCGCCGCAATAGGGGTGGCGCATATCGCCACCATAAAGCCGAACCGCTTCGCTGACCGGGGAAAACTCCACTTCCTCGCGCACCAGCACACTGTTCCAGATGCGCAACGCGGCGTGCGGCACGGAAAAATCGTCCCGCAGGCTGGAAATAAGCGCCAACAACACGGCTTCGTAACTCTCCGCATCCAGGAGCGTGACGGAAAGGCGATGTACCTTGCCGCTGATTTCGTCGTTTTCCTCGCCGAAGCGGATCAGCTCGGCCAATTTGTTTTCGAGTTGCTGGATCTTGTCGCGCAAGGCGTAAAGCTGCCGCTCGGCCAGGGAAATGGCCTGGCCGCCATGTCGCGGGTGCGGCACGGTGAGTTGGGTGAACAGTTCATCGTGCTCGGACAGAAAATCAGGGTTGTCGCGCAGGTAGCGGGCAACGTCATCGGCATTCATCGGGAAAACTCCTGTCGGGCAGCCGGGCTGCCCGGTTGTAATCGCAGCGGGCGAAATTCCGTGTCAGGCAAAACCGGGGGCGCCCCTGGGCATCGTTTCGGGCAAGGTGATTTCGCCCTCGAATACGCTGACCGCCGGGCCCGTCATCAGTACCGGAGAGCCCGGCCCGTTCCAGGCGATCTCGAGCTCGCCGCCACGGGTTTCGACCCGCACCGGGGACTCCAGCAGACCGCGCAGCACGCCTGTCACCACCGCCGCGCAGGCGCCGGTGCCGCAGGCAAGCGTTTCGCCAGCACCACGCTCGAACACACGCAGGCGGATATGCCGCGGGCCGGCCACTTCCATGAATCCGGCATTGACGCGGGCGGGAAAACGCGGGTGGCGCTCGATCAGAGCGCCCTGTACGGCCACCGGCGCGGCCGCCACATCGGCCACAACCTGGACCGCATGCGGATTGCCCATCGACACGGCGGTAATCGCCACGGTGTCGCCGCCCACGTCGAGCGGCTGGACCACCGCATCGCTATCGGAAACGAAGGGGATCTGCGCCGGGCGTAGTTCCGGCACCCCCATGTCCACCGTCACCAGGCCGTCGTCGCGCAAGCGCGGCACGATCACGCCGGAACAGGTTTCCACACGGATCTCGCGCTTCGCCGTCAGGCCCTTGTCATGGACGAAACGGACGAAGCAGCGCGCACCGTTACCGCACTGTTCCACCTCGTCGCCGTCGGCGTTGAAAATGCGGTAGCGGAAATCGACACCTGCCAACGTGGCCGGCTCGACCACCAGCAATTGATCGCAGCCGACGCCGAAATGGCGGTCGGCAATCGCCCGTACCCGCTCAGGCGTCAGATCGACGGGAACGGCCGTGGCATCGACGACGACGAAGTCGTTGCCCAGACCGTGCATCTTGGTAAAACGCAGTTGCATGAAAAACCGCTTGCAAGAAAAAAACGAAAAACACACTGGATGGCGGACGATTTTCACCCAGCATCCGGCCCCCGTCCAGTACGGGCATGCCGCCGGCACACGCTCAGTATAGTTTCGCCCCGCCCGGCGGACGCGTCTTGAAGCGGCGGTGCACCCAGTAATACTGCTCCGGCATGGAACAGACAACGTTTTCGATCCATCCGTTCATGCGCCGGGTATCGGCTTCGACGTCGGCGCTGGGGAAATCCGCCCACGGCTCGCCGATCTCGATCTGGTAGCCGCTGCCATCCGGCAACAGCCGCGCGGTGCAGCCGAGCACCGTGGCACCAGCCAAGCGGGCCAGCCGCGACAAACCCGTGATGGTGGCCGCCTCGACGCCGAAGAACGGAACGAAGACCGCATTCTCACGGCCGTAATCCATGTCCGGCAGGTAGAAGAACGGCCGCCCGGCCTTCATCGCCTTCACCGTGCCGCGCACGCCGTCCTGGCGCGACAGCAGCAACTGATCGTTGAATCGGCTGCGGCCGTGGTGCAGCCAGCGGTCGACCACCTTGTTCTTCTGCCGCGCATAGACGCTGACGAAATCGCCTTCCAGCGTCAGGCGCGTACCGGCGATGTCGAGACCCACGAAATGCGGCGCAAGCAAGATCACCGGACGCCCCTCGGCGCGCAGGCGCTCCAGGCGTTCGATACCGATGAAGCGGGCAAGGCGCTTCAACCGCTCGGGGCTGGCCCACCACGCCACACCGCGTTCGAGCAGGCTGCGCCCAAGCATGCGGAAGTGCCCCCGCAACAAACGGGCGCGAGCGCGCTCATCGAGTTCCGGGAAACACAGCCGCAGATTGGTCGCCGCCACCTTCCGCCGCCGTACCGCGAACACGTACAACAGCAGCCCCACGCCTTCGCCGAGGCGGGCAAGCACAGGCAACGGCAGCCAGTGCAGCAACCAGAACAGGGCAATGCCCAAACGGCTCATCATGTGTCCGCCTCGTGCCCCGAGGACGCATCCGGCGCGTGCGCAACGGCATCGTCCACGGCCTTCGGCTTCTTGTAGCGGTGATAGCCCCACAGATACTGCACGGGGCAGCGCAAAATCAGCCGCTCGATATCGCGATTGATCGCCGCGCAGCGCTGCTCGATATCGCCTTCCAGCGTTTCGACCGGTGCCGTTACATGTATCGCGTAACCCGCGCCGCCCGCCAGACGCTCGGCCCAGATATAGACCAGGCGCACGTTCCTGACCTCGGCAAGCCGCGCGGCCAAGGTCATCGTCCATGCGGGACGGCCGAAGAAAGGCGCCCACACGCCCTCGCCCGCCGCCGGCACCTGATCCGGCAGGATGCCCACCGCCTCTCGCCCGCGCAGGGTCTTGACCAGACGGCGCACGCCGGACAAATCGGCTGGCGCGATGCTGACCGCGCCGCGCGTGCGCCCCCGCTCCATCAACGGCACCAGGGCAGTCTTGCGCGGCGGGCGGTACAGCACCGTCACCGGATCACTCGCGCCGTAGTATTGCGAGGTGATCTCGAAACAACCCAGGTGCGGTGTCAGAAACAGCAGGCCGGCACCATCCCGGTGGGCCTGCTCGACCAACTCCCAGCCATCGACACGCACGACGCTGGCAACGATCTCCTCCGCCGGACGCAGCCACAACCACGGTAACTCGAATATCTGCCGCCCCGCCTCGGCGATGGCCGCATGCCTGATGGCCGGATCGTCGCGGCCGAGCGCGAGCGCGAGATTCTGCCGCAAGCGCCGCCGGTAGCCTTTATCCAGCCCATAGACGAGCCAACCCGCCCAGCCGCCCAAACGGTGGAGCCAAGACAGAGGCATGCGGGAGAAAAGACGAAACAGGAGAACGATGGGCACGGTGCGATGCACAAAATGGGCGGCGCGCGGCACGCCCTGGGTTTGACCGACTTGGGCGGGCGATTATAATCCCCGCTCGGCCGTCGAGTTAATTCGACAACTTGCAGGGCGGCCGCCGTGCCAGCGTTTATCGTTCATTCGCATTCGCGCCGGCACGGAGCAAAATTCTGCTAAAGCGACGCCTGCTCAGCGAAATCCCCGGAGCCGGCCACGCCGCCGATCATTGGGGATTGCCGTTGTTGCAAGGAGCAGATCATGGCACAACCGTTTCCGCAGCCTTTCCTTTTCACCTCCGAATCCGTTTCCGAAGGTCATCCGGACAAAGTCGCCGACCAGGTGTCGGACGGCGTCCTCGACGCCATCCTGGCCGAAGACCCGCACGCCCGCGTCGCCTGCGAAACGCTGGTTTCGACCGGCCTGGTGGTGATCTCGGGCGAAATCACCACCACCGCCCACCCGAACTACCGCGAAATCGCGCAAAACGTCATCCGCCACATCGGCTACGACAACTCCGACATCGGCTTCGATTACAAGTCGTGCGCCATCCTCACCGCGATCAACCGCCAGTCGCCCGACATCGCCCAGGGCGTGAATGAAGGCGAAGGAATCGACCTCGACCAGGGCGCCGGCGACCAGGGCCTGATGTTCGGCTACGCCTGCAACGAAACCCCCAGCCTGATGCCGCTGCCGATCTACTACGCACACCGCATCATGCAGCGTCAGGCCGAACTGCGTAAGGACGGTCGCCTGCCGTGGCTGCGTCCGGACGCCAAGAGCCAGATCACGGTGAAATACGTGGATGGCAAGCCGACGGCGATCGACACCGTGGTGGTTTCCACCCAGCACGACCCGGACGTGAGCCACGCACAGCTATCCGAAGCGGTGATCGAACAAATCATCAAGCCGGTGCTGCCGAAAGAGCTGCTCGCCGGCGAGGTGCGCTACCTGATCAACCCGACCGGCCGCTTCGTCATCGGCGGCCCGCACGGCGACTGCGGCCTGACCGGGCGCAAGATCATCGTCGACACCTACGGCGGCGCGGCCCATCATGGTGGCGGCGCATTCTCCGGCAAGGACCCGTCGAAGGTCGACCGCTCCGCCGCCTACGCCGGCCGTTACGTAGCCAAGAACGTGGTTGCCGCCGGCCTGGCCGACAAGTGCGAAGTCCAGGTGGCCTACGCCATCGGTGTGGCCAAGCCGGTATCGCTGATGGTCAACACCTTCGGCACCGGCAGGATCAGCGACGAGCGCATCGCCGAACTGGTCCGCGCCCACTTCGACCTGCGCCCGAAGGCGATCATCCACACGCTCGATCTGCTGCGCCCGATCTACTCCCGCACCGCTACCTACGGCCACTTCGGCCGCGACGAGGCGGAGTTCACCTGGGAACAGACCGACAAAGCCGCCGCGCTGCGCGCCGATGCCGGTCTTTGACGCAAACTTTTGACGCAACCCCTTCCCGCCACCCTGCACAAAAAGGGTGGCGGGCATTGCGTGGCAAGCGAGCAGCCCGCGTCTGGCAGACCCCACGATGAACAACCCGGCCTCCCCGGCGCACACGCCTGATTCGCCCTCATTCGCGCGCATGGCGGCGCTACAGATTCTTGTCGCCCTGATCTGGGGCGGCACCTGGATCGCCGGCCGCATCCTCACCCGCGAACTCCCGCCGCTGGCGGCGGGCGGATGGCGCTTTCTGCTCGGCACGCTGACGCTCGGCTGGCTCGTATGGCGCGCAGAACGCCGGATTCCACCGCTCGCCCCGCACATCGCCTGGCGCGTGTTCGCCATGGGGGCGACCGGCATCTTTGCCTACAGCCTGTTTTTCTTCTACGGCCTGCAACACATCCAGGCTGGGCGCGGTGCGCTGGTCGTGGCCTTGAACCCGGTCGCCGTGGCGCTGGCGGCGGCCGTTTTCCTGGGCGAGCGGATCACGCCGCGCAAAGGTCTTGGCATCTTCATCGCACTGCTCGGCTGCCTCTCCGTCATCGGCCGCGGCGACCCCCTGGCGCTCATTCGCGGCGAAATCGGCCTCGGCGAAGTATTGGTCATCGGCTGCGTGATCAGTTGGACCGTCTATACGCTGATTGGCCGGCAGGCGGGCCGCTGGCTTTCGCCGCTTGCCATCACCTTCTACGCCTCGCTGACCGGCGGCGTACTGCTGATCGCCCTGGGCATGTTCGAAGGCAGCCTGCGGCATTGGCCTCAGCTTTCGTGGCAGGGCTGGGTATCGCTGCTATACCTCGGGGTGCTCGGCAGCGGCTTCTCCTATGTCTGGTACGCTCAGGGACTCATGGGGCTGGGGGCGACCCGGGCGGCGGCCTTCATCAATTTCGTCCCGCTCAGCGCCCTGTTCTTCGGCGCGACCCTGCTCGACGAACAGGTTGGCCTGCCGGTACTCGCCGGCGGCGCACTCGTTCTCGGCGGGGTCTGGCTGACGACACACGCACCCCGGACATCCAGGCCCCAGGAAACGAAGTAGCGCGGCGCTCGATTCGGCATCGCCGAACGCAAACGCCCTGCTTCGTGTCAGATACCGCAAAAGGAGTGTTCGAATGACACAAAAAACCGTTCTGATCGCAGGCGCCTCCCGCGGACTGGGCCTGGAGTTCGCACACCAATACCGCGACGCGGGATGGCAGGTCATCGCCGGCATGCGCACGCCAGCCAAGGCAGACCCTGCGCTGCATGCCAAGGGCGTCGAAGTGGTGGAACTCGACGTGCTGTCGGTCAATTCGATCGCGGGCGCAGCCTGGCATGCCGACGAAGCGCCGCTCGCGCTGCTGCTGGTCAACGCGGGCGTGACAGGCGTGCGGAGCAAGAGTTTCCACGCACCGGGCGACGAGGATTTCGATACCGTGATGCATACGAACGTGCTCGGTCCGATGCGCCTGATCCAGGCCTTCGGCAATACGGTCGCCGCCTCCGGAGGAACGATCGCGGTTCTATCCTCGTACATGGGCTCGATCGCCGACACGAAATCGGCGGACAGCATGCTGTATCGGACCTCGAAGGCGGCCGTGAACATGGTGGTGAAGTGCGCCGCGCTCGAATACGGCCCCAAAGGCGCGACCGTGGTCGCCCTGCATCCCGGCTGGGTGCGCACCGAAATGGGCGGCAACGCGGCAACGCTGGAACGCCACGATTCGATTGCCGGCCTGCGCAATGTCATAGCCGGTTTGACGCCAGCCGACAACGGAAGCTTTTTCGACTACACGGGCAAACGGCTGCCCTGGTGACGGTTTTCGACCTTGGCGGGCGCATGGGGCAGAATCCGCGCTCCACACCCGCCGCAGTGCCTCACCCCGCATGGGCCACGTACGCAAGGCAGGGCGATATCGAGCCGCACGCGGCCACCCGTGCTTTTCGCGTGCTTTCCGCTATACTTCAACGACTCCGAGGAGCGTTGCGAGGCGCGGCCACGACCCGCCCCAGGCTCGGACACACTTTCCGGAATCCTCCGGAGGTCTAACGGCGCTCATCCCTCAACCCAGCCGGGTTCGGGATGACGGGTATGAACGCGCCGCATTCCTTCCCGGCCATGGCATGGAGCTTGAACGCTATGGCTGACCAAAACTTCACCGACTTTCTCGTCGCCGACCTGTCGCTTGCCGACTGGGGCCGCAAAGAAATCCGCATCGCCGAAACCGAAATGCCCGGTCTCATGGCGATCCGCGAGGAATACGCGGCTTCCCGACCGCTCAAGGGTGCGCGTATCACCGGCTCGCTGCACATGACGATCCAGACCGCCGTGCTGATCGAGACGCTGGTCGCGCTCGGCGCCGAAGTGCGCTGGGCCTCATGCAACATCTTCTCGACGCAGGACCACGCGGCCGCCGCGATCGCCAAGGCCGGCATCCCCGTTTTCGCCACCAAGGGCGAAACGCTCAAGGACTACTGGGATTACACGCACCGCATCTTCGAGTGGCCCGCCGACGGAACCGGGAGCGTCTACTCGAACATGATCCTCGACGACGGCGGCGACGCAACGCTGCTGCTGCACCTCGGCGCACGTGCCGAGAAGGACATCTCGGTGCTCGCCAAACCGGGCAGCGAGGAAGAAACGGTTCTTTTCGCCGCCATCCGCGCCAAGCTCGCAACCGACCCGGCGTGGTACTCGACGCGGCTGGAAAAAATCCGCGGCGTCACCGAGGAAACCACCACCGGCGTGCACCGCCTCTACCAGATGCACCAGCGCGGCGAACTCAAATTCCCGGCCATCAACGTCAACGACTCGGTCA
>JAVBSY010000010.1:0-44026 GCA_031556475.1 Azoarcus sp.
ATGCGCGCCGGCTCAAGGCGCTGGCCGACGAGGTCGCCGGCACGATGCAGTTGGTAATGCGGGTCTATTTCGAGAAGCCGCGCACCTCGACCGGCTGGAAGGGCTTCATCAACGACCCCTACATGAACGACTCCTTCCGCATCGACGAGGGCATGGAAAAAGCGCGCCGCTTCCTCCTCGACGTGTGCGAAATCGGCCTGCCGACGGCCACCGAGGCGCTCGACCCAATCGCGCCGCAGTATTACGGCGACCTCATCTGCTGGACAGCGATCGGCGCCCGCACGTCGGAATCGCAAACGCACCGCGAAATGTCCTCCGGCCTGTCCACGCCAGTCGGCTTCAAGAACGCGACCGACGGCGATCTCGACGTTGCGATCAACGCCATCCTCTCCGCCTCCAGCCCGCACAGCTTTCTCGGCATCAGCGGCAAGGGGCAATCGGCCATTCTGCGTACCCGCGGCAACCGCTATGGCCATGTGGTGCTGCGCGGCGGCGGTGGCCGGCCGAACTACGACACGGTGTCGATCTCGCTCGCCGAACAGGCGCTGACGAAGGCGAAGCTGCCGCAAAACATCGTCGTCGACTGCTCCCACGCCAATTCATGGAAAAAGCAGGATCTGCAACCACTGGTGCTGAAAGACGTGGTCCACCAGGTCCGCGAAGGCAACCGCTCGCTGGTCGGCGTGATGATCGAAAGCTTCATCGAAGCCGGCAACCAGCCGATTCCCGCCGATCTTTCCCAATTGCGCTACGGCTGCTCGGTTACGGACGCCTGTGTCGGCTGGGACGCCACGGTGGAGATGATCCGCAGCGCTCACGCCGTACTGGGCGAAGCACTGGCCCAGAGGGAACGCACTGCATGAACCTTGTCGTTCAAGGTGAAGGCATTGGCGATGACCGCGCAGGCCCCCTGTCAACGCTCGCCGCGCTGACCTCGGCCAGCGCCATCGAACGCATCTCCCCTTCCGCCTTCCGCCTTGTCGGCGCGACAAAACACGCCGACATCGCCGCGCATTGCGCCGAGTATCGCCTGGACTGGGCGTGGGTGCCGGCGCAGCGGAAACTGGCCGATTTCGGCCTGTTCGTCACCGATATGGACTCGACCCTGATCGACATCGAGTGCATCGACGAAATCGCCGACATGCAAGGGCTCAAGGCGGAAGTTTCGATAATCACCGAATCGGCCATGCGCGGCGAAATCGACTTTCGCGAATCGCTCACCCGCCGCGTCGCGCTGCTTGCCGGGCTGCCGGAGACGGCGCTGGAGCAGGTGTACCGGGAGCGTCTGCGGCTCAACCCCGGCGCCGAGCGACTGCTCCGCACGCTACGCGAAAACGGCATCCAGTGTGTACTGGTTTCCGGCGGCTTTACCTATTTCACCGAGCGTCTCAAGCAACGCCTGAGCTTCAGCCACGCCTACGCCAACGAACTGGAAATCGCCGGCGGACGCCTGACCGGCCGCGTCGTCGGTCCGGTCATCGACGGCCAGGCCAAGGCGGCGCACCTCACCCGCATCCGCGACGACCTGGGACTCGACCCCGCCCAGACCATCGCAATGGGCGATGGCGCCAACGATATTCCGATGCTGAACGCGGCAGGCTTCGGCATCGCCTACCGGGCCAAGCCCGCGCTGCGCAACATCGCCGACTGCTGCCTCGATCACGCCGACCTGGATAGTATTCCCGCTTTTTTCGCCTAGGTTTCCGCCCGGCTTGACCCGGCTGCAACATGAGCCAGAATCGCATTGAGCATCGCCGCGCCCAGGCGCTTGCTGCGCGCGCCATTCCAACCGACCTGCCCATCCGGCAGGTTGGCGTTGTCCTTGAACGGCATCTCCAGCGTCAGCGATACGCAGCCGAAACGATGAGCGACCCACTTGCTTGCCAGCGTCAGTAGCTCATCGCCGAAACGGCCGCTCCGATAACCATGCTCACGCTGGAAATCCGGACTCACGGCGGCGAAAGCGTCGATGAAGCGCGCCTGCTGCTCGGCGGCGGCAAAGCCGGGCACCTCCTCCGCGGTGGAAAAGAACACATACGGCAACGCCTCATCGCCATGGACATCGAGAAACAGCTCGCAACCGCTGCGCTCCATCGCTGCGCGCACGAGAAAGACTTCCGGGCTCGCCGCCGGGTCGGGCTCGCGCCACTCCCGGTTCAGGTTGCGCCCCGCCGCGTTGGTCCGCAGGTTCCCACGCACCGCGCCGTCCGGATTCATGTTCGGCACGATGTACAACAACGCATGCTCTCGCACCTTGCGCGCAATCGGATCGGCACCGTCGAGCAGACGTTCGAGCAAACCTTCGACAAACCACTCCGTCATCGTTTCGCCCGGATGCTGGCGGGCGATGATCCATACCGGTTTGCGCGCAATCTCCGGCCGCCCGACGACGACCACATCGAGATCCCGCCCCTCCACCGTGGCACCGAGGTTATGCACCTGCGCGTAAGGCGATATTTCCGAGCGGGTGAGCAGATCGAGGTGTCGTTCGAACGAATACGGCTCGAAATAGGCGTAATAGACGATATCGCGCTCCGGTGCATGCTCGACGACAAGCTGGCCTTCCTCGTAGCTTGTACCGGACACGCGGAACCAGTTGCGGCGATCATAGGAAGCCACGCACCGATATCCTTCCCAACCGTCCGGATAAGCCGACTCCGAGGCATTCTCGAACACCATCCGCACCGCCTTGCCCGCCGCACCGTGCAGGCGGAAGTAAAACCACTGGCGAAAATCCGCCGCACTATCGGCGCGCAGGCGCAAGCGAATATCCCCCTCATCGGACAGGCTCACCACCTCGACCGCGCCTGCATCGAAATTCCAGCTTATTCTCACCGCGCCTTCTCCTCATGCACCCAAACAAAAAAACCGCCGGCCGCAGCCCAATTCCCGAAATCCATCCTCTTTCTCCGCTTTTTACCTGAATGGTGCCAGTAAAAAACCAAGCTCGCCCCACACAGTGCACTCCGTCACGAACGAGTCGGCGCGTCGGCGAGAGAAGCCCAGGCATGCCGCTATAATTGTTCGGTTATGAAGAAAAAATTGATCTGGCCATATGGATTACCGCAGAGAAGTTGACGGTCTTCGCACACTGGCTGTCCTACCCGTCATTCTATTTCATGCCGGGTTCGGCCTATTCAGTGGCGGCTTTGTCGGCGTCGACATTTTTTTCGTCATCAGCGGCTATCTGATCACCTCGATCATCCTCGGGGAGATGCAGTCCGGAAAATTCACGCTCATCGGTTTTTATGAGCGCCGGGCCAGACGAATATTGCCCGCTTTGTTTTTCGTCATGCTCGTCTGCCTGCCATTCGCCTGGCTGTGGATGATGCCGGACGAACTCAACGGCTTTGCGAAAAGCCTCGTCGCGGTTTCGTTTTTTTCCTCCAACATCCTGTTCTGGCGGGAAAGCGGCTATTTCGACACGGCGACCGAACTGAAACCGCTCCTGCATACATGGAGTCTCGCGGTCGAAGAACAGTATTACGTGCTTTTCCCGCTTTTCATTTTACTGACCTGGCGTTTTGGAAAACGCTGGATGATCGGCATCCTCGCCTTCTGCGCGGCTATCAGCCTCGCCGTCGCACAATGGGGATCGCTCAACAAACCCACGGAAAGCTTTTATCTGCTGCCAACGCGCGGCTGGGAATTATTGATCGGGGCATTTGTCGCGTTCTATCTGTTCGGCAACAAGAATCCACGAATCAGAACGCCGCAGGTCAGCCAGACTTTCAGCCTGATCGGTTTTTTATTGATCGCTTACGCGATTTTCGCATTCGACAAATCCACCCCGTTTCCAGGCATTCATGCGCTGGCCCCTACGGTTGGCGCGGCACTCATCATCCTTTTCGCCACGCCGGAAACGCATGTTGGCCGGCTCCTAAGCCATCGCGTGCCGGTCAGCATAGGGTTGATCAGCTACAGCACCTATCTATGGCACCAACCGCTGTTCGCGTTCGCCCGCCTGCGCAGCATCGGACAACCGAGCGATGCGTTGTTTCTTGCCTTGTCCGTCGCCTCCATCGTGCTTGCCTATTTCACGTGGAAACATATCGAATGGCCATTCAGAAATAAAAAAATCATCAGCCGCAAGCAGATATTCACCCTGACCGCCGCCGCAAGCGCGGCTTTTTGTGTTCTTGGAATAATCGGAAACATCAATCAGGGGTTTGAAGGACGCTTCGACGAAAAAGTGAAAACCGCGTTGCGCGGGGCGCAAGACAGGAACAAGCGCCAGACGAAATGCCTGAGCGGCGGCGACTTTTATTTGTCTCCCGAAATGTCGTGCGTCATTGGCGACAAGGAAAAAATCATCGGCGCCCTGGTTGGGGACTCCCATGCCGACGCCCTGGCGTCCGCCCTGCAGGAAAACCTGCAAAGCAAGGGCCTGGGCCTGAAAAACCTCACGTTTTCCGGCTGCCCACCTGTCAAAGACGTCTATCGGGCCGATGCGTCGGGCTATGAGCGTTGCGCGGAATACAACCGGGAAGCGGCCAGCTTTCTGGCCGAACATGAAGAATACAGCTACGTCGTCGTTTCCGCCCGCTGGACCTTGTATTTCGAGAAAAGCCGCTACGACAACGGGGATGGCGGCATAGAGCACGGAGAAAAGATCGATCTGGACGTATTGGAGAACGGGAAAAAGGTTCGGCACCCGGAGGAAATACGCCGCCAGATGCTGGCGGACAAATATAAAGAGACGATCTGGCACTACCTCGATTCAGGGAAAAAAGTCCTTTTGATCTACCCCATCCCGGAGGTCGGATGGGATGTACCCAAAAGCCTGACCAAGGTTCTGATGAGCGAAAGCCAGATGGACCTATCGACGAGCTACGACAACTTCAAGAAAAGAACCCATGACACCTACACGGCATTGGACAGGATCGGAGAGCACCCGAATCTGATCCGAATCAGGCCGGACAGGATTTTGTGCGACTCTTACACGAAGGGCCGGTGCATCTCCCAATTGAACGGGATCCCTCTCTATTACGACAACAACCATCTGTCCACTACCGGCGCCCGCCTGATCGTCGAAGAGATCGTCGATGATATTGTCGACGCAAATGGGAAATCTTGAATTCTTTGGTATCGCCATATATCGGATCGGAAGACAATGAGCGAACACATCACCATCGGCCGGGTTTCAATCAGCGACCGCGCCTCGACGGGTTCCTACGAGGATCAAGGCATTCCCGCGCTGCGGGATTGGCTCGACAAAGCCCTGCTTTCTCCGTGGAGCGCACAAACGCGACTTATCCCCGACGAGCGTCCGGCAATTGAACGCACGTTGATCGAGCTTGCGGACGAAGCGGGATGCGCGCTGATCTTCACCACCGGCGGCACGGGCCCGGCGGTGCGCGACGTTACGCCGGAAGCCACGCTGGCGGTCGGCGACAAGGAAATGCCGGGCTTCGGCGAGGAAATGCGCCGTATCAGCCTCAACTTCGTGCCGACCGCGATCCTGTCGCGGCAGGTTGCGGTAATCCGCGGCCGCAGTCTGATCGTCAATCTGCCGGGACAGCCAAAATCGATCAAGGAAACGCTGGAAGGGGTACGCAACACCGACGGCACGGTGAGCCACGTCGGTATTTTTGCTGC
Organism: Azoarcus sp.; assembly: GCA_031556475.1. GTDB lineage: Bacteria > Pseudomonadota > Gammaproteobacteria > Burkholderiales > Rhodocyclaceae > Azoarcus. The sequence goes on from JAVBSY010000010.1 coordinate 5,599, forward strand.
CATTCCTTACTGCGTCGACCTCATTGGCGGCCCCTACATGGATACCGACGAGGCGGTGATCAAAGCCTGGCGGCCCAAGCACGCCATTCGGCCGCGCGCATAGGCCGGGCCGCACCTGCCTATTTCGGCACGATACGGATCACCTTGCCCTTGAACGTGGGCATGGGTGGCACGGCAGCGGCCAGTTGCCGCCGCCGCTCCTGCTCACGCCACCAGGCACGCACACCCAGTAGCCCGGCGAGTATCACCGCGTAGAGCAGCGGTTCGCGGATATCCACTTTGACCAGCCACCAAAAATGGATAACGCCCAGGATGCCGACGGCGTACACGGCACGATGCAATTCCTGCCACCGTCGCCCACCAAGGCGGCGGATGGCGAAAGCGTTCGAGGTCGCGGCCAGCGGCAGCATCAGTACCCAGGCCGCGAATCCGACGGTGATGAAGGGACGCTTGAGAATGTCGCGGGCGATGGCGTTCCAGTCGAAGAACTGGTCGAGCCACAGGTAAGTGACCAAGTGTGCCACACCCCAGGCGAATGTGAACAGGCCGAGCATGCGACGCAAGCGCAGCAGCCAATGCCAGCCGCTGAAGCGGCGCAACGGCGTAATGGCCAGCGTAATCAGCAGCAACCGCAGCGTCCAATCGCCACTCGCACGGGTAATCGTCTCCACCGGATTGGCGCCAAGCTCGTCGGCCCGCCAACCGAGCACGAGCTGGCCCGCGGGAACAAGGCAAAGTATGAACACCAGCGCCTTGATAGCGCTCAGTTGCACCGCCGAAGGCGCATGGCGCACCGTTTTCACTGTATCGTTCACCTTCCGTTCGCTCATAAAAATCAATAATTGGCACGCAGATCCATGCCGCGATAAAGATCCGCGACTTGTTCCCCATAGCCATTGAACATCAAGGTCGGCCGTTTCAAGAAATCGCCGATGCGCCGCTCGGTCGCCTGACTCCAGCGCGGATGGCTGACTTCGGGGTTGACGTTGGCGTAAAAGCCATACTCGTCCCGTGCCACCCGGTTCCACGTGGTTGCCGGTTGCCGCTCGACAAGGCGAATGGCAACGATGGATTTCGCGCCCTTGAAACCGTATTTCCACGGTACCACGAGGCGGATCGGCGCACCGTTCTGGTTCGGCAGCACTTCGCCGTAAAGGCCGACGGCAAGCAAGGTCAGCGGATGCAAGGCTTCATCCAGGCGCAAACCTTCGGTGTAAGGCCAAGGCAGTATCGGGATGCGCGTCATGACCGCCGGATCGTACCGGGTGACGAATTCGACGAATTTCGCGCTTCCCAACGGCTCCACCTGCTTGAGCAGCGCAGCGAGCGGGAAACCGGCCCAGGGAATCACCATCGACCAGCCTTCGACGCAGCGCAGACGGTAAATGCGCTCCTCCAGCGGCACGAGACGCAGCAATTCGTCGATATCGAAGGTGCGCGGCTTGCCGACGAGTCCTTCGACCCGCACGGTCCACGGCCGCACCGCCATCTTGCCCGCGCTCTCCGCCGGGCTCAGCTTGTGCGAGCCGAACTCGACGAAATTGTTGTAGTTGGTGATCGACTTGAATGACGTTTTTTCCTCATTGGTACTGAAGATGGATGCAGCGAGCGGCGTCAGCGCTACCGCACCACGTGCATAGCGCAGCGGACCGTGCCACAGGGCCGCACCAGCCAGTGCGTAACCCGCGCCGAGGAGCAAACGGCGGCGCTTTTCGAACAGGACGCGGGGGGTAATCTCGGAGGGAAGAATATCGCTGGGGCGTTGAATCAACATGATGGCTATGGATATCGCGTGCAAGCTGAACCGCAACGCGCAACGACGCGAAAGCGGAAACCGACATCCCTGCTTTGACGCCTTTTGTCCGCTTCGGTTCAGCGCGCGTACCAACAATGATTATGTCCTGACAGCGCTTCAAGTGGCATCAACAATCGCAATACGCCCGATTAATCTGACTTAAGGAAAATCGCTATAGAATCGAGTCCTTTTCAGCCTTCACGCTGGTTCTCGCCATGAACGCCTCCACTCGAATCCATATTGACGACGTCCGCATCAAAGAAATCAAGGAACTCATCCCGCCCGCCCATGTGCTGCGGGAATTCCCCGCCACACCCAAGGCGGCGGAAACGGCATTCGCCACACGCCACGCCATCCATCGCATTCTTTACGGCGCCGATGATCGCTTGCTGGTCGTCGTCGGACCGTGTTCGATCCACGATGCCGAAGCGGCGCTGGATTACGCGCGCAAACTGAAGGTCGAAGCCGACCGGCTGCGCAACGATCTGCTGATCGTCATGCGCGTTTATTTCGAGAAACCCCGGACCACCGTGGGCTGGAAAGGACTCATCAACGATCCGCACCTGGATGGCAGCTTCGCCATCAACGAAGGCGTGCGGCTGGCGCGCAAGCTGCTGTGGGAAATCAACGAACTCGGCTTGCCGGCCGGCACCGAGTTTCTCGACATGATTACGCCGCAGTACATTGCCGACCTCATCTCGTGGGGCGCGATTGGCGCCCGCACCACGGAAAGCCAGGTGCACCGCGAACTGGCCTCCGGCCTGTCATGCCCGGTCGGGTTCAAGAACGGCACCGACGGCAACGTGCGCATCGCAGTGGATGCGATCAAGGCGGCGCAATCTCCGCACCATTTCCTCAGCGTCACCAAGGCAGGCCATTCGGCCATCGTCTCCACCAGCGGCAACGAGGACTGCCACGTCATCCTGCGCGGCGGGAAGACCACCAATTACGACGCTGCCAGCGTCGATACGGCCTGCACCGAACTGGCTGCCAGCGGCGTGCCGGGCAAGGTGATGATCGATTTTTCCCATGCCAACAGCCGCAAGCAGCATCGGCTGCAAATCGAAGTGGCGCGCGAAGTGGGGGCACAGGTCGCCGCCGGCGAAGACCGCATCATCGGCGCGATGGTCGAATCCCACCTCAAGGAGGGCCGGCAAGATCTCAAACCCGGCGTCGAACTGGAGTATGGCAAAAGCCTCACCGATGCCTGCATCGGCTGGGAAGACAGCCTTGTGGTGCTCGATGTTCTGGCTGAAGCCGCACGCAACCGTCGGGTGCGGCGGGCATCGGAAATCGAGTAGCAAACCGTTCAAAAAAGCCGCGCAGGGGAGCGGTCAATGCTCGAACCGCTCCCGCGCCGCCGGCATGTAGTCGACATAGGTATCGAACATCCACCCCTCGCCGCCCGTTTCCTGCTGATTGCTCCCCAGTGCGAAGCGTTTCACCCTGATCTTGATCCACCGCCCGGTCTTGCCCGCTACCGCCGTACAGTTCCGCGCACTGTCGATAATGTGAACAACCGTGCCGAAAGGCAGCGCGGCCCGCATGTCGCCGGTCTGATCCGGCTCGCTGCGCAGCGTCACGTTATCGCCGATCACCGTACCGAATTTCGCCGTGTTTTTGGCGCATTGCCCAACCTGCTCCGAGGCACAGCGCCCATTCTTGAAATACTGGAAGACCTCGTTCAGCACCGTCAGGCGTTGCGTCGCCTCAGGCGAGGTTTTTGGGGGAAACGGAACCGACAGGCACGTCGAACCCGGCATGCACTCGGAAATGGGTACATTGAAGTTCACTGCGTCCGTACAGCGCTCCATCGCCATGGTGTTGTTCTTTTCCACACCGTTCCGAACCGCCGCGCACCAGGCTCCGCTGTATGCCTCGCGCAGCGCGTCGATGATCGACAATTCCAGTATTTCAAGCTTGATGGTCTTGCGGAAATCGGCACCGTGCTGGCAAAGAAACCTCACGGCATCCACCCGCCCGTTGATCGCGGCATACAAAAGCGGAGTCCCATGTGACGTGTTGTGGGTGTCGAGCTCGAACCCCTCGGCAACCAACAACTCGAAGATCTCGGAATTCGCACCGGCTTCCGCCGCGGCATCGATGGGGCGGCAATCGGTACGTGCCCGGCAGCGCTCCAGCCACCCCTGGCTCTTGAGGTAGAGCAACAGGTCGGTATCTCGGGATGCGATGGCTTCGTACAGTAAATATGTCTCGACCTGGGGATCGGCGTGCACATCACCCCGCCTCGCCTGAAACGCCTTTACCGCATCCAGGTTTCCATCCCGAAAGGCACGGACCTCCTTGAGGTAGGCATCGAAATCGGGCGACGACGCAGCCCCGGCCTTGCACGAGCCCTTGCCGAAAAATGCCGCAATCCGAGCCTCCGCGGCCACACCGCTGGCACTCCGTATCGGGCTGCCCAAATTCATCCGTGGATCGACGATGCGTCTTTCCAGTTCTTCCGATACCGTTGGTCCAGTCCGCGCAGTGGCACCCTTTTCTTCCTTGCTGGCTTTTTTCCCGGCTGGATTCGCACCCTTATCGCAGAGCAATTTCACCGCATCGAAGTCGGCTTGCGCAGCAGCCGAAAACAGCGCATCCCGTGTCGGCGGGAAACCCTGGGAGAGCATGAAGGCAAGCATTTGCCGGTTTTTGCCCAGCACTGCAGAAAGAATGGGATCGCACCGCCGGTCTTTGCGACACGCTTTCAACCATCCACGCGCGTCGAGATATTTGACGAGATCGACGTTTCCAGAACTTATGGCGAGACTCAGCGCGTCTATCAACATCGCGCCAGAATAAGTTTCGTCGGCAAGAATGCGCTCGACCTCGGCAAGATTGCCTTCCTCGAAATACCTCCCACTCCCCTCCTCCCAACTCGCGCCCCAAACGGGGTTACAGAACACAAACAGCACAGCAACGAATAAAAAGCGCCTCAGGTCCATTCGGTGTCTTATCCGCATTTACGACGAGAAGGATTTACGCCACTGTTCAAGCCGAACCGCACAGCGGTTCCGGCTCGAACGATCAATTCCCTTGTTTTCCGAGAGAGTCCATACAGGAGTGTTGGGCGTCACGGCGTACCTGCATAAGGGCAAAACCCAAGAGGTTGAGGCCTCGCCATTGATTGGGATTGGCAACTCTTTCATCATCCTGAGTCAAACCGACACCCCATACTCGATCCACCGGACTAGCCTCAACGAGAATGCGACTCTCTGTTTGCTGGAGAAACTGCCCAAGGTCAGGATTCTGGGAAAATTTCGCCTCGTTGGCGCGTACGACGACCGAGAACCTGTGCTTAAGCCACACAGCTTCGTCAAAGCCGCGCACCTGCCGGCCAAGGGCTTTCGCTGCGCCTGGGTTCGGAGCCTGTAGAACCTGGGCCCTAGTTGCTTGATCGCTGAAAAGCGAGGCCTTTTCAGCCATCATGAAGTGCTCTGCCGTGGGATAGCGCTGCCCGTCTATGACGAACGGAGCGCCATACCACTGGCTGAAGCATGAAGCGGTGATTCCATTCTTATCGGGCTGGTGGCCCCAGAAGAATACGTATTTGAGCTTCTCTCCAGTGTTGAAACGGAATCGCAGATCCGCTACTAGCTGCGTGTCGTCCATGACGCCTAATGCCTGAATAAGCCACGCCGTGAAACAACGTTGGCTTGGATGAATCGCTAAACCTCAACGGCGCAAAGGTGCGATTGGCTGATAACCGCATCCTTGCCCGACCCAAGCTCCACCACATAGATCGGATCGTCTCCCAGTTCCTCGACGCTGACAATGACGCCAAAATCTCCGACATGCTCTCCAGCAATGACCACAACCGCGTCATTGTGCTCAAACTCCACACCAGGGAGAGGGAGATGAGCCAGAAAGTCATTGCGTTGGCCGGAAGAGGATTTCATGAGGCTCAACTCGGACTCAATGCGCTCTCATTTCGTAGAGGCCGCACCAACGCGGCCCCGCTCGCCTTCATGAGCGCGTACTTATGCTTTGGGCGGCGCTTCAGCAAATTTGGGCAGTGCCGGATCCATGCTGTCCCAGGCCGGGGCACGGCTGGTATACAGGTCGAGCTGCGGCTTGTACTGCGACGGATCGTCGAGCGAGCCGGCACGGATAGCGATCAATCCCGGCATGGCTTCCACCTTGCCGAACAGTTGCGAACCGCAATGGGGGCAGAAACCGCGCGTGACCGCGTGACCGCTGTCGCCGCTACGCTCGTAATATTTCACCTCGCCCTTGATGGAGATGGCGTTCTCCGGTACGAACAGGGTCGGAGCATATCCGCTCCCCGATGCCTTGCGGCAATCGACGCAGTGGCAATTTCCGGCCATGACGGCTGGGCTGGAACAGGTGTAGGTAATGGAACCGCAGGAACAACTGCCAGACAAGGACATGAAGGTCTCCCGAGCATATGGTTTTTCGTCGGTTGCCGACACGAAACCGAAAATGCCGCCAGACAATCTTGAACCGAATTCCGCCAAGCAAGGTCCGGCGCGGCGTCGCATCGCGTGGTCCAAAATACCACACTGGCGAATGCTACGGCGATAGGAATCCATCAGGCAAAAACAATCATGCGCCAACGCAAAATCATCCACTGCGATTGCGATTGCTTTTACGCAGCAGTGGAAACGCGCGACAACCCTGCCCTCGCCGGCCGGCCGCTGGCAGTGGGCGGACAGGCCGAACGACGCGGCGTAATCGCCACCTGCAACTACGAAGCACGCGCTTTCGGCGTGCACTCGGCGATGTCCACCGCGCGAGCGCAGCAGCTTTGCCCGCAATTGCTACTGCTACCGCCGGATTTCGAGCGCTATCGCACCGCCTCGCGCCAGATTCTGGCGATTTACCGCGACTACACCGAACTCGTCGAACCGCTGTCGCTGGACGAAGCCTATCTCGACGTCAGTAACGTGGAGCGTTGCCAAGGCTCGGCCACCCTGATGGCGCAGGAAATTCGCGCCCGCATCCACGTCGAGGTCGGCATTACCGCGTCGGCCGGTATCGCGCCGAACAAGTTCATCGCCAAAATAGCGAGCGACTGGAACAAACCCGACGGCCAGTTCCTCGTCCGCCCGCAAGACGTGGATGCCTTCGTCGCCGCACTGCCGGTGAAGAAAATCTTTGGCGTCGGCAAAGTGACCGCTGCCAAGCTCAATCGCCTGGGGGTAACAACCTGTGGCGATCTGCGCGCCTGGAGCCTGGCTTCATTGACACGCGAATTCGGCCGCTTCGGCGCCAATCTGCATAAACTCTGCCGCGGCATCGACGAGCGTGAGGTGAAACCGGACCGCATCCGCAAATCCTTGTCGGTTGAAACCACCTACGCCACCGATTTGCCCGATCTGGCCGCCTGCCGCACCGCCCTACCCACCCTGATTGCAGAGTTCCATCACCGTTTCGAGCGGGCCCGCGAAACACGGCCTGTGCACAAGGCGGTCGTCAAGATCAAGTTTGCCGACTTCTCGCAGACCACGGCGGAATGCGTGGCGCAACAGCCCGATACCGATACCTGGCTGCGCCTGTTGGACGAAGGCCACGGCCGCCGCGCGCTGCCGGTACGCCTGCTGGGCGTCGGCGTACGCTTTGCTGAAAACGCGGAGCCGAGCACCGAAACAGAGCAGATCGCGCTATTCGATGGAATGGATTGAGGTGGAAGCGCGCGGGCGCGCAATCAGGCGAAAATCGTCGCCGATGCGGCGAAAGTCCTGGATATCGAGCCGCACCGCCTGATCCAGCCGGGTGAGCGCGGGCAAATTGAATACACCTTGCGCCGCATCGCCAACCAGCATCGGCGCGAGGTACAGCAACAGTTCATCTACGCAGCCTTCGCGCAATAATGAAGCATTCAGTTTGAAGCCGGCCTCGGCATGGATTTCGTTCATGCCACAGCGCCCCAACTCCCGCATCAGCGCAGGCAGGTCGACCTTGCCGCTGGTGTTGGGCAGGACGATGACAGTATGGCCTGCACCGGTAAGCGCGGCGATACGCTCCCGGTTTTCGCTGGCGGTCGCGATCAGGGCCGGTTCACCGGACAGTATGCGCGCCGTCATTGGCACTTCCAGGCGGGCATCGACCAGCACGCGCAAAGGCTGGCGCTCGCAGGTAACATCACGCACGGTCAGCCGTGGATCATCCCCTTTCACTGTGCCAATACCGGTCAGCAACGCGCAGGCGCGCGCGCGCCAGCGGTGCCCGTCGCACCGCGCTGCATCACCGGTAATCCATTGGCTGACGCCGTTTTCCAGCGCCGTCTTGCCATCCAGGGTCTGCGCCGCCTTCAGCCGCAGCCAGGGGCGGCCGCGCGTCATGCGCGCGATGAAGCCAATGTTCAATTCACGCGCCTGCGCTGCGAGCAAGCCATGCTCGGCGACGATACCGGCGGCGCGCAAACATGCCATGCCACGACCGGCAACGAGCGGATTGGGGTCTTCCATCGCCGCTACCACGCGGACGACCCCGGCTTCGATGAGTGCATCGGCACAAGGCGGCGTGCGGCCGAAATGGGAACACGGCTCCAGGGTAACGTAGGCGGTAGCACCCCGCGCCGCGCTACCCGCGATACTCAACGCGTGCGCCTCGGCATGTGCTTCGCCGGCACGCTGGTGCCAACCCTCGCCAACGATCTGGCCTTCCTTGATCAACACGCAGCCCACGCGCGGATTCGGTGCGGTGGTCTCCATGCCACGCTCGGCGAGCGCCAGCGCGCGCGCCATCGCGGCGTGATCAGCCGCCGAAAAGGTCATGCTCGGGGTCTGGCGTGCCACTGCCGGCACGGCCGCGCTTGGGACGCGTCTGCACTTCGCGGACGACCTCGGCGAATTCGTCCACGTCGGCGAAATTGCGATACACCGATGCGAAACGGATATAGGCGACCTTGTCGAGCTTCTTCAGCTCTTTCATCACCAGTTCGCCAATCCGTGAGCTGGGCACTTCCGGCTCGCCCATGGCCAGCAGGCGCGCCTCGATGCGATCGACTGCCGCTTCCAGCGCTTCGGTCGTCACCGGGCGCTTGCGCAACGCCAGCTTCATGCTGCCGCTGAGCTTGGCATGGTCGAATTCGCTGCGGTTGCCGTTGCGCTTGACGATATGCGGCATCTTCAAATCGATGCGCTCATACGTGGTAAAGCGCTTGTCGCAGTTCGTGCAACGCCGCCGCCGCCGGACTACATCGCCGTCGTCGTTCTCGCGCGTATCGGTGACTTGCGTGTTGGCGTCACCACAAAAAGGGCACTTCATGGGCGGAAGGGCGTGCCGTCATGCGGGGGAAGAGCGCGAACGCTCATCTTTCTTCTCCCCCCGCTTCTTGAAGTCAGTGCCCGTAAACCGGGAACTTCGCACACAACTCGGCCACCTTGGTCCGCACCCGTTCGATCGTGGCGTCATCCTGCGGCGCATCGAGCACCTCGGCAATGAGGTGGGCGACCTGCTCGGCTTCGATCTCGGTGAAGCCACGCGTCGTCATCGCCGGAGAACCGATACGGATGCCGGACGTCACGAACGGTTTTTCCGGATCGTTTGGAATCGCGTTCTTGTTGACCGTGATATGTGCCTTGCCCAACACCGCTTCCGCCTCTTTGCCGGTGATTTTCTTGGGGCGCAGATCGAGCAGGAAAACGTGGCTTTCGGTCCGGCCGGACACGACACGCAGACCATGCTTTTCGCTCAGCACGCGCGCCATCACGCGCGCGTTGGCGATCACCTGTTCCTGATAGTGACGGAACTGGGTCGTGGCCGCTTCCTTGAAAGCAACCGCCTTGGCAGCGATGACGTGCTCCAACGGGCCGCCCTGCAAGCCGGGGAACACGGCCGAATTGATCGCCTTCTCATGCTCGGCTTTCATCAGGATGACCCCGCCGCGCGGGCCGCGCAGCGTCTTGTGAGTCGTCGAGGTCACGACGTCGGCGTGCGGCACCGGATTCGGGTAATAACCCGCGGCGATCAGGCCGGCGTAGTGTGCCATGTCGACCCAGAAGATCGCGCCGACTTCCTTCGCGATCTTGGCGAAACGCTCGAAATCGATGCGCAGCGAATACGCCGAAGCGCCGGCGACGATGATGCGCGGCTTATGCTGGCGGGCCAGCGCCTCCATCGCGGGGTAGTCGATTTCCTCCTTCGCATCGAGGCCATAGGCGACGACATTGAACCACTTGCCGGACATGTTGAGCGGCATGCCGTGGGTCAGATGGCCGCCTTCGGCGAGACTCATGCCCATGATGGTATCGCCCGGCTTGGCGAACGCCATCAACACCGCCTGGTTGGCCTGCGAACCGGAATTCGGCTGCACGTTCGCCGCCTCGGCGCCGTACAGCTTCTTCAAGCGGTCGATGGCAAGCTGCTCAACCACGTCCACATGCTCGCAACCGCCGTAATAACGCTTGCCGGGATAACCCTCCGCGTACTTGTTGGTGAGTTGCGAGCCCTGAGCTTCCATCACCGCGTGGGATACGTAGTTTTCGGAAGCAATCAGTTCGATGTGGTCTTCCTGGCGGCGGTTCTCCGCCTGAACGGCGGACCACACCTCAGGATCGACTTTGGCAAGCGTATCGTGCGAGGAGAACATGGGGATGCTCGAAGAAGGTGGTTTTTAAAAACGGATGTTACCACGCGCTCCGCGGCAAAAAGCCTCTTCTGTTGCAGCGCGGCAAAGTGTCCTTACAACACCGATATGATCTGAATGGGACGCCGAAAAACGACACGCCCAACACATGGAAAATTTCCAGAACCTCTCCACGCTTTACCGTTTTTTATCTGGCAGCCACCCATGCAAGCGCGGGAAAACGCCGCTGATACAAACCGTCGCGAAAACCGCCCGCTCCGCATCCAGGCTATGTGGACGGCAATTCGTCGAGCGAGTCATGCAGATGATTCTGCACCGCCCATGCGAGAAGGTTCCACCGCTCGCCATCATGCTCGATCCAATTGAGTGCGGCATTGGGAATCGGGAAATCCCGTTGTACATGCAATGCCTTGCCGGTAACGAAACGGCGGGCGATATCGAGCACACCTCCGTGTGCCACGACCAACACCTGCTCGCCGGCATGGCGATCGGCAAATTCGACCAGCGCATCGGTAACGCGGGTGGCGAAATCGGCCAGGCTTTCTCCACCGCCGGGGAATGAAAACGTGGTCTCTCGCGCCTTGAAGTGGCGGTATTCCTTGGGGTGACGGGTAGCGACCTCATCGTAGGTCAACCCCTGAAAAATACCGTAATGGCGCTCACGCAAGCGCGGATCTTCCTGAGTCGGCAAGGCATGGTGGCTGGAAATGGTTTCCGCCGTCTGGCGGGCACGCTGCAAGTCGCTGCAGTAAATCGCCGCGAAACGCTCTTTCGCCAGACTACGCCCCACGGCGACGGCCTGGGCGATGCCATTTTCGTTGAGCGGGATATCGATATGGCCTTGCAAGCGCCGTTCCGCATTCCACGGCGTCTCCCCGTGGCGCACCAGGCAGACCCGGCAATGTCTCGGATTTCGTGGAAAACGCTCGCTATTCATCGTAGGGGAAAACACTCAGCTGCCTATCCCGCTCATTGAAGCACAATCATGCCAGCATTGCGCTATCGACAATCATCGCCTGATCCTCTGCCGAGCCTATTCTCGATACCCCGTCAAATCAACGATCAAAGCGGATGGAACGTGATGTCAGTCTCGCAAAATCCCTGAAAGTTCCACAGCATGAAAACGACTCATAACCCTGAAGCGGCACAGCGTTGGCTGGCTCCACGATGGAAAAGGAAGGTCAATGACTTCGCCACCTGAACCAAGCAACAAGACCATGCAATCCTCGCCAGTGCTCATGGAAACGCTGGAAGAGTTGCTACGCTTCGGTGCCCTGATGCTGCGTTTTGGTAACACGGCGTTCCGCGCTCGCCAATCCATGGCGGCAATCGCGCGCGGCATGGGTCTCGAGGCGTTGTCGCTGCGGGTGGGACTCGACAGCGTCACCGCAAGCGCACGCCGTGGCGGCGAGATGGCGACGTTGGTACGCGAGGTCGGAGCCCCCGGCGTCAACACCGAGCGGATCGCCGCACTGGAAGGGCTTGCGCATACCATTCCCTCGGGAACGACCTCGTGCGAGCTCGCGAGGAAACTGGCGGCGATCGAGAGCGCACCGCCACGTTATTCCATCGCTCAAACCGCTGCCGCCGTCGGCGCCGCCTGTGGTGCGTTCGCCTTCCTCAACGGCGGCGTCGGACCCGAAGTGGCGGCATGCGCGGTCGGCGGTGGTGTCGGCCAAGGTCTGCGATCACTGCTGCTCCGCCGACGCTTCAACCAGTATGCCGTCACCGCACTGTGCGCCCTGGTTGCCTCGGCCGTCTATTGCCTGGTTTCAGCCGTGGCGGACCACACGGGCCTCGGCGCCGTGCGCAACAGCATCGGGCTCATCTCGTCGGTGTTGTTCCTGGTACCCGGCTTTCCACTGGTCACGGCCCTGCTCGACCTGTTGCAGCACGAGACGACTGTCGCCCTGTCACGGCTGGCTTATGCGACGACGCTGCTGCTGGCCGGAACCCTCGGCCTGTCCGTCGTCATCGCCGTGGTCGGGTTTTCCGTCGAAGCGCCACCGCCGCCCGCGTTCGCGGAACCACAGATGCTCGTCCTGCGGGCCTTTGCCAGCTTTGCTGGCGCCTGCGGTTTCGCGGTCCTCTACAACGGTACATGGCGCAATGTGCTCCACGTTGGCATGGTTGCGATCATCGGCAACGAAATCCGGCTGACGCTGCACGACATCGGTCTGGCGCTGCCGCCGGCGACATTTCTTGGGGCTCTCGCAGTGGGGCTTACGGCATCGCTCGCGGGCCGATGGCGCAACGAGACGCGTGTCGCGCTCACGGTTCCAGGGGTCATCATGATGGTGCCTGGCCTCTACGCTTTCGAAGCGTTGGTATATTTCAACCAGGGCGAGATACTCCCGGGGCTCAGGGCGGCGATCCTGGTCGGCTTCGTCGTAGGTGCGATGGCGATAGGTCTCGCAACAGCCCGTTTCATCAGTCAGCCTGAATGGCTAAGAGAGTAGGTACAGTGCAGTCCCAAGACAGCTGGTTCCGGCTTGGATCGCGCGGTTCCGCACCGTTCAAAAACACGTGCTGCAGAAGCGATCGACATGGGCTTCCGCGACTCTGAACCATTCGTTCTGTGCTTTACGGTATTTCTCCCATCCGGAAAATATCCTCGCCCAGGCGGGATTTTTTTCCGCTTCCTCGTGATATAGCTCGAACGCGGCCTTGTAGGCGGCTTTCATGATTTCTTCGGGATAGCTTTCGAGCTTGACGCCGTAACTCAGCAGCCGGCTGAGCGCCTGCGGATTCTTGTCATCATATGAAGCCAGCATGCCAACGTTGGCATCATGCGCCGCGGAACGGAAAGCCTCCTGATAAGGCACGGGCAATTTCAGCCACTCCGTCCTGTTCACGAAAAAATGGGTAGCCGCATTCGGCTCCAGCCAGCCAGGGTAATAGTAGTACGGAGCTATCTTGTAGAAACCCAGTTTCTCGTCGTCATGAGGCCCCGCCCACTCGGCGGCGTCGATAATGCCTTTTTCCAATGAAGGAAAAATATCGGAGCCGGCAATCTGCTGCGGGTCCGCGCCAAGGCGTGCCAGCAATTCACCCGCCAAACCGGAAGTACGAATTTTCAGGCCACGCAGATCGGCCAGGGTTTTGATCCGCTTGCGAAACCAGCCGCCCATTTGCGCGCCGGAATTGCCGGCCATGAAGGAAACCGCGTTGTAATTGCTGTAAAACTCGTCGAGCAATTGCTGGCCGCCACCATACATGACCCAGGCATTCATTTGCCGGGCATTCAAGCCGAAAGGCAAGGCGGAGCCGAAAGCAAAGGCCCTGTCTTTATCGACGTAGTAGTAGGAACAGGAATGACACGCCTCCACCGTCCCCTGTTGTACCGCTTCCAGCGCTTGCAAGCTGGGGGCGATTTCGCCCGGCGGGTAAATACGGATATCGAATTTTCCATCGGTAATGAGGCGTACCCGGTTTGCCAGTATCTCGGCACTGGCATACATGACGTCGAGATTTTTTGGGAAGCTCGACGTCAGCCGCCAACGGACACCGGGCAACCCGGCCTGCACTGCAGGCGAACCGCGTGGTGTCGCATCCTCTTTACCGCAAGCAGCCAACCCGGCCGTGGCACCGACCGCCAGGCCCGCTCCCGCCTTTTTCAGGAATGAACGACGCTTCACATTGATTCCTTCATATCGATAGCCACGCCTTGCGGAGCGATCACCGTTTCCGCGCCATTCCACCCATGCACAAATCAAACAGGATTTTATGTGCGATCAGCGGCCGGCGATTTTCATCCGCTCGATCAGCAGTGAACCGCAATGCTTGGCGCCGCGCGGCAAGGCATCGTTGCCGACGGCGACAATGTTGCGAAACATGTCACGCAAGTTACCAGCTATCGTGATTTCCTCGACCGCGTGCTTGATTTTTCCCTTTTCCACCCAAAACCCTGCGGCGCCCCGGGAATAATCGCCGGTCACGTAATTGACGCCATGCCCCAGCAACTCGGTCACGACAAGACCTTTGTCCATTTTACGAATCAGGCCGGCAAGATCCTCGTCACCCGGGCGCACACGCAAATTGTGCGAGCCACCCGCATTGCCGGTCGTCTCCATGCCCAATTTACGCGCCGAGTATGTGGAAAGAAAATAACCTTGCAACACGCCGTCGACGACGACATCCCGGTCGCGCGTCGCTACACCGTCGCCATCGAACGGACTGGACCCAAAGGCCTTCGGCAAATGAGGGCGCTCGACAAGCGTGACGAGCGGCGAGAAGATCTGCTGGCCAAGGCTGTCGAGCAGAAAGCTCGATTTCCGATAAAGCGCGCCGCCGCTGGCCGCCTGGACGAAATTACCGATCAAGCCGACCGCCAGCGGCGCCTCGAAAATCACGGGGGCTTCGCAGGTACGGATTTTCTTCGCCCCCAGGCGGGCAAGCGCCCGTTCGCCAGCCAGCCGGCCGACCTCTTCGGGGGATATCAAATCCGCCGCGTCGCGGCGCGCATCGAACCAGTATTCCCTCTGCATGGCATCGCCCTCTCCGGCGATCACCGAACATGACAAACCATGCCGCGTGGTGGCATACCCGCCAATGAAACCGTGGCTATTGGCGGAAACGAAGTGCGCTTGCTGGATCGAAACGTTCGCCCCTTCCGAATTGCTGATTCGTGGACTCACCGCGAAAGCGGCGTCTTCGCAACGGCGCGCGATCGCAATCGCGTCATCGACACCGATCGCCCATGGATGAAACAGGTCGAGATCGGGGATTTTCTTCGCCATCAACGCCTTGTCGGCCAATCCGGCACAAGGATCGGGAGCGGTAAAGCGAGCGATGGACAAAGCGGCATCGACTGCCGACTTCCATGCCGCCTTGGAAAAATCGGACGTACTCGCATTGCCCCTCTGCTGCCCGATATAGACGGTAACGCCGATACCCTTGTCACGGTTGTACTCGATCGTCTCCACCTCGCCCTTGCGGACGGCGACGGACTCGCCCAAGCCCTCGGAAACGTCTGTCTCGCACGCCGACGCACCGCGTTTTTTGGCGTACTTGACGATATCGGCGGCAATTTCGCGCAAATGGGCCTGGGAAAAGGAAAAACCTGGAGCGGACATGATCGGGGAGGGAGGATAGTAGGCAAGGGCTATAATCTTAACCCGATCCCGCACCACGCCCGTTCAATGATGGCTTCCACCCCCAGGCTCGACCCGCAAACCGACGTTTACAGCGACGATGAAATCGTCGAACCGCCCAGTAAGAGCAGCCGCAAGCGCGCCATGCACGCATTGCAGGACATCGGGGAACGCCTGGTCCAGTTGTCGCCGGAACGTCTGCGCAAGGTACCCATGCCGGAAGAGCTGTATGACGCCGTACGCGACGCTCAGCGCTTTACCAAGCACGAAGCGCGTCGGCGCCAACTGCAATACATCGGCAAACTGATGCGCGGCATCGACCCCACGCCCATCCAGGCCCAGCTCGATGCGTTCGAGGGGGGCTCGGCCACCGAAACGGCCCGGCAACATCGGCTGGAACGCTTGCGCGCCGATTTTCTCGAAGACGAAAAGGTCATCGCCGCCATTGCCGAAGCTTCGCCCGGTGCCGATCTCCAGCACTTGCGCGTGTTGCGCCGCAACGCGTTGAAAGAACGCGAACACAACAAACCGCCCAAGGCCTACCGCGAGCTTTTCCGTGCCTTGCGGGAATTGGATGAAGCCCGGGAACCTCTGGCCGAATCCGATTCTGATCAAGACGCCAATGAGCAATATTGAGCGCGTGCCTCGCCGATCTCACGTAGCGCCATCTCGTACGCATCCGTTTTTGCGGCAACCATGACGACAGCCATAAAAAATCCCCATGCGACTTGCTTGTCGCATGGGGATTGGATCGACGTATCGCTAAACGGTCTTGCCGTTTGACCCCGACTATCCGCCGATATACCAAGAGCAGTAGCCGGTCGCGATCAAGATTCGTTTAAAAATGCAGCGGCCGCTTGTCCACCGCCAGTGCCGCTTCATGCACCACCTCCGACAGCGTCGGGTGAGCATGGCAGATGCGGGCGATATCTTCGCTGCTGGCGACGAACTCCATCGCCACCACGGCTTCGCTGATCAATTCGGAAGCGTTCGCGCCAATGATGTGGACGCCAAGGATGCGATCGGTTTTGGCATCGGCCAGCATTTTGACGAAACCGGTGGGATCGCCCATGCCCAGCGCGCGGCCGTTGGCGAGGAAGGGAATCTTGCCCGCCTTGTAAGCCACGCCTTCGGCCTTGAGCTGCTGTTCGGTTTTGCCCACCCAGGCGATTTCCGGGCTGGTGTAGATCACCCAGGGCACGGTGTCGAGATTGCAGTGGCCTGCCTGGCCCGCAATGATTTCGGCAACCATGACGCCCTCTTCCATCGCCTTGTGCGCCAACATCGGGCCACGCACGACGTCGCCGACCGCCCACACGCCAGGAAGGCTGGTGCGGCAATGGGCATCGACCTCGATTTGCGAACGCTCGTTGATTTTCAGGCCGACCGCGCCAGCGTTGAGGCCATCGGTGTTCGGAACACGGCCCACGGAGACGATCATGCGGTCCGCGTCGAGCTTGCGCTCCGCGCCATCCTTGTCCTTGTAGGCAACAACGACACCCTTCTTGCCGACTTTGACCTCGCCGATGCTCACGCCCAGCTCGAACTTCAAACCCTGCTTGGCGAAGACTTTCTGCGCCTCCTTGGCGACATCCTGATCGGCCGCGGAAAGGAAATCGGGCAGGGCCTCGAGCACGGTCACATCCGCCCCCACGCGGCGCCACACGGAGCCCATTTCCAGGCCGATCACACCAGCGCCGATGATGACCAGCTTCTTCGGCACGGCGTCGATATCGAGCGCGCCGATATTGTCGCAAACGATCTTGTTATCGACCGGCACACCCGGCAAATGGCGCGCCTTGGAGCCGGTGGCAACGATCACCTGCTTGGCGACGACCGTTTCCTCTCCCACCCGCACCTGCCAACCCTCGGGGGTCTGGGCCAGAAAACTGCCATGGCCGTTGAGCTGCGTCACCTTGTTCTTCTTGAACAGCCCTTTGATACCGCCAGTAAGCTGGTCGACAATGACGTTTTTGCGCGCCAGCATCTTGCCCACGTTGATCTTCGGCGTGCCGACATCGATCCCCTGGCCGGCAAAGGCATGGCCCGCTTCCTCGAACAGGTGCGAGGTGTGCAGCAAGGCCTTGGAGGGGATGCAGCCGACGTTCAGGCAGGTTCCGCCCAGGCGCGGCTCGCCTTTCGGGTCGGCATAGGGATTCGATTCGCAGCAGGCTGTCTTGAGGCCAAGCTGGGCGGCACGGATCGCCGCTACATAGCCGCCGGGACCACCGCCAATCACCAGTACATCGAATTGCTTGCTCATGTATTGCTCCGGAAAAGTATGCAATGCGAAGCGTATGCAATGCGAAGGGCGAACACGCGGAAACCCGGGCAGGTTCCGCGTGCTCGCCCCTCTAGGGGATATTTAGACGTCGAGGATGAGGCGGGCCGGATCTTCCAGCGCCTCTTTCATCGCCACCAGACCAAGCACGGCTTCGCGACCATCGATGATGCGGTGGTCGTAGGACAAGGCCAGATAGTTGATCGGGCGAATCACCACTTGGCCGTTCTCAGCCACCGGACGATCCTTCGTCGCGTGAATGCCGAGAATCGCCGACTGCGGCGGATTGATGATCGGCGTCGACAACATCGAGCCGAACACGCCACCATTCGAAATCGAGAAAGTGCCACCGGTGAGTTCTTCCAACGACAGCTTGCCGCCCTTGGCCTTTTCACCGAATTCGGCGATCTTCTTCTCGATATCGGCAATCGACATCTGATCCGCATCGCGCAGAATCGGCACGACCAGGCCGCGTGGCGACCCCACCGCAATGCCGATATCCACATAGCCGTGATAGACGATGTCATTGCCGTCGATCGAGGCATTCAGGATGGGATAGCGCTTCAGCGCGGCAACCGCCGCCTTGACGAAGAATCCCATGAAACCAAGGCGCGTGCCGTGGGCTTTCTCGAACTTGTCGCCATATTGCTTGCGCAGCGCCATGACTGGCGCCATGTTGACCTCGTTGAACGTAGTCAGGATGGCGTTTTCGTTCTTCGACTGGAGCAGGCGCTCGGCGATGCGGGCACGCAGGCGCGTCATCGGCACGCGCTCCTCGGCGCGCTCCCCAGCCACGACCGCCACCGGCGCAGCCGCGACGGCGGCGGGAGACTTGGCCTGAGCGGCAACCGCATCTTCCTTGGTGACACGCCCTCCCCGGCCACTGCCGGTAACGCTGGCGGCGGCAACGCCCTTTTCTTCCAGTATCTTGCGCGCAGCCGGGCTTGCCGCATTGGTCGCGGGCGCAGATTGCGCAACCGTCGCCGCCGGCGCGGCGGGTTCGCTCGCCTTCGCGCCGCCCGCGGCAGCCTTCGCCTCGGTATCGATCTGTGCGATCAACTCTCCCGACGTTACCGTACCGCCATCGGCCTTGATGATTTTCACCAACACGCCATCGGCCGGCGCGGGGGTTTCAAGCACGACCTTGTCGGTCTCGATATCAATCAGGTTTTCGTCGCGTGCAACCGCATCGCCTTCCTTCTTGTGCCACGAGATCAACGTGGCCTCGGAAACCGATTCGGACAACTGCGGCACTTTCACTTCGATCAACATAAACTCGTTCCCCCAATGTTCATTTGATTTTGTGGGCGGCTTTGCGCCCACTTGTTTGTAATCAGTCCTTGATCGGCCCGAAGGCGTTTTCGATCACGGCTTTTTGCTGAGCGTTGTGCTTGGCGTAGTAGCCCACCGCGGGCGACGCCGCCGCGGGACGGCTCACCAGCAGCAACTTGTGCTTGGGTCCCAGCTTCACCAGATGCTGGCGCGATGCGAGCCAGTACCATGCCCCCTGGTTGCGCGGCTCTTCCTGGCACCAGACGATTTCCTTGGCGTTCGGGAACTGCGCGAGCGCCTCGCCAAATGCCTCGGCCGGGAATGGGTAAAGCTGCTCGATGCGCACCAGGGCGATGTCCTTGATGCCATTTTCACGGCGGTGCGCCAGCAACTCGTAATAGATCTTGCCCTGGCATGCCACGATGCGCTTGACCTTCTTCGCATCCAGCTTCTCGGTTTCGCCGATCACCGTCTGGAAACGGCCGCGCGCCAACTCGTCGAGCGAGGAGACGGCTTCCTTGTGACGCAGCAGCGATTTCGGCGTGATGATGATCAGCGGCTTGCGCAGACGGCGCAGCATCTGCCTGCGCAGCAGGTGGAAAATCTGGCTCGGCGTGGTCGGCACGCAAATCTGCCAGTTGTTTTCCGCCGCCATGCTCATGAAGCGCTCCAGACGGGCGGACGAGTGCTCCGGCCCCTGCCCTTCGTAGCCGTGCGGCAGCATGATCGTCAAGCCGGACAGCCGCCCCCACTTCGACTCTCCCGAACTGATGAACTGATCGAGCACGACCTGGGCGCCGTTGACGAAATCGCCGAACTGCGCCTCCCAAACGACAAGCTCGTTCGGTTCGGCAGTGGCATAGCCATACTCGAAGCCCAGCACCGCTTCCTCGGACAGCACCGAATCGAAACACTGGAAATGGGCCTGGCCATCCTGGATATGTTCCAGCGGCTTGAAACTGCCTTCGTCCCAATGCTCACGCTTCTGATCGTGCAGTACCGCATGGCGGTGGAAGAAGGTGCCACGGCCGACGTCCTCACCCGAAATCCGCACGGCGAAACCCTGCGCAAGCAAACTCGCGTAAGCCAGGTTCTCGCCCATACCCCAATCCATCGGCATTTCGCCGCGCCCCATCGCGCCGCGATCGTCGATGATCTTCTGTACCCGCGAATGCAAGGTGAATTTTTCCGGAATAGCGGTCAGGCGCTCGGCAAGGCGCTTGATCTCCTGCACCGGAACGGCGGTATCGCCCGCATCGGTATAAGGCTGACCGTTGAACGGCGCCCAATCGACGGAAAATTGGCGGGTGTGGCCGGACAGAACCGGGTTGTACAACAATTCGCCCTGATCCAGATGTTCGCGGCATTCCTGGATCATCCGTTCCGGTTCGTCGGCGGAAAGCGTGCCCTCCGCGACCAGGCGATCGGCATAAAGCTTGCGCGTGCCCGGATGCTGCTGGATCTTGCGGTACATCAGCGGCTGCGTGACCATCGGCTCATCCTGCTCATTATGGCCAAGCTTGCGGAAGCAGACGATATCGATCACCACGTCTTTCTTGAACTGCTGACGGAACTCCACCGCCAGTGCGGTAACGAAAGCCACCGCCTCCGGATCGTCGCCGTTTACGTGGAAGATCGGCGCCTCGACCATCTTGAAAATGTCGGTGCAATACAGCGAGGAGCGGTAATCGCGCGGATCCGAAGTGGTGAAGCCGATCTGGTTGTTGATGACGATGTGCACGGTACCGCCTGTGCCATAGCCGCGGGTCTGGGAGAAATTGAGCATCTCCTGGTTGACGCCCTGCCCCGCCACCGCCGCGTCACCGTGAATCAGCACCGGGATGACCTCACCCTTGTCGACATCCTTGCGGCGAATCTGCCGTGCATAGACAGATCCTTGCACCACCGGATTGATGATCTCCAGGTGCGACGGATTGAACGCCAGCGTGAGGTGAACCGGGCCACCCGGCGTCATGACGTCGCTGGAATAGCCGAGATGGTACTTGACGTCGCCGGCGGAAAGAGCGGACGCAGCCTTGCCCTCGAACTCGGAGAACAGCATCTTCGGCGACTTGCCGAGCGTGTTCACGAGTACGTTCAGGCGGCCGCGGTGGGCCATGCCGATGACGATCTCCTGCGCACCCAGGCCGCCGCCGACGCGGATCAGCTCATCCATCGCGACAATGGTCGATTCGCCGCCTTCAAGCGAGAACCGCTTCTGCCCGACGTATTTGGTATGCAGATAACGCTCCAGCGTTTCGGCGGCCGTCGCGCGTTCGAGAATGCGCTTTTTCGTTTCCGCCGAAAACGCCGGCGTACCCCGCACGCTTTCGAGACGGCTTTGAATCCAGCGCTTCTGCCCGATGTCGGAGATATACATGTACTCCGAGCCGATCGAACTGCAGTAGGTCTGACGCACCGCTTCGAGAATTTCGCGCAGGCTGGCGTTTTCGGTGGAGAAGCCGTGGAAAGAGCCGACGTTGAAGCTCTTGGAGAGATCGGCCTCGGTAAAGCCGTAGAAAGACGGCTCCAGCTCGGCGATCTGCGGCCGCTCGGTACGCTTCAGCGGATCGAGATTCGCCCAGCGGTTCCCCAGGAAGCGGTGCGCATTGATCAATTGCAGCGCGGACACCTGCAGCTTGGCATCGCTGCCGGGCGCCGCCGCAGGGAGAATCGGGCCGCGCTTGCCCATTTGTTCGAACGCGGCGATCACCGGGCCATGCGCGACGTCGCGCACGGCGGCGCCGGCCTGTTTCTGCAGATTGTCGAAGTACTCCCGCCAAGCCTCCGGCACCGCAGCCGGGTCGGCAAGATAACTCTCGTAAAGCTCCTCGATGAACGGCGCGTTCGCGCCGAACAAATAAGACGTATCGCGTAGTTGCTTCATCATGGCGTGGCCACCTGTCGTGTTTTGATTGCCCTTGGCAGGGCGAGTAAAACTGCGTTTTGGCGCCGAATGGAAAAACGGGATGGGCACGCAAGCGCGACCATCCCGCAACGGCTAGAACTGAATTCGGAGCCGCTCCCTCTCCCTCTTCATTGTTTTTTACGTACGTTGCGCCAAGTCGGGAACATCGCGCCGCGCCGCGCCGACATACAACTGGCGGGGACGGCCAATCTTGTACTCCGCGTCGGTAATCATTTCCTCCCACTGCGTAATCCAGCCCACGGTACGTGCCAGGGCGAAAATGCAGGTGAACATTGAAGTCGGGATGCCCAGCGCCTTTTGCACGATGCCGGAGTAGAAATCGACGTTCGGATAAAGCTTTTTCTCGACGAAATACTCGTCTTCGAGCGCAATCTTCTCCAATGCCTTGGCCAGCTTGAACAGGCGGTCGTTTTCCAGACCCAGTTCGTTCAGCACATCGGTGCAGACCTTGCCCATCAGTTTGGCGCGCGGATCGAAATTCTTATAGACGCGGTGGCCGAAACCCATCAGCTTGAAGCTGTCGTTCTTGTCCTTGGCACGCTTGATATATTCGCCGACGCGGGAAACGTCGCCAATTTCCTCCAGCATGTTCAGGCACGCCTCGTTGGCGCCGCCGTGCGCGGGCCCCCACAGGCAGGCGATACCAGCCGAAATGCACGCAAACGGATTGGCGCCCGAAGAACCGGACAGGCGCACCGTGGATGTGGAAGCGTTCTGCTCGTGATCGGCATGCAGCGTAAAAATCACATCGAGCGCACGGACCAGCACCGGGTTCGGTTTGTATTCCTCGCACGGCGTGCCGAACATCATATGCATGAAATTCGCCGTGTAATCGAGGTTGTTGCGCGGATAGGTAAACGGCTGCCCGCTGTTGTACTTGTACGCCATCGCCACAATCGTGGGCAGCTTCGCGATCAGGCGGTTGGCCGAGATGTTGCGATGTTGCTGATCGGAAAAGTCCTGCGCCTCATGGTAGAAGGCGGACAGCGCGCCGACCACGCCGACCATGATCGCCATTGGATGGGCATCGCGACGGAACCCGTTGAAAAAACGGGTGATCTGGTCGTGAACCATCGTATGCTGCTTGATGATGGTTTCGAATTCATACTTCTGCGACGCGTTGGGCAGTTCGCCGTTCTTCAACAGATAGGCGACTTCGAGAAAATTGCACTTTTCCGCCAATTGCTCGATCGGATAGCCGCGATAAAGCAATTCGCCCTTGTCGCCATCAATGTAGGTAATCGACGATGTGCAGCTGGCGGTGGACAAAAATCCCGAATCGTAGGTGAAAAGACCGGTCTTTGCGCCCAGCGTGCGGATGTCGATGACATCGTTCCCGTGGGTTCCGGTCATGATCGGGAACTCGACGGTTTTGCCATCGACGATCAATGTTGCGGTACGTTGAGTGCTCATATGTTGTCCCCCTTCTACTAACCGTTTTAATACTGCTCCCTCTTCGAAACCGGAAAGGCCTAGCTACGTCATGACTGACGCAGCAAGCCGATCATCTCTTTCCAGCGGTCCTCCGTGCATGCGGTGCTGCCATTGATCATCGCCCACAGATCGTAATCGTCGCACCGCAGCAGATCGTCCAGATCCACCAGTTGACCGTCGCTCAGACGGTCGAAATGCGTATCGAGGAAGCGCGCGAAAACCACATCCAACTCCAGCAAGGCCCTCCGGCACTGCCAGCGCACGCGCCCTCGATGAGTCGTCATTTCGTCAAATCGCCCGCCGCAACATCATGTCCTTGATCTTTCCGATCGCGCGCGTCGGGTTCAGCCCCTTCGGACAGACGTCGACGCAGTTCATGATGCTATGGCAACGGAACAGGCGATACGGGTCCTCGAGGTTGTCCAAACGCTCGTTGGTCGCCTGATCCCGCGTATCGGCAAGAAAACGATAGGCGGCAAGCAAGCCCGCCGGGCCGACGAACTTGTCCGGATTCCACCAGAACGACGGACATGACGTGGAGCAGCACGCACAGAGGATGCACTCGTACAAGCCGTTGAGTTCCTCGCGATCATCCGGCGTCTGCAAACGCTCGCGCTCGGGCGCGGGGTCGTCGTTCACCAGGTACGGCTTGATCGAATGGTATTGCTTGAAGAACTGGGTCATATCCACGATCAGATCGCGGATGACCGGCAAACCCGGCAACGGACGCAAGGTGATCGGCTGCGCCAGACTATCCACATCGGTCAGGCAGGCCAATCCATTCTTGTTGTTGATGTTCATCGCATCGGAACCGCACACGCCCTCACGGCACGAACGGCGGAAAGACAAGGAATCGTCCTTCGCCTTCAAGCGCACGATGGCATCGAGCAGCTTCTTGTCGGACGCCTCCAGTTCGACGGAGATATCCTGCATGTAAGGCCGCTCGTCCTTGTCCGGATCGTAGCGGTAAATTTTGAATTGAACGGTACGCTTACTCATCTTGTTTATTCTCCCGCGCTCAATACGTGCGCTTGGCGAGCGCGATCGGCTCGACGTCGGCGGACAAGGGCTTCAGGTTCACCGGCTTGTAATCCAGGCGATTACCCTCGCTGAACCACAAGGTGTGCTTGAGCCAATTCGTATCGTCGCGCCCGTTCGGGTGTTCCGCGGTATCCGGCGCGTCGTCGCGAACGTGAGCGCCGCGTGATTCTTTGCGAGCCTCGGCGGACACCATCGTCGCTTTCGCCACCTCGATCAGATTGTCCAGCTCCAGAGCCTCGGTACGCGCCGTGTTCCAGACCTTGGATTTATCCTTGATTTCAGTGGTTTTGGCCTGCTCGGCGACTTCCAGGATTTTTTCGACGCCTTCCTTGAGCAGATTGCTGAAACGGAACACGCCCGCGTGCTTCTGCATCGTACGCTGCATGGCAAGCCGCACTTCGTGCACGTCGGTGCCCTGTTTCTGCTGCTCCAGGCGATCGATTCGCGCCAGCGACGCGTCGGCCGCATCGGCCGGCAAAGGCTTCAGCGTCAGGTTGCCGGACTCGAAATCGGCCACCACCGTTTCTCCAGCCGATTTGCCGAATACCAGCAGATCGAGCAGCGAGTTCGTTCCAAGGCGATTCGCGCCATGCACCGACGCGCAAGCGCACTCGCCCGCGGCATAGAAGCCCTGAACCGGCGCATTCGGGTCGCCGTTCTTCGGCATGACGACCTGGCCTTTATAGTTGGTCGGGATACCGCCCATCTGGTAATGGCAAGTCGGCACGACCGGAATCGGCGCCTTGATCGGGTCGACGCCGGCGAACTGAATGGAAATTTCACGGATGCCGGGCAGCCGCTTGAGGATGGTTTCCGGCGACAGATGCGTGATATCGAGCAGGACATGGTCCTTGTCGTGACCACAGCCGCGCCCTTCGTTGATTTCCGTCACCATCGAGCGCGAAACCACGTCGCGCGACGCCAGATCCTTCAGATTGGGCGCATAGCGCTCCATGAAACGCTCGCCCGACGCATTACGCAGGATACCGCCTTCGCCGCGCACGCCTTCGGTAATCAGCACCCCCGCGCCGGCCACGCCGGTCGGGTGGAACTGCCAGAATTCCATATCTTCCAGCGGGATGCCGGCACGCGCAGCCATCCCCACGCCATCACCGGTATTGATGAAGGCATTGGTCGAGCTGTAGAAGATGCGCCCGGCGCCGCCCGTGGCGAAAATCGTCGCCTTGGCGTGGAAAATCGACACTTCGCCGGTTTCCATTTCGAGCGCGGTCACGCCGAGGACATCGCCCTCGCTGTTACGGATCAGATCGAGTGCCATCCACTCGACGAAGAACTGTGTGTTGGCCCGCACGTTGCGCTGGTAAAGCGCATGCAGCATGGCGTGGCCGGTCCGGTCCGCCGCCGCACAGGAGCGCATCACCGGCGCCTGGCCGTAGTTCATCGAATGGCCGCCGAACGGGCGCTGGTAGATTTTGCCGTTATCGGTACGGTCGAAAGGCATGCCGAAGTGTTCGAGTTCGATCACGACCTCGTTCGCCTTCTTGCACATGAATTCGATCGCATCCTGGTCGCCCAGCCAGTCCGACCCCTTGACGGTGTCGTACATGTGCCAGTGCCAATGGTCCTCGGTCGAATTGCCCAGGGACGCCGCCACCCCGCCTTGCGCCGCGACGGTATGCGAACGGGTCGGAAACACCTTGGTCAACACGGCTGTTTTCAGACCCGCCTCGGAAAGCTGCAAGGCCGCGCGCAAACCAGCGCCGCCGGCGCCGACGATAACCGCATCAAAGGTACGCTTTGCGACGTTCACGCTCACAGCCTCCACAGAATCTGAACGGCCCAGCCGGCGTAGCCGACAAGCAGGAATAGGGTGATTACATGCAGAACAAGACGCAGACCGGTCGGCTTGACGTAATCCATCCAGATGTCGCGCACGCCGATCCAGGCGTGATAGAACAGCGACAGGAAGAACAGGAAGGTGGCGAACTTCATCGCCCCGCTGGAAAACACCCCTTTCCAGCCCTGATAGCCCGGCTCGGACACGCACAGCGCGACGATGGCGATGAGCGTATAGATCGCCATGAACGCAGCAGTGGCGCGCTGAACGATCCAGTCCTTCAAGCCATAATGGGCACCGATGACGTGGCGATTCACCATAGTTTCACCCCGATCAGAACAGTGAGAACCAGGCTCACGACAACGACGATGCGCGCGGAGTTGCGCGCGGCCTGGAGCTCGAGCCCTTTATGCATATCCAGCAGCAAAAAGCGGATGCCCGCACAGAAATGATGCAAATAGGCCCACAACAGTCCAAGCAGGATCACTTTGACCAAGGGATGCGCCGCAACCGTCTCGAACCCCTCGGCCGATCCCAGGCTCTCACCGAAAAGATAGAGAAGGACAGGCAGAAACAAGAACAAGCCGGCACCGCTCACGCGATGAAGAATCGACACGATACCCGGCAATGGAAGCCGGATTTGGTGTACGGCCAAGTACTTCGGCCTTTGTTTACGTACCACCGTTTCTGACATAGAGAATCTCCCGAATACGCGGGGCGGGACCTCGCCGCCGACTTCAAAAGGTCATGAATTATAGCTTTTCCGCATTCTCTGATGCTGCACCGCACTCTATCTGCTAGTTCAATTCGTTCAGATAGAAATGCTCAGCCGTCGAATAGATTCCGCGTCGCCATTCGACCGGCTTGTCCCCATAGGTATATGTCACCCGCTCGACCGAAAGCAGCGGCGTCCCCTCCGTCACCTTCAGAGCCTCGCTGGCCGAACGATCCGCCGCCACGGCACGGATACGCTCCTGTGCGCGGATCATGCGCAGGCCGAAACGTGTTTCGAACAAGCTGTAGAGCGAGCCACTCCAACCCTGGAGCGTTTCGAAAGTCAGCCCCGGAAACACTTCGCCCGGCAGATAGATTTCGTCGATCACCACCGGCTTCTGTGCAAAGCGGAGCAAACGACGAACAATGATGATGGGCGCCCCCAGCTCGATACCGAGCATGCGCGACGCCTCGTGGCTTGCCTTTGCACGCCAGCAATCGAGCGGCACGCTCTGCGGATGCACGAGATCGCCACTCATCGGCACCAGGCGCAGGAAACGGAACAACGCTCGCGGATCGTTGTGCGAAGCCACGAAAGTGCCTTTGCCCTGCTTGCGGATCAGCAGATTTTCCGCCGCCATTTCATCAACGGCCTTGCGCACCGTACCTTGCGACACGGAAAATCGCACAGCGAGTTCCTGTTCGCTTGGGATCGCCTGACCGGGACGCCACTCGCCCGCCTCCAATGCTTGAAGGATAAGCGTCTTGATCTGCCGGTAAAGTGGACTGAAGGTGGGGGATTCCTGAGCCATTGACGTATTGAAGCATAAAACTTCAATGGCGTCTATGCTAAATCATTTATTATATATAAGACATATTATATAGTTTGACAGTAACCGGCATCCTTTCTATGATTCCAATGTTCCGCCGAAGCGACGTTAGCCCGCGTAAACAGAGCTGTTTCGTGACATTGGGAGCGTCGCCCTCGCGGGCATAGAACGCTGTTCCATTGTCCCATTTTATTATCCAGAATTCAGAACGTCTCTTTAGATAGAGGGAGTACTTTCATGAGCAAAGCCCCTGTACGCGTCGCCGTGACCGGCGCCGCCGGCCAGATCGGTTACAGCCTGTTGTTCCGTATCGCCAGTGGCGAAATGCTGGGTAAAGACCAGCCCGTCATTCTGCAATTGCTCGATCTGCCCCAGGCCCAGAAAGCGGTCAAGGGCGTCATCATGGAGTTGGAGGATTGCGCTTTCCCGTTGCTGGCAGGCGTCATCGCCACCGATGATCCGAACGTCGCGTTCAAGGATGCGCAAGTGGCTCTGCTCGTTGGCGCTCGTCCGCGCGGCCCCGGCATGGAACGCAAGGATCTGCTGACCGAAAACGCCAAGATCTTTACCGTGCAGGGCGCGGCCATCGGCCAGTACGCCGACCCCGACTGCAAGGTGCTGGTCGTCGGCAACCCCTGCAACACCAACGCCTATATCGCCAAGGAAGTCGCGCAGAAATACGGCCGCGTACCGGCAAAGAACTTTACCGGCATGCTGCGCCTCGACCACAATCGCGCGCTCTCCCAACTCGCCGCCAAATCGAGCCGTGATGTATCCACGCTGAAGAAGCTGGTCGTCTGGGGCAACCACTCTCCCACCATGTATGCCGACTATCGCTTTGTCACCTCCGGCAGCGACAGCGTTCAGAAGCTGATCAACGACGACGCCTGGAATCGCGACGTATTCCTGCCCACCGTCGGCAAGCGTGGCGCGGCCATCATCGAAGCACGCGGGCTCTCCTCGGCCGCTTCCGCCGCCAACGCCGCCATCGACCACGTCCGCGACTGGGTGCTCGGTTCCAACGGCGAGTGGGTCACGATGGGCGTACCGTCCGATGGCTCCTATGGCATTCCGGAAGGCATCATCTACGGTTTCCCGGTCACGACCGAAAAGGGCCAGTACAAGATCGTCCAGGGTCTGGATATCGACACTTTCTCGCGCGAGCGCATGACCAATACGCTCAATGAGCTTCTGGAGGAGCGCGAAGGCGTGAAAGGCCTGCTGGGCTGATTTTTCGCGCTTTTGCCCTCAGAAAGCGCACGGCTTCGGCCGTGCGCTTTTTCGTTCACCCCTTTTTCGTTTACGCATCCACCCACTGTATTCTTCCGGATTATCTCCAACGCCCGTTCTTCCGAGACTCCGCCGATGAGCCACGCCACACACCCTCGCGATGTTCTGTTCGCGGGTGAAAAACCGTTCCCTGCCCTCCCCGCTGTCGACCATTACGCCGGCTCCGAAAAACTGATGCTGAAGGCACTCGCGCTGCAGCAGGAAATCGGCCCCGTTTTCGATCTCACCTGCGATTGCGAAGACGGCGCACGTACCGGCGCAGAGGCGGAGCATGCCGAAATGGTCGCGGCCCTCGTTCTCTGTCCGGAGAACCACTATGGCCGCGTCGGCGCGCGCATTCACGACATTACCCACCCGCACTGGCAGCGCGATCTGGAAATTCTTGTCGGCACGGCCGGGCATCGGCTGGCCTTTGTCACTTTGCCAAAGGTTCGCTCGGCCGCCGATGCGGCAACACAAATCGCCGCCTTGAAAAACATCGAAAACACCGCTGCCATCACCCGCCCGTTGCCTGTGCATGTACTTATCGAAACGCACGGCGCGTTGCGCGAGGTATGGCAGATCGCGGCGCTCGAACGCGTGGACTCGATCGATTTCGGCCTGATGGATTTCGTCTCCGGCCACCATGGCGCCATCCCCGGCACGGCCATGAAGAGCCCCGGCCAATTCGAACATCCGTTGATCGTGCGCGCAAAAGCAGAGATTGCCGCAGCCGCGCTGGCCTGCGGCGTCGTGCCATCCCATAACGTCACCACCGAACTGAAAGACGCCGAGGTGATCCGCGCGGATGCAAATCGTGCCCGCCGCGAATTCGGCTACCTGCGCATGTGGAGCATCCACCCCAACCAAATCCGACCGATCGTCGAAGCGATGCGGCCGGATTTTTCCGAAGTCGAGGAAGCGGCCAACATTCTCATGGCCGCGCAGAATGCCGCCTGGGGCCCTATCCAATACCACGGCCGTCTGCACGACCGCGCCTCTTATCGTTATTACTGGGAACTGCTGCTACGCGCCCGTAATACCGGCATGGAAATCATGGAGGAAGCGGCGCACCGTTTCTTTACCGTTTGAACGGCAAACACATGTCTAATGTTTTTCCGTTCCGGAGTTGGTTTTTGTTTTGGCTGTGGTCTTGGTTGCGGTTTTCGCCTTGGTTTTTGCACCTGCATCACCGGCCGCCTGTTTTGGCGGCGCCGCGGGCAAGGTCTTCGTCGCAGGCGCGGTCTTGGATGCGGCAGGCTTCTTCGCTACTGGAACTGGAACTGCCTCCACCTTTTGGGCGGGCATCGCTTTGGCAGGCACCAAAGCCTGCGGCACTTCGATTTCTCCGCGCGCACTGGCTGCGGCCGCCGCGGGTTGCGGTGCCTGCTCCAGGCCGAGATGAGCCGCGCGCGCGCCAACTTGCAGCCAATCGGCGGCAGCCCCCCAAGGTAATGCCGCACGCAGCATCACCCGTAGCGCTTCGCTCTGCTCCGGACTGTCGAGCGATGCCATCGATGCCTGCAACCCCGGCAGCCAGGGCAGGAAAAAATCGATCGATGCGGGCTGGTTTCTGCGGTCCTTCGCCAGCGCAGGCAGCCACGGATTAGGCGCGGCTGCGAGTTTGTCGAGCCAAGCCTGATACTGCTCACCCCAGAAATCCGACCACCCTTGCCAGGCAGTCCAGGGTTTCATCCAGGCATTGATCCACGCATCGGAAAGCATCGTCGCGGAATTAACGGTGTCAGGTGTCGTTCGCTTCATCGCAAAATCTCCTGGCAGGATGAACTGATAGTCTATCCCAGGCAGCCGTTCACCGCAGCATTACACAGACAGTGAAACATTCCCGAATCAGGCATTCGATCCATTCAATTCTGGCCGATCGATGGCGTTGTCAATAGGGTTTTATACCCCGTACACAAAAACAACCTACAACGCCTTCCACAGAAGTATTGCCACAACATCAGTACAATCAATACCCGATCGTGCACGATCCAGTGCGTTTCCGCGGGGATCCGTCGGGCGGTGCAACCGCACTCATCCGCCCATACGGGATCACAATACCGCGCCGCACTCAGAGGATGGCCCCAACCCGGCCACTGGCTGTTTCGTGCCTGTTCCAATCTCGAAAAATAGCTTCATCATGCAACCGCCCACGGCAGATAACGACACCACCCCCCATCTGGAAGCCGGTACCCCGGCATTCTGGCGCACCAACCTGGCAATGTTTTTCGGCGGTTTCGCCACCTTTGCCATGCTCTACGGCACACAGGCTATGCTGCCTGTATTCACGGCGGAGTTCGGCATCAGCCCCGCCACGGCCAGCCTGTCGGTCTCGGTCGGTACCGCGGGGCTCGCGGTAATGCTGATCCCTGCCAGCATTCTGGCGGACCGCTATGGTCGCCGGCAGATCATGAGAGCGTCGTTGTTGCTGGCCGCAATCATTGCGCTGGGCTGCGCGATGGTTACCGATTTTCGTCAACTACTGGTTTTGCGTGCCTTGCTGGGTATCGCGCTGGCGGGCTTGCCTGCTTCCGCGATGGCGTATCTTGGGGAAGAGATGGCACCCAACGCGCAAAACCGCGCCATGGGCATCTATATCGCTGGAAACGCCATGGGCGGCATGAGTGGGCGCTTCCTGGCCGCGCTCATCGCCGAATGGGCATCATGGCATATCGCACTGGCCGCGCTCGGCATCCTCGGCAGCGTCGCCGCCTTCGTCTTCTGGCGCAATTTGCCCGCCTCGCGACATTTCCACCCGCGCGCGGCCGCCATCGGCCGCATTCTTCACGATGCTCGCAGCATCAGCCGAGACAAGGGCTTGCTGCTGCTTTTCCTCATCGCATCCATGCTCATGGGGACCTTCATCGGACTCTACAACTATCTGGGTTTCCACCTTAGCGAAGCACCTTTCAACCTCAGTCACACCGCGGTAAGTACCATTTTCTTGCTTTATATCCTCGGTATCTGGGGGTCAACCTGGAGTGGGCGTCTGGCCGACCGCTTCGGCCGACACAACGTGCTGTGGGCGATGGCGGCGACAATGGGCGGCGGGCTCGCCATTACGCTGATCGATCAGCTTCCGGTCGTCATTCTCGGCGTGGCGTTGTGCACTTTCGGTTTTTTCGGCACACACACCATCGCCAGTGGCTGGGTCGGATACCGGGCGCGAGAGCAGCGCGCGCTTGCCACCGCGCTTTATCTGTGCAGCTACTATTTCGGCGGCAGCGTACTGGGCAGCCTTTCCGGTCTGGCTTGGCATTTCGATGGTTGGACCGGGGTATCCAGCGCCCTCGGTTTGTGCGTTCTTATCGTTTTCGTTGCCGCCTGGCGGCTACGCCGCCTGCCACCCATCGCACAGCAACAACACACGAATCGATAATGTCGTTGCCATCTCACCGCGCAACTTGAGGCATCGCATCGACCTGATCTTCCGCAAGACAGGCCGAGGAGCAGCGGAGCGCGGGCGGCAAAAAAAGCGGCAAAAACGGCCGGCATGCAGCGGCAACGCGGACGATCGTTGCCGGATGCAACCTGCATTGCTGCGAGCAATCAGTAGCGACGATCCGTACCCACACCGCTTTCACCCTGCTTTCGCAGGGCTGGCACGAAATTGGCATAAGCACGGAAAAGGCCGCGCGGTTGCCGGTGGACCGCCCGGAAAGCGCGCCGCCTTCCGCATTTTATTGCCGGGAGTGCGCCGCGATGCCAGAAGCCATTTTCCGCCCCGTCACCCTGCCGCCCCAACTGGTAGGCCAGCCCGCGCCGTGCGATTTCTTCGATGCCCGCGGCACGCTGCTGCTGCGCGCGGGCATTCACATCGAACCGCGTGCTGCCTCGTCGCTGCGATCGCGGCGCGTGTTCTGCGAGGCAAGCCACGCCGAACGCCTCGTACCGGGCGATCCGGTCAGGCAACTGCGCGAGGTCGGGCGGACGTTGTCGGGGCTGGCCGAAGCCGCCATCGGCGGCGGAACGGATGCGGTCAGAACGGGCGATTTCACCGCACTGGCGCGCAGAGTGTACGAATCGTGGCAACTCGACGCCGACGCCTGCCTTGGCTACGTACGTCTCTCCCAGTTCGACCGACCCAGCGTCTGCCATGCCGTGCGCGGTGCACTTCTCGCCGCCGAGCTCGCAGCCGCCGGCGGCCTTCCGGAGCAGGAAAGCGCCGATCTCATCGGCGCCGCGCTGACGATGAATCTTTCCAGCATGCGACTGCACGACGACATGTTCGAATCCCCCGGCGCGCCGGACGAAGCCGCGCGGCGTGCCATCCGCGCCCATCCGGCCGGGGCGGCAACGTTGCTCAAGCGGATCGGCACCTTTCCACGCGGCTGGCTCGACGCCGTCGCCTTGCACCATGAAAACATCGACGGCAGCGGCTACCCGCACGGGCTGGCGCGTACCGACATTCCGCTGTCGGCGCGCATGCTGCGCGTCGCCGACGTGCTCGCCGCGCGTCTGGTCGGACGCAGGCGCCGCGCTCCGCGCCACTGGGGGCTGCATCAGACGCGCGATCCGCAACGGCTGATCGAACACGTCTTCGGCAACGATCTCCGCCGCCTGGACCCGAACCTCGTGCGCTCGCTGATGTCCCGCCTCGGCGCCTTTCCGCCCGGCAGCCTGGTACGTCTATCCAACGGCGAGCTTGCCGTCGTCAGCCGGCGTCATACCGAACGCGGCGAAGCGCCGCGCGACGTGCTCGCCTTCCTCGGCATCGACGGCCGCCCGCTGGCCTCGCCGCACCTGCGTCGGCTCGATCCGCGCGGTTGCAGGATTCAGGCCTACGCCCACGATGAACTGCCGCGCCTGCCGCCCTACGCGTGGCAGCGAGTGTGGGGCTATCGCCACTGAAACACGCCGCGGCGGTTCTTGAAAAACCGGATCACGTCATCCCGCCATGTCTAGCTCCATCGGGGAACCGAGCAGTTGGCCAGTGGCCGGGCTTCATACAGAGGAAATTAGATTTTTATTTACAGAGATATGATTTCTGCAAAATAAAAATCCATCCGCAGTGAATCCTACGGCATGGCCGGCAGGGGGGGAGCCTCTTGCCGAGGCAGATGCAGCTCCATTTGTGGGAAAGGAATTTCGATCCCTTCAGCATCGAACCTCTTCTTCAGGCGCAGATTGAATTCGCGCGAAATTGCCCACTGTTTCAGCGGGCGGGTTTTGAAGATGGCACGAACGATGACCGCGCTGTCGGCAAAACGGATGATGCCCTGCACATCGAGCGGCTCCATGAGGTCGCGGCGCAGGCGATAGTCTTCCATCATTTCCGCGCCGACAGCCCGCATCGCACGCATCACGGCGTCGATATCGGCGCTGTAGGACACGCCGATTTCAAAAACGGCGCAGGCGAACTGCCGGGACAGGTTCTTGACCGTTTTGATCTGGCTGAATGGAATGGTATGCAGGGTGCCGTACATGTCGCGCAGGCGCACGGTGCGGATACTCAAGCCCTCGACCGTACCGGCGTGGTTGGAGGTTTCGATGTAATCGCCGACCGAAATCGTGTCTTCGATGAGGATGAACAGACCGGTAATGATGTCCTGCACCAGAGACTGCGCACCGAACCCGACAGCCAGCCCGATGACGCCGGCGCCAGCAATAAAGGGGGTGATGTCGATCCCCAGATTGGCCAAGGCGACGATGGCGGCAACGCCGCCGATACCGGCGCCGGCCGCGCCACGGCACAAAGGCAGCAGGGTGAGCGCGCGAGCGCTGGACGCTTTTGCGGCGGCACCGCCGGATTTACGCGGATGCGGCGACAACGCCTCGAGAATGGCGGTATCGACGACAGCCCAGACCAGCCACGCGACGAACGCGGTCGAGAAAACGCTCACCAGCATTTTGCCCAGGGGCTGATGCATGAAATCGATCAGCGAGTACCCCCAGGTGCGTGCGGTAAATTCGAAAAACACCAGCCAGATAGCCACTGCCAGAAATCTACCGAACGCGCCGCGAAAACGTTGCGCGTAGATAAAGCTGAAACGGCGCCGACGCTTGCCCGGCGCCGGGGTCAGTTTTTCCCACTCACGCCGCAGCAACAAACCGGAGAACAAGGCGAGCATCAACAACGCAATGCTGGCAACAACGCGTTGCGTTATCGCATTGGTGTTGTCCGGAACGAACAGCGTAATGAAAACGGCGGCGACCACGATGACGATCATCAGCGGCGCCCACAGTTTTCCCAGAAATTGCCGGACTTCGGTCATGCCCTTTTCATGGCGCAACTTGAACGGCCGGTTGGCAATCAGATGCATCACGGGCCGCCTGTAGGCCAGCGCGAATATTCCGATCAAAAGCGCGGTCACGACCGTTATCAGCGAATCGGTCAGGGACAGGACGGTGGGCGGAAAAACTCTTGCCACACGCGGTCCCGTCACCGCATCGCTCAAAGCGAAGCACACGCCGATCGCGTAAATCAGGCGCATCGGCGCGTGGGCGAGCAGGCTATGCACGGCGACACGGCGGTGCCCATCCGTACACAGGGAAAAAAGCAAGGCGCAGATCGAAGAAAGCACAGCGCCGCATACCACCGCATAGGCCAGTACCAGAGCCAAAGTCTTGCCGCGCGATATTTCGGCGGAATGAACCAGTCCGATGGTAATCATGAATGCGATGATCCACGGCCCGAAGTGACGCAGCACATACAGCGCAATAGCCTGGGTGGACGGATTCGGCGCCAGCTCGGAGCGAATTCCCAAGCGGCTGCATATGTACTTCACCGCCTGGATCAATACCAGCGCAACCAGCGCCCAAACCGACAATACCAGCAGAAAGGCACTACCCGAATTCGGTATGGGTTGCCCCTCGCTGTTCAGGTATGGCACAGCCATTTCATTCGACGCAGTTGCAATGCGCTGCCGCCAAAAATTCACCGGAGCCATATCGGCTTCGACACGCCCGATCAGGATTTCAAAGCTGCGGCTGATGTTTTCGAGCAGATTACCCGTGGGTTTGCTCTTTTGCTCGGCGGCGGCCTCCGGCAATACCGCGCGCAAATGCTTCAACTCATCGGTCAGCGCCTTGCGCTCTTTGTCGTTCTCCAGCGTGGAGATCACTTTATCCAGCGAAACGGCGAGATCGGCCTCGGCTTTTTCACTCTGGGCGGCGGCATCACCCGTCGCAGCACCGGGTATCAGGCTCTGCGGTGTCACCGCCCACGCTTGCGGGGCCAGCAACACGGCACACAGGCACAAAGCGTAGACCAGACAACCCGAGGGGTTCCTGCTCAAGGTCCGCGCTTTCACCAAACCAAGCAAGCTGAATGAAGCTCGCACATTTCACCTCCTCGGCTTACAACGCCATGCGCCGTTTCAGCGCGAACCGGCAACAACGGACGGAACGCAAACCAAGCGTGTGTCCTATCGAAATCAACGCCTCACCAAAGGTCTGGAATCGTTCTCACTTTGCGACTGCCACAGCCAAGCGGCCACGCAGATCGCCCAGTTTCGCTTTTATTCTGGCCGCATTGTCCGGTCCCATGCGTAACAGGATTTTTTGCCCCGCCGACAACGATTCCAATGCCGTATCCTCGAACACATAACGCACCTTTGGCTGCGTCAGGCGCAGCGGCCCTTGTACCTGCGGCGTCGCCAACAGATGGTCGATCACCGCAATCAGGCGGTCGTTGAAATAAGCCGAGGGATAGCCCAGCTCCTCATAAGCCGCCTGGAACAACGGGTAGAAGCGCACGTAGAACGCAACCAGCCTGCCGCTATCGACCGCTTCGGCCAAATGCACGTAGGGGGCATAGCGCGCGGCATTGGCCGCACCGATCACAAGACCGTCGCCACCCCGCTCGACAACGAAACTCCCCTGTGCTGGTCTGAGCGGCGAACGCATCATCGGCAGGCGTTCGCCTGGCAGATTGTCCACCATCACCACTACACGGCGGATGAAATCCCGCACCATCAGCAACTCGCCCACCGGCCCGCTACCCAACAGTTCGGCCAGTGCGTTGCCGATCTGCCCATCGCTCTCGTTCAACACAGGCAAAGGCGTGGCTGGCACAACTGCATCCTCGCTCTGTACCGGAATCTGCTCGATGGGATGGCGGATCGGCGACTCGATTTCCCCCTTCGCCTCCGGTTTGGCAGGCTCCGGCTCGGCGGCACGGTGCGGTTGTCCAGGCTGCTGAACCGGCGAATCGAGCGGTTGCGTGAGGAAGTAAGCCGCTGCCGCCGCAATCAATACAAGAACTACGGCAACAGCCGCGAGCCGCCACTTTGGGCTTGTCGATTTCATGGTTTCGCCCCCCAATTCGTTATCCAGCACGCCCTTCGGAGTCCAGCGCGGCAGTAATGTTCCACTATCCACGTCAACTCTTCTCGACAACCACCCCGCAGCGTAACGCCAAAGATCCGGAATTGAAAAATGGAAACGCCTCCGCCGGTTTTCCGGGCGGAGGCGTTGAACCTGCAGAAACGGCTACGAAAACAACCGACGTAGCCGCAGTCCGGCATCGCTTTTACACTTCGACCGTATCGGCGACTTCCTTGAATTCCGCGATCTGGTCGAAATTCATGTAGCGATAGATATCGGCCGCCTTGGCGTTGACCACGTCCACCTGCGCCTGATACTCGGCCGCGGTCGGAATCTTGCCCATCAGCGCGCAGACTGCGGCGAGTTCGGCCGAACCGAGATAGACGCGGGTATCGATTCCCAAGCGGTTCGGGAAATTGCGCGTCGAGGTAGACATCGCCGTGCTGCCCTTGCGGATCTGCGCCTGGTTGCCCATGCACAGCGAGCAGCCCGGCATTTCCATGCGCGCGCCGGATTTGCCAAGTACGCCGTAGTAGCCTTCCTCGTTCAGGATCATCGCATCCATCTTGGTCGGCGGGGCGATCCACAACCGTGTCGGAATGTCGCTCTTGCCGTCCAGAACCTTGCCGGCCGCGCGGAAGTGGCCGATGTTGGTCATGCACGAACCGATGAACACTTCGTCGATCTTGTCGCCGGCGACTTCGGACAGCAGCTTCACATCGTCCGGGTCGTTCGGGCAGGCAACGATCGGCTCCTTGATGTCGGCCAGATCGATCTCGATCACGGTGGCGTATTCGGCGTCGGCATCGCCCTTGAGCAGCGTGCCCTTGGCGATCCACTCCTCCATCGCCTTGATCCGGCGCTTGAGCGAGCGCTTGTCTTCATAGCCGTTGGCGATCATCCACTTCATCAGCGTGATGTTGGAGTTCATGTACTCCACGATCGGCGCTTTGTTCAGATGCACCGTGCAACCGGCGGCGGAACGCTCGGCCGAAGCGTCGGTCAGCTCGAACGCCTGCTCCACCTTCAGATCGGGCAGGCCCTCGATTTCCAGGATACGGCCGGAGAAGATGTTCTTCTTGCCCTGCTTCTCCACCGTCAACAGCCCCTGTCGGATGGCGTAGAGCGGAATCGCATTTACCAG
>JAVBSY010000002.1:0-79441 GCA_031556475.1 Azoarcus sp.
GGGAACGAAAAACAGAGAAATAATCAGATGGCGCGTGCCAACTCCACCGCCTTGCCGATATAGCTCGCCGGCGTCATCGCCAACAGGCGGTCGCGGTCGGCGGCGGGGATCGCCAGCGTGCGGATGAAGTCGTGCAGCGCGTCGCGGGTGATGCCCTTGCCGCGCGTCATCGCCTTCAACTGCTCGTAGGGATTTTCGATGCTGAAGCGGCGCATCACCGTCTGCACCGGCTCGGCCAGCACCTCCCAACACTCGTTCAGATCCGCCGCGAGGCGAACCGGGTCGGCCTCCAGCTTGCCCAGGCCACGCAGCATACTGTCGAGCGCCAGCACGGCATGGCCGAAACCCACCCCCATATTGCGCAGCACGGTGGAATCGGTAAGGTCGCGCTGCATGCGCGACACCGGCAGTTTCTCGGAAAAATGGCGCAGCACCGCGTTGGCGATGCCGAGGTTGCCTTCGGCGTTCTCGAAATCGATCGGATTGACCTTGTGTGGCATGGTCGAGGAACCGACCTCGCCTTCCTTCAGACGCTGCCTGAAGTAGCCAAGCGAGATGTACATCCAGAAATCGCGGCAGGCATCGAGCAGAATCGTGTTGCAACGCCCCATGGCATCGAACAGTTCGGCCATCGTATCGTGCGGCTCGATCTGGATCGTGTACGGATTGAATTCCAGCCCGAGCGCTTCGACGAAGCGGCGGTTGAAGCCCTCCCAATCGAACGCCGGCCACGCGGACAGGTGTGCGTTGTAGTTGCCCACCGCGCCGTTGAACTTGGCCGTCAAGGACACATTGGCGATATTGGCGCGGGCGCGCAACAGGCGCGCGGCGATGTTGGCCATCTCCTTGCCCAGCGTGGTCGGGCTGGCCGGCTGGCCGTGCGTGCGCGACAGCATCGGCAGTGCGGCGTGCTGGTGGGCAAGCTCGCGCAAACGCGCGATCACCGCATCCAGCGCCGGCAGCAACGCCTGATCGCGCCCCGCTTTCAGCATCAGCGCATGGGAAACGTTGTTGATGTCTTCCGAAGTGCAGGCAAAGTGGATGAACTCCGATGCCTTCATCACTTCGGCGTTGTCCTCGAGGCGCTGTTTGAGCCAATACTCCATCGCCTTGACGTCGTGATTGGTCGTCGCCTCGATCGCCTTCACCGCTTCGCTGTCGGCCGGAGAGAACGCCGCCACCATCTCGTCCAGCTCCGCCACCGTGGCCGCGGAAAACGGCCCGATACCCAGATCGGGCGCCGCCGCCAACGCCTTCAGCCACGCCACCTCCACCTTGACGCGGTTGCGGATCAAACCGTGCTCGGAAAAATGATCGCGCAGAATCAACGCCTTGCCGTAATAACGGCCGTCGAGCGGAGACAATGCGGTCAGGGTAGAGGATGCAGCAATAGACATAGCAATACTTCCGGGCAAAATGTTATTTTACCGCTCTACGTCGCCACCACCGAGCGACGAGAACAGAACGATACGGCACGGCCGGGCGGACTCCCTCACGCCGTACCAAACCTCTCCTCCAACCAACCGAGCGCTCCCGCGATGAACACCCCGGACAGCTATCGCATCGAGGTCGAAGCCGTCGCCGAATTCGTCGAGGCACAGTCGAACCCCGAAGACGACCACTACGTTTTTGCCTACCACATCACCATCCACAACACCGGCAGCGTTGCCGCGCAGCTCATCAGCCGCCATTGGGTCATCACCGACGGCACCGGCAACGTGCAGGAAGTTCATGGACAGGGCGTGGTGGGCGAACAACCGCTGCTCGCACCGGGCGAATCGTTCCGCTACACCAGCGGCTGCGTGCTCGAAACCGCCGTCGGCACCATGCACGGCAGTTACCAGATGGCAGCGGCGGACGGCTACCGCTTCAGTGCCGACATCCCCGCCTTCGTGCTGGCAATGCCGCGCGTGCTGCACTGATCCGAGCGGTAATCGGCGCTATAAACATCAAAGCAGCGTAAATACTGAACCCTGCTGCTCTCTTCCTATTTCTATACCCGCTTTTGAAAATC
This sequence comes from Azoarcus sp., assembly GCA_031556475.1. Taxonomy (GTDB): domain Bacteria; phylum Pseudomonadota; class Gammaproteobacteria; order Burkholderiales; family Rhodocyclaceae; genus Azoarcus. The sequence continues at coordinate 2,015 of JAVBSY010000002.1, forward strand.
CGTCACACCGCCGCCAGCCGTTCCACCGTGTCGGGGAACTTCTCGACCAGGCGAATCAGCAGAGCGGCCTGAGCGTTGGGCTTGGCCCGGCCCTGCTCCCAGTTTTCCAGCGTGCGAGGGTTGGTGCGCAGGTAGCGGGCAAACACCGGGCGCGACAGATGCAGGCGCTCGCGCAGGGCCAGCAGTTCGGCGGCGGTCACGTCCGGCACCGGGTGAATTTCCACCTCGTGCGTGCGTAGCGTCTGTTTGCCGGTGCGCGCGTCCGTCAGGGCGTCAAAGCCCTCGGCAATTTCTGCAAACAGGTTCCGCTTTTTCACCGCCTCGCCTCCAATTCCGCTTTCAACATGCCCTTGAGCGCCTTCTTCTCGTCAGGACTCAAGTCGGCCATTTCGTCCTTGCCGTACAGGGTGAACAGCCAAAATTGCGAGCCGCCATCCCACCAGTAGTAGATCACCCGCAAGCCGCCTCGCTTGCCCTTACCCCGGCGCGGGTCGCTATGTCGCAACTTGCGCAGGCCCGCCCGTACCCTCGATCACATCTCCAGCCTCTGGGTTCTTCATCATGGCCTCTTGCAGGCCACGGAAACCATCGTCGTCCAGATAGTCAGCCCGGTAGCGGATAAAGGCGGGCAGTTCGACGAAGGCAGCTTTCATCGCTCGAATTATACGCAAGTTGCGGATATATAAAAGAGCGTTTGCGACTCGGTACGGACAGGCGCAGAGTCTCCCCAGCAGCGCCTGCCCAAGCTATGGCCGGCTTGAAACAGGCAAGGCTACGTAAATACTGAGCCTTGCCACTACATAATAGGATGTCAATGAATTGCATTGAACTTCGATAGCCAACAGACAAAGAAAAAGCCCGGTTTTACGCGGGCTTTTGTACTTTTTTGAACTTCGTTAAATTTGCTGGTGTTCTACGAGCGGTAATCGGCGTTTATCTTGACGTAATCGTAGGAAAAATCGCAGGTCCACACCGTTGCCGCGGCCGTTCCGCGCGCCAGATCGACACGCACGGTGAGCTCGGCATGGCGCATGATGCGCGAGCCGGCTTCTTCGCGGTAACTCGCCGCGCGGCCGCCGTTTTCCGCCACCAACACCGACTCTTCCGGGTTACCCAACCAGACGCGCAGCTTCGCCGTATCGAGATCGTCGATCCCCGCGTAACCGATCGCGGCGAGAATACGCCCGAGGTTGGGGTCAGACGCGAAAAACGCCGTTTTCACCAGCGGCGAATGCGCCACCGCGTAGGCCACCTTGCGGCACTCCTCACGGTCGCCGCCGCCTTCCACCACGATGCTCATGAACTTGGTCGCGCCCTCGCCGTCGCGTACGATGGCCTGTGCCAAGCGGATCGCCACCGCCGCCACCGCATCGCGCAACGCCCGGTAATCGGCGGACGCCGCATCGACGATCTCGGCATTGCCGGCCTGACCGGTGGCGATGACGATGAAGGAATCGTTGGTCGAGGTATCGCCATCGACAGTGATGCTGTTGAACGACAAATCCGCCGCCTCGCGTGCGATGGCTTCGAGCAGCGGTTGGGCGACTGCCGCGTCGCAGGCGAGAAAGCCAAGCATCGTCGCCATGTTCGGCCGAATCATGCCGGCACCCTTGCTCATGCCGGTCAGCGTCACCGTGCGTCCGCCGATCTGGACTTGTTGCGATGCCGCCTTGGCCAGCGTGTCGGTCGTCATGATCGCGTGCGCGGCGTCGAACCAGCCATCGGCACGCAAGCCGGCCACAGCCTGCGGCAAACCGGCAACAAGCCGGTCTACCGGCAGCGGCTCGAGAATCACCCCGGTGGAAAACGGCAGCACCTGTTCAGCGCGGATACCCAGTTGCCGCCCCAACGCCTCGCAGGTCGCGCGCGCGTCGGCCAGCCCCTGCTCGCCGGTGCCCGCATTGGCGACACCGGTGTTGATCACCAGCGCGCGAATTTCATCCTGCGCCAGATGCGCCTTGCACACCTGCACCGGCGCGGCGCTAAAACGGTTCTGGGTGAACACGCCCGCCGCGCGGCTGCCGGCGGCCAGTTCGATCACCGTCAGATCGCGCCGGTTGGCCTTGCGGATGCCGGCCTCCGCCACGCCCAGTCGAACGCCGGCAACCGGCAGAAGGTCGGCGGGGTTCGGAGTGCTCAGATTGACGGCCATGTGTATCTCCCAGACAAACGCTACGGACGGAACCACCGGCCGTTGCACATAAATTAGGTCGCGCCGCAAACGGCGTAGTTCGATTGAACGAGGGATACCGATCGAACCCATGCTGTCTTGTCCATGAGCCAGCAAGACCCGACTTAACCGCAAGACAAATCAATCGTCGGTAACCACTCTGCCGAACCAAAGATAGCTCAACGCCATACAGGCCGTCACCCACGCGGCGAACGCAACAATACAAACCACGAAAATCCCAAAACCTTGCGACCCCACACAACATTCTTGCTTCGTCATCAGGGCAGCAGCCCGTGCCAGCAACAACAGCACGAACGGGAACACAACGTACCACGGCACATAAACTCAAATCTTGTTCCCGCAATCATTGCACCGTGTGTGCAAATCGCAGCCTCTGCCAGTGGTCATCCAGCGGCGCAGCGCAACGGGTTCATCGCAGTAAGGACAAGCAGGCGCCTTCATCACGATTTCCATCAACGTTGAAGGAAGATCGCGTAATTGCTGACGCCCATCCCCTGTCTCTTGCAAGGACAGGAAGAAAATACGCTGGTCTACGCCAGCCGCGACACCTCAGCTCAACTTACCGTGGCAGTGCTTGTATTTCTTGCCGGACCCACACGGGCAGGGATCGTTACGTCCGACCTTCGGCCCCGCGTTGACGATCGGCTGCGAACCGCTGTCGGCGTTGGCGGTGCCTAGCGCTTCATCGTAATCGGCATGGTGGTATTGCACGTTAGCGACTTCGGGCGGGGCTTCGGCCTCCTCGAGCTGGCTTTCGGTGCGGATCTGCACCAGCATCAGCAGCTTGGTGACATCGGCGCGCACCGCATCGAGCAGGCCTTCGAACAGTTCGAAGGCCTCGCGCTTGTATTCCTGCTTGGGATTCTTCTGCGCATAGCCGCGCAGGTGGATGCCCTGGCGCAGGTGGTCGAGCGCGGCGAGGTGTTCGCGCCAGTGCGTATCCAGGCTTTGCAGCATGACATTGCGCTCGAACTGGTGCCACGCGGCGGGGTCGACTTGGGCGATCTTGGCCGCGTAGCTTTCCTCGGCGGCATCGACGATGCGTTTCAGAATCGATTCGTCGTCCAGGGTAGGCTCGGCTTTCAGCCATTCGCCCACCGGCAGCTTGAGCTGGTAATCGCCGGCGAGCGACTGCTCCAGCATGGGAATATCCCATTGCTCCTCGACGCTGTCCTGCGGCACGTAAATGCGGAACGCATCGTGCAGCATGCCCTGGCGCATCGCCTGGGTGGTTTCGGAGATGTTGTCGCTTTCCACCAGCTCGTTACGCTGCTGGTAGATGACCTTGCGCTGATCGTTGGCGACGTCGTCGTATTCGAGCAACTGTTTGCGGATATCGAAGTTGCGCTGCTCGACCTTGCGCTGTGCGCTTTCGAGCGAGCGCGTCACCATGCCGTGCTCGATCGCCTCGCCTTCGGGCATCTTCAACCGCACCATGATGGCATTGAGCCGCTCGCCGGCGAAAATCTTCAACAACGGATCTTCCAGCGACAAGTAGAAGCGGCTGGAACCCGGGTCGCCCTGGCGCCCGGAACGGCCACGCAACTGATTGTCGATGCGGCGGGATTCGTGGCGCTCGGTGCCGATGATGTGCAAGCCGCCGGCGGCGATCACCTGCTCATGCACCTTGCCCCATGCTTTGCGCATTTCGGCGGCACGCTGTTCCTTTTCTCCTGCGGGAACGCTTTCGTCCTCAAGCAGCGCGGCGACCGGTTTTTCGATATTGCCGCCAAGCACGATGTCGGTACCGCGGCCGGCCATGTTGGTGGCAATCGTGACCACGCCGGGGCGGCCCGCCTGGGCGACGATCAAGGCTTCGCTGTCGTGCTGCTTGGCGTTGAGCAGTTGATGCTCGATCTTCGCTTTTTTCAGCAGACCGGAAAGATATTCGTTGGTCTCGATCGATGTCGTACCGACCAGCACCGGCTGTCCGCGCTTGACGCATTCCTGGATGTCGGCGATCACCGCATCCCATTTTTCCTTCGCCGTGCGATAGACCTTGTCGTTCTCGTCCTTGCGCGTGGTCGGCCGGTTGGTGGGGATGACCACCGTTTCCAGGCTGTAGATGGAATGGAATTCGTAGGCTTCGGTATCGGCCGTGCCGGTCATGCCGGCGAGCTTGCCGTACATGCGGAAATAGTTCTGGAAGGTGATCGAGGCCAGCGTCTGGTTCTCGGCCTGGATGCGCACGCCTTCCTTCGCCTCCACCGCCTGATGCAGCCCGTCGGACCAGCGCCGGCCGACCATCAGGCGGCCGGTGAATTCGTCGACGATGACGACTTCGTCGTTCTGCACCACGTATTGCTGGTCCTTGTGGTACAGCGCATGCGCGCGCAGCGCGGCATACAGGTGATGCACCAGCAGGATGTTGGCCGGCTCGTACAACCCCGCGCCTTCGGGCAGCAGGCCCATGCGCACGAGAACCTGCTCGGCGTTCTCGTGTCCCTGTTCGGTCAGCAGCACCTGGTGGGCCTTGAGGTCGACCGTATAGTCGCCCGGCACGGTGACGTTGTCGCCCTCGCCTTCCTGCCGCTTCAACAGCGGTGCGACCAGGTTCATCTTCAGGTACAGCTCGGTATGGTCTTCGGCCTGCCCGGAAATGATGAGCGGCGTGCGCGCTTCGTCGATGAGGATGGAGTCGACCTCATCGACGATGGCGAAACTCAATCCGCGCTGCACCCGCTCGCTGGTGGCATAGACCATGTTGTCGCGCAGGTAGTCGAAACCGAACTCGTTGTTGGTGCCGTAGGTCACGTCGGCGGCATAGGCGGCCTGCTTTTCAACATGCGGCATGCGCGACAGGTTGCAGCCCGTGGTCAGCCCGAGAAACCCGTAAACCCGCCCCATCCATTCCGCGTCGCGGCTGGCGAGGTAGTCGTTTACCGTGACCACATGCACGCCCTTGCCCGCAAGCGCGTTCAGGTAGACCGGCAGTGTCGCCGCCAGCGTCTTGCCCTCGCCTGTGCGCATTTCGGCGATGCGACCATCGTGCAGTACCATGCCACCGATGAGCTGCACATCGAAGTGGCGCATGCCGAGCACTCGCTTGCTCGCCTCGCGCACCACCGCGAACGCTTCCGGCAGCAGCGTGTCGAGCGTTGCACCATCGGCGAGGCGCTGGCGGAATTCGGTGGTTTTCGCACGCAGCGCATCATCGTCCAGCGCCGCGATTTCCGGCTCCAGCGCATTGATCTTGCGTACCGTCTGGGAATATTGGCGGATCAGGCGGTCGTTGCGACTACCGAAAATTTTCTTGAGCAGGCCGGGGATCATGAGGGGGACGTGATTGTCGTTACGGCAAAGCGGCGAGTTTATCATGCCGGGCATAAGGGCCGCCCACCGCTCGGTGTCCCCACCCCTCGCCCACCCTTCATACCGCTTCGGCCCGGAGCATCGGATGACACAGCACCTTCAAGGCTACCTCAGCAGCGGCGATGCGCTCGCCCGCCTGCATGACCAGGCCGCCCGCCTGCGCCGCCTGCAACAAGCGCTCGAGCAGGCATTGCCGCCTGCGCTCGCAAGCGTGTGCCATGTCGCCAATTTGAAGAAGGAAACGCTGGTGATCGCCACCGACGGCGGCGCGGCGGCCGTGCGCCTGAAACAGATGGTCCCCAGCCTGATGGAGCATTTCCTCCGCGCCGGGCATCCGCTCGCGGCCATTCAGGTCAAGGTCGCCACGCCACGACAGGACACCGTGCACCGGCCGCCGGTCGAACGGCACATTTCGGCCACCGCCAAGCACAGCCTGGCCGCCTTTGCCGCAACACTGCCGGCCGACTCGCCGCTGCGCGCGTCGCTGGAACGGCTGGCCGACAGCAGCAAGGATGCATAGCCCCGCCGGCAAGCAAAGCGCAATCGGCAGGAAAGGAAAAGCGGACCGGAAACGGACGTCGGATCAGACAAGCGGAACGAAAACCCGCTCCAACACCACGATGGCCAGGAAAACGGCCAGCACGATCACACCGGCGCGCAGCATGTTCCACGCCCAGTAGCGGTAGCGGGCCTGGCCCGTGACCAGCCACAGAACGAACGACAATCCGATACCGATCGCGGCCAAGGTACCAAGCAGACGCAGGATCAGCATTGCGGCGCGGCCTGTCGATCAGTCAGTGCGCGGCTCTACGCGGCCAACGCGGGCGCGAACTGGCGCACGACCGCTGCGGGCGCGGCGGAATTCTGGTCGAAGCTGACGAGTTCCCACGCCGAGCTATCCTCCAGCAACACGCGCAGAACCTGGTTGTTCAGCGCATGACCCGCCTTGTGGGCCGAATAGGCGGCAAGCAATGGATGGCCGCACAGATACAGGTCGCCAATGGCGTCGAGCACCTTGTGTTTGACGAATTCGTCGGCGTAGCGCAGCCCCTCGGCGTTGAGCACGCGGTATTCGTCCATGACAATGGCGTTCTCCAGGCTGCCGCCGAGGGCCAGCCCGTTGGCGCGCATGAATTCCACTTCCTGCATGAAGCCGAAGGTGCGCGCCCGCGCCACGTCGCGGACGTAGGAATGTTCGGAAAAATCGATCGTCACCGAACTCGCGGTGCGGTCGATCGCCGGGTGATTGAAGACGATGGAGAAATCGAGGCGGAAACCGTCGTACGGCTCCAGACGCACCCACTTGTCGTCCTCACGATATTCGACCGCTTTCTTTACCCGCATGAAGCGCTTCGGGCGCGGCTGTTCCTCGATACCCGCCGACTGAAGCAAAAACACGAAGGGCGCGGAACTGCCATCGAGAATCGGAATTTCCGGCGCATCGACATCGACATACAGATTGTCGATGCCCAGCCCGGCCAGGGCCGACATCAGGTGCTCGACCGTTCCCACCTTCTGCCCGTTCTTCTCCAGCCCGGAACACATGCGGGTATCGCACACGGCGTATGGGTCGGCAGGCAGGTCGAGCGGCGGCTCTAGATCGACGCGGCGAAAGACGATGCCAGTGTCGGGCGCAGCCGGACGCAGGGCGATATGCACCTTGCGTCCGCCATGCAGGCCGACGCCGGTTGCCTTCACCACCGATTTGAGTGTGCGCTGTTTGATCATCTTTCGTCCTTTTGCGCCCGGAAGTTTATCACGCTCGCTCGCATCGGCCATGCGGAAGGCCGGTGGACGGTTCGGGGGCAAACACCATGCGCATACGGAAGCAAAAAAGACGGGCACCCTGCGCGAAACGGAGGCGTCGCTCCGCGCGGGGAGCCCGTCCGGAGACGGGGCGTAAGGGACTCAGTCGGCCTGGCGGCGGAGGAAGGCCGGGATGTCGTAAGTGCCCACACCATTGGTGCTCATCGCCTCGACGGTCGTGCGGCGGCCGCTACGGATCACCGCCGGCACGTCCAGGCTGTTCATATCGATACCGCTGGCCGGACCGTAGGTGCCGGTGCCTTGCACGACCTGCATCACCGGCTGGCGTACGGCAGCGCGCGGCGTGCCCAGACCGGTGGCGACGACGGTGATACGGATGCGGTCTTCCATCGATTCGTCGAACACCGTGCCATATTTGACGAAAGCTTCCGCCGCTGCAAAGGCTTGCACCGTTTTCACCGCGTCGCGCACTTCCGACATCTTCAACGAACGGCTGGCGGTGATGTTGATCAGCACGCAGCGCGCGCCGGACAGCTCAGTGCCTTCCAGCAGCGGCGACACCGCAGCCTGCTCGGCGGCAATGCGGGCGCGATCCATGCCCGCTGCCTCCGCGGAGCCCATCATCGCGCGGCCCATTTCGGCCATCGCCGTGCGCACGTCCTGGAAGTCGACGTTCACCAGGCCCGGCACATTGATGATCTCGGCAATGCCACCAACGGCGCTGCGCAGCACGTTGTCGGCGGAGCGGAAGCAATCCTCGAAGCCGGCGTCGTCGCCGAATACTTCGAGCAGCTTGTCGTTGAGCACGACGATGAGCGAATCGACGCTGCGCGTCAGTTCCTCGACGCCGCTTTCGGCCACACGAAGCCGGTTCTCGAAGTCGAACGGCTTGGTCACCACGGCAACGGCGAGCACGCCCAACTCCTTGGCCACTTCGGCCACCACGGGCGCGGCGCCCGTGCCGGTACCGCCGCCCATGCCGCCGGTAATGAAGCACATGTGCGCGCCGCCGAGCGCGGCGGCGATCGCCTCACGCGACTCCTGCGCGGCGGCACGACCCGCCTCCGGCTTGGAGCCGGCGCCCAACCCGCTGGTGCCGAGCTGGATCTTGGTCGGTGCCAAGCAGCGGCCGAGCGCCTGAGCGTCGGTGTTCGCGGCGACGAACTGCACGCCCTGCACGCCCTCGCGGATCATATGGTCGACCGCGTTACCGCCTGCGCCACCGACGCCGATCACTTTGATGATCGTGCCGGTCTGCTCCTTCTCAACGATTTCAAACATTTGCCTCGCCTCCTTGATAAACGGCTCCGCCACGCCATGAGCCCCGGAAGAACCCATATCTAGTGTTAGTCGCGGAGTGTACTACTAAATCTAGATGCAGCAATCAAGCTTTGTTCAAATAAATACAGAGGGAATACCCGAATGGTCTTCTTACCCACTCCGGAACCGCCCCCGGCAACCCGTTCAAGCTACCCGGACACCCGCTCAAAAATTCTTCTCGAACCACGACCGCATACGCCCGAAAAATTGCCACACCGAACGCGTTTCGCGCGCCTGGATGCCGCGCCGCCGCTGGGCCGCGCCTTCCATCGTCAACCCCATCGCGGCAGCGTAGCGCGGCTGGCAGACGACATCGGCAAGACTGCTTTCGTAGTGTGGCGCACCGACCCGTACCGGCATGTGGAAAACCTCCTCGCCCAATTCGGCCATGCCACGCATGACCGACGAACCGCCGGTGAGCACGATGCCCGACGACAAAAGCTCCTCGTAACCGCTGCGGCGCAACTCGGCCTGCACCAGCTCGAACAACTCGGACACACGCGGCTCGATCACATCGGCGAGCGCCTGGCACGACAACTTTCGCGGCGGACGGTCGCCCACGCCGGGCACTTCGATCATTTCCTCCGCATCGGCCAGGGTATGCATCGCCACACCGTGGCGGATCTTGATTTCCTCCGCCTCGGCCGTCGGCGTGCGCAACGCCATTGCAATGTCGTTGGTCACCTGATCGCCCGCCACCGGCAACACCGCGGTATGGCGGATCGCGCCCTGTGTGAACACGGCGATGTCCGTGGTGCCGCCACCGATATCCACCAGGCACACGCCCAGTTCCTTTTCGTCCTCGGTCAGCGCGGCATAACTGGAAGCCAGTGGCTGCAGGATCAGATCCATCACCTCCAATCCACAGCGGCGCACGCACTTGATGACGTTCTGCGCCGCCGACACCGCGCCGGTGACGATGTGAACCTTCACCTCCAGCTTCACGCCGCTCATACCGATCGGCTCACGCACGCCTCCCTGGCCATCGATGATGAATTCCTGCGTCAGGATGTGGAGAATCTGCTGCTCGGCCGGGATCGGCATCGCGCGCGCGACCTCGATCACGCGCTCGACATCGAGCGGCGTCACCTCCTTGTCCTTGATCGCCACCATGCCGTTGGAGTTGAAGCTCTTGATGTGGCTGCCGGCAATGCCGGTATACACGTCGCGGATCTTGCAGTCGGCCATCAGCTCGACCTCCTGGATCACGCGCGAGATCGCATCCACCGTGGCCTCGATATTCACCACCACGCCGCGCTTCAGGCCGCTGGTCGGCTGCGTGCCGAGGCCGACGACATTCAGCCGCCCGTCCGGGCGCAGCTCGGCGACCATGCAGGTGATCTTCGAGGTGCCGATGTCGAGGCCGACGATCAGGTCCTTGTATTCCTTGCTCATTACTTGCCCTTGCTTCCCATGCTCACCGCTCCACCTGCCGCCGTCCCACTCACTGGCGTCAACGCAAACCCGCTCGGGTAACGCAGATCGGCCACGGCGATCTGCGCCCCGACACCCTCGCTCACACGCGGCCACGCGGCCACGAAACGCGCCAGCCGCTTGCTCACCGGCGCCTTGTCCTGCTCACGGCCGAGCAGGATGACAATGCCATTGTCCAGCCTGAGTTGCCAAGCCTCCCGCGCCGATAGCGCCACACCCACCAGGCGCGCGCCGAGTGGACTCAGCACCTCGGAAAACTCCGCGTGGCGCGCCAACAGCCAGGCCGCCGAGCCTTGCGGACCGGAAAAGCGCGGCATCGGCACATCGCTCTCTCCGGCAAAAACCTCACCCTGGCTATTCACCAGGCCCATGGTGCCCCGCTCCGGCTCGGCCCAATAGGCCACCGCCTGCTGCTCCTCCAGACTCAGTTCGATACCGTCGGGCCAGCGCCGCCGCACTTCGGCACGCCGCACCCACGGCATGCTCTCGAAGGCGGTGCGCACCGCCTGCAGGTCGACGGTGAAAAAATTACCCCGAATGGCGGTGCGTGCCACGTATTCGAGTTGCTCCGGTGTCACTTGCGCAGGCGAACTCAGCAAGATCACTTCGCGCAGCGGAAACAGCGGCCGCGACACGAACCACGCCACCAGCGCCCACCCCAAACCAACCACGGCGAACAAAGTCAGCAGGTCGGAAACCAGGTTGAGCAGTTCCGGCCGATGCCAAAGCCCAAGGCGTTCGCGCGCCCGCGGCGGCGGTGCCGCCGCGTTGTCCGCGCCTCTTTTCCGCCGCCTTATCGGCGGCGGTGCGACCGCCCTGGGATCGGCACGCGTTTCAGTCAAGACGCGCCTCCGCGAGAATCTTCACGCACAAAGCCTCGAACGACAGCCCGGCCACCCGTGCCGACATCGGCACCAGCGAATGGCCGGTCATGCCGGGCGCGGTATTCATTTCCAGCAGGTACGGGCGGCCGTCCGGCGTCAGGATCAGATCGGCCCGGCCCCAGCCGCGGCAGCCGAGCACCCGCGCGCTCTTCATGACCAGTTCCTGCAAAGCCTGCTCCTGCTCGGGCGGCAAGCCGCAAGGGCAGTCGTAGCGGGTATCGTCGGTGAAATATTTGTTGCGGTAGTCGTAGTTGCCGTCAGGCGCGACGATACGTACCAGCGGCAAGACACGCTCGCCGACGAAAGGCGCGGTCAGTTCCGCGCCGCCGATGAATTCCTCGGCAATCACGAGGTCGTCGTAACGCGCGGCCAACTCCCACGCGGCACGCAAAGCACCGGCCTCGATCACCTTGGTCGCGCCCATGCTGGAGCCCTCGTGCACCGGTTTGACGAAGATCGGCAGGCCCAACTCACGCACGACCGCATTCCAATCGCTTTCGGCATCGAGCACTGCATAGCGCGGCGTGGGCAGGCCGTTGGCGAGCCACAGCATTTTCGTCCGCCATTTGTCCATCGCCAGCGCGGATGCCATCACGCCGCTGCCGGTGTAGGGAATACCCATCGTTTCCAGCGCGCCCTGCACCGTGCCATCTTCACCGCCACGGCCGTGCAAGGCGATGAATACGCGCGCGAAGCCTTCCTTCTTCAAATCGTGCAGGTCGCGCTCGGCCGGATCGAAAGCGTGCGCGTCCACGTCGGCAGCGCGCAACGCGGCGAGTACCGCCGTACCGGACATGAGCGACACGTCGCGCTCCGCCGACGTTCCTCCGAACAGCACCGCCACCTTGCCCACGACTCTGTTTTCCCCCTGACTCATGCGTGTTCCTCGGTACTGGCGAGCCGGCCCGGCACCGTGCCGATGCTGCCCGCACCCATCGTAATCACCACATCGCCATCGCACGCGCTGGCGGCGACAGTCGCGGCCATGTCGCCGATCTCCTCGACGAACACCGGCTCCACCTTGCCTGCCACACGCAGCGCACGCGCCAACGAACGGCCATCGGCGGCGACGATCGGCGCCTCGCCGGCGGCATAGACTTCGGCCAGCAGGAGTGCGTCGACCGTGCCCAGCACGCGCACGAAATCCTCGAAGCAATCGCGCGTGCGCGTGTAGCGATGCGGCTGAAAGGCGAGCACGAGCCGGCGGCCCGGAAATGCGCCACGCGCGGCCGCGATGGTCGCCGCCATTTCGACAGGGTGGTGGCCGTAATCGTCGATCAACGTAAAGGAGCCGCCAGCCGCCAGCGTAATCTCGCCATAGCGCTGGAAGCGCCGGCCCACGCCGTGAAATTCGGCCAGCGCCTTGACGATGGCGTCATCCGCCACCTGCACCTCGGTCGCCACCGCAATGGCGGCGAGCGCATTCTGCACGTTGTGCAGGCCGGGCAGGTTCAGTTCGATCGGCAGCCGCGTGGTCGTGCCGTTCTCGCGCACGGCGTCGAACACCATCCGTCCGCCCTCGGCACGAATGTTCTCGGCGCGGATACCGGCCTCCGGCGACAAGCCGTAACGCACCACCTGCTTCGATACCGACGGCATGATCGCGCGCACGTGCGGGTCGTCCTCGCACAACACCGCCACGCCGTAGAACGGCAGGCGCTGGAGAAAATCGACGAAAGCCTGCTGGAGACGGGTGAAGTCGTGCCCGTAGGTATCCATGTGGTCGGCATCGATGTTGGTGACGACCGAAATCACCGGTGACAGCATCAAAAAGGACGCGTCCGATTCATCGGCTTCCGCGACGAGGAAATCGCCCTTGCCCAGGCGCGCATTCGCCCCGGCGGCGTTGAGCCGCCCGCCGATGACGAAGGTCGGGTCCATCGCCCCTTCGGCGAGGATGCTGGCAACCAGCGATGTCGTCGTCGTCTTGCCGTGCGTGCCGGCGATGGCGATGCCCTGCTTGAGCCGCATCAGTTCAGCCAGCATCTGCGCGCGCGGCACCACCGGAATATGACGATCGCGTGCGGCGATCACTTCCGGGTTGTCGTTCTTCACCGCGGTGGAAACCACCAGCGCATCGGCCCGGGCGACATGGGCCGCGTCGTGCCCAAGCACGACCGTCGCGCCCATCGCGCGCAGCCGGCGCACCGCCGCACCGTCGCTGAGATCGGAACCACTGACGGTAAAGCCCTGGTTCACCAGCACCTCGGCGATACCGCTCATGCCGACGCCGCCGATGCCGACGAAGTGAATGTGTTTGACCTTGTGCTTCATGCGTGTTGCTTCATAAGTATCGCTTCATGTCTCATGCGCTCCTTGCCCCGGCCAGTTCCTCGCATGCGTGTGCCACCGCCTCGGCGGCGCGCGGCTTGGCCAGCACGCGGGCGTTTTCAGCCATCCGCAGCAGGCGCGGACGGTCGAGGCTGGCGAGGATACCGGCCAATCGCTCGGCATCAAGTTCACGCTGCGGCAACAGATAGGCCGCGCCACGATCGGCCAGGAAGCGCGCATTGCCCGACTGATGATCGTCCACCGCGTGCGGGAACGGCACCAGCAGGCTAGCCGCGCCGACGGCGGCCAGTTCGGCCACGGTAAGCGCGCCTGAACGGCAGATCACCAGATCGGCCTCGGCATAGGCGTTCGCCATATCGTCGATGAACGGACGCAGATCGCCCTCGACGCCGGCCGTGGCATAAGCCGCGCGCAGCGCCTCGATCTGCCGCTCCCCGGCCTGGTGCAATACGCGCGGCCGCGCCTCCGGCGCCATGCGCGCCAACGCGCGGGGCACGGTGTCGTTGAGCGCCGCCGCACCCAGGCTGCCGCCGACCACCAGCAGCCGCAAAGGCCCTTCGCGCCCGGCGAAGCGCGCCTGTGGCGGCGGCACCGCGGCAATATCGGCGCGCACCGGATTGCCTACCCAGCCGGCGCGTTTAAGCACCTGCGGAAAGCCGCACAGCACACGGTCGGCAACGATGGCGAGCACGCGGTTGGCCAGTCCGGCAACGGAATTCTGTTCGTGCAGCACCAGTGGCCGGCCGAGCAGCGCCGCCATCATGCCACCGGGAAAAGTAATGTAGCCGCCCATTCCAAGCACGACGTCCGGCCTCACCCGGCGCAGCTCGCGCAGCGCCTGCCAGAAGCCGGAAAGCAGGCTCAGCGGCAGCATGAGCTTGCGCACCAGGCCCTTGCCGCGCAAGGCGCCGAAACGCACCCACGCAGCCTCGAAGCCACGCGCCGGAACGATACGCGCTTCCATGCCATCGGGGTTGCCCATCCAGACGATGCGCCAGCCTTTCTCGCGCAACGCCTCGGCCACCGCGATGCCGGGAAAGATATGCCCACCGGTGCCGCCGGCCATGACGAGCAGCGTCTTCATGTCCGCCCCCGCATGGTCTGGCGGTTTTCCCAATCGATGCGCAGCAGGATCGCCAGCGCCAGACAATTGGCGACGATGCCTGAGCCGCCGAAGCTCATCAGCGGCAATGTCAGCCCCTTGGTCGGCAGCAAGCCCATGTTGACGCCCATGTTGATGAACGACTGCACGCCGATCCACAAGCCGATGCCCTGCGCCACCAGACCGGAAAAATAGCGCTCGAGCTTGACTGCCTCGCGGCCGATGGCGAAAGCGCGTTGCACCAGCACGGCAAACAACACGATCACCGTCAGTACGCCGGCAAAACCGAGTTCCTCCGCGATCACGGCCAGCAGGAAATCGGTATGTGCCTCGGGCAGATAAAAGAGTTTTTCCACGCTGCCGCCCAGGCCCACGCCGAACCACTCCCCGCGCCCGAAGGCGATCAGCGCGTGCGAAAGCTGGTAGCCCTTGCCGAAGGCGTCCTGCCATGGATCCATGAAACCGAAGATGCGCTCGCGACGGTATGGGGAAATCCAGATCAGGATGACGAAGCCGATCACCGCGACGATCGCCAGCAGGGCGAACACGCGCACATTCACGCCGCCAAGGAAGAGCACGCCGAAGGCAATGACGGTGATGACGACAAAAGCGCCGAAATCCGGCTCGCGCAACAGCAGGAAGCCGACGAACAGGATCACCGCCATCATCGGCAGGAAGCCGCGCTTGAAGCTGTCCATCGTATTCAGCTTGCGTGCCGTGTAGTCGGCGGCATAGATCGCGGCGAGCACCTTCATCAATTCCGACGGCTGCAAATTGGCCACGCCGAACGACAGCCAGCGCTGCGCGCCGTTGACCTCGCGCCCCACGCCGGGAATCAACACCACGACGAGCAGCGCCACGCCCGCGACGAACAAGGGCAGGGCACCGCGCTGCCAGCGCGCCATCGGCACGCGGAAAGCCAACAGCCCGACAGCAATGCCGACGACGAGGAAGATCGCGTGTCGCATCAGGAAGTAATGCGGCTGGTTGCCGGTGAAGCGGCTACCCTCGGCGATTGCGATCGACGCCGAATAAACCATCACCAACCCGAGCAGCAGCGCGCCGGCAGCGGACCAGATCAACAGCAGATCGAGTTCGCGCACAGCCACACCGGGGCGCATCAGGCGTCCGACCGCGCGGCTGGTCTCGCCGTCGGACGCTGGCACGCGCGCGGTGCGGAAGCGGAACACGTCGGGCAGCATCATACCGAACCTCATCGCACGCTCACTTGCGGCAAGCGCCGCACCGCCGCGACGAACACCTCGGCGCGGTGCGCATAGTTACGGAACATATCGAGACTGGCGCAGGCCGGCGACAGCAGCACGGCGTCTCCCGGCTGCGCCAGCGCGTCGGCGCGGGCAACGGCGACATCGAGATCGGCGGCGCATTCCAGCGCCGTGCCACTGCCGGCCACCGCCGTGGCAATGCGTCCCGCGTCGCGGCCGATCAACACCGCGGCACGCACGTGGCGGGCAAAGGCAGCGGCGAGCGGGGAAAAATCCTGCCCCTTGCCGTCGCCACCGGCGATCAGCACCACCTTGCACCCCAGCCCCTCCAGCGCGGCAACCGTGGCACCAACATTGGTCCCCTTGGAATCGTCGTAATAGCGCACGCCATCGGCACGCTCGGCGACAAGTTCGACCCGGTGCGGCAAGCCGCGAAACGTGCGCAGGCCGGCAAGCAGCGCCTGCGGCGCCAAGCCCAGCCCGGCTTCGCACAGCGCCAGTGCGGCGAGCGCATTGGCGGCGTTGTGCAGGCCGGCAAGCGGCAGTTCCGCCAACGGCAGCAGCGCCTGCGCGCCACGCGCGAGCCAGCGTTCGCCACCCTGTTCGACAATGCCGAAATCATTGTCGCCACGCGGCGTACCGGTGCCGAAGAACAGCACCCTCCGCCCCGCCAGCGCCATAGCCGCGACGCGCGCGTCATCGCAGTTGAGCACCTGCGCGCCACGGCCGTGGAACAGCTTCGCCTTGGTCTCGGCGTAGTCGTCCACACCGGCGTAGCGGTCGAGATGATCGTCGCTGACGTTTAGCACGGTTGCCGCCTCGGCGTCGAAGCCGGCGAGCGTTTCGATCTGGAAGCTGGACAGTTCCAGTACCCAGCACGCAGGCAGCGCGTCGCCGCGGTCGAGGCGATCCATCAGCACGTCCAGCGCCGATGGGCTGATGTTGCCGGCTGCCACCGCATCCACGCCGGCGGAACGTGCCAAAGCGGCGGCAAGCGCGGTCGTCGTGGTCTTGCCGTTGGTGCCGGTGATGGCGAGGATGCGGGTTGCAGCGCGCGTGCCGAGTTCATCCAACGCAGCGGCGAAGAGGCTCATCTCTCCGGTCACGGTCAAACCACGGCGGCGTGCTTCGGCAATGACGCCGGCGCGGGGATCGAGACCGGGGCTGACGGCGATCAGATCGATGCCGTC
This sequence comes from Azoarcus sp., assembly GCA_031556475.1. Lineage (GTDB taxonomy): Bacteria > Pseudomonadota > Gammaproteobacteria > Burkholderiales > Rhodocyclaceae > Azoarcus. The sequence continues at coordinate 18,733 of JAVBSY010000002.1, forward strand.
GAGTACGGCGTTACCGCTGTCGCCCACGATCATCTCGGCATCCGGCACGGCAGCGCGCAGCGCGTCCAGCCCCGGCGGCTGCGCGCGGCTGTCGGCAACGCGCAGCCGTGCGCCCTGGCGCGCGCACCAGCGTGCCATCGCCAGACCCGATTCACCGAGTCCGAGCACGAGAACGTGTTTGCCGGCCAGCGCGCTCTTTTTCATCTCGCGCTCACCTCAGCTTCAGCGTCGACAAACCGAACAGCACCAGCATGATGGTGATGATCCAGAACCGGACCACGACCTGCGTTTCCTTCCAGCCGGACAATTCGTAATGGTGATGCAGCGGTGCCATGCGGAAGATGCGCTTGCCGCCCGTGGCCTTGAAGTACAGCACCTGCAGCATCACCGACAGGGTTTCGGCGACGAACAGGCCGCCCATGATGAACAGCACGATCTCCTGGCGCACGATCACCGCGACGGTGCCCAGCGCCGCGCCCAGCGCCAGCGCACCGACGTCACCCATGAACACTTCCGCCGGATAGGCGTTGAACCACAGGAAACCCAGGCCAGCACCGCAGATGGCGCCGCAGAACACGGCCAGTTCGCCGGCGCCGGCGATGTAGGGCACGCCGAGGTACTTGGAAAAACCGGCATGCCCCGCGACGTAGGCGAAGATCGCCAGTGCGCCGGCCACCATCACCGTGGGCATGATCGCCAGTCCGTCGAGGCCATCGGTGAGGTTGACCGCATGGCTGGTGCCGTTGATGACGAAATAACTCAGCGCGATGAAACCGAAAACGCCGAGCGGGTAGGCCACGGCCTTGAAGAAGGGCACGATCAGTTCGGTATGGGCCGGCGTATCGGCGGTAACGCCAAGCACGATCGCCGCGGACAGCGCGATCAACGACGTCCACAAATACTTCCAACGGCTCGGCAAGCCTTTCGGATCGCGGTGAACCACCTTGCGCCAGTCATCCACCCAGCCAACGGCGCCGAAACCGAGCGTGACGAACAGCGTCACCCACACGTAGGCATTGCGCAGGTCGCCCCACAGCAGGACGGTGGCGCCAATGGAAATCAGGATCAGCGCACCGCCCATCGTCGGCGTGCCGGCTTTGGTCAGATGCGATTTGGGGCCATCGTCGCGCACCGCCTGGCCAATTTTTTTCGCCGCCAGCCAACGAATCACCGCAGGCCCGGCGGCAAGCGAGATCGCCAGCGCGGTAAGCGCCCCCAGCACGGTACGCAGCGTGATGTAGCCGAATACGTTGAAGCCGCGAACATCCCGGCCAAGCCAGAGAGCGAATTCGAGCAGCATGCTATGCGCCTGTTCCTTCCATGCCGGCCTCGTCGCGCAAAGCGACGAGCCGTTCCACCACGCGCTCCATACGCATGAAGCGCGAACCTTTCACCAACACCACGGTATCGGCATCGAGCAGCCCGGCAAGTGCGGCCGCGAGAATATCCGGTGAATCGAAATGGCAGCCGCCGTCGCCGAAGTTGCGCACCGCCACCGCACTCATCTCGCCCAGGCCGTAGAGCCGATCCACGCCCCGGCTCTTGGCGTAACCGCCGATCTCGTCGTGCAGTTGGGCGCTGGCCTCGCCGATTTCGCCCATGTCGCCGAGCACGAGGATCTTGCGTCCCGGTGTCGCCGCCAGCACGTCGATGCCGGCGCGCACGGAATCGGGATTGGCGTTGTAGGTATCGTCCAGAATCAGGCACCCGCCCGGCCCGGTCCGCCGCTGCAGGCGGCCATCCGCCAGGGTGAAGGCAGACAGGCCTTCGACCACGGCATCGAACGTCACGCCAGCAGCCAGGCACGCGGCGGCGGCGCCGACGGCGTTGCGCGCGTTATGCAGACCAGGCACCTGCAAGGCCATGGCCGCGCTACCCTGCGGAGCGGCCAGCTCCAGGCGCAAACCGAGACCGTGCAACGTGCAGCGGCCGCGCACATCGGCGGCCTGATCGATGCCGAATGTCATCACCGCCCGCCCTGCGTTGAGCGTGCGCCAATAGCCGGCATGGGCGTCGTCGGCGTTGACGACGGCGATACCGCCCCCAACACCACACAGCCCCGCGTAAATTTCACCCTTGGCCCGCGCCACCTCGGCCAGCGACCCCAGCCCGAGCAAGTGGGCGCGCTGGGCGTTGTTGACGATGGCCACCGTGGGTTGCGTGAGCCTGGACAGATAAGCGATTTCGCCGGGGCGGTTCATGCCCATCTCGATCACCGCGCCACGGTGTCCATCGCGCAATTCGAGCAAGGTCAGCGGCAGGCCGATGTCGTTGTTGAAGTTGCCGCGCGTGGCCAGTATTCCATCGTCGTCCGTACCGCCGCTGTATCCGTCGCGGCACGCCTGTGCACGCAGAATGGCAGCGCACATATCCTTCACGGTGGTCTTGCCGTTGCTGCCGGTGATGCCGATCAGCGGCAGCGTGAAGCGCGCGCGCCACGCAGCGGCGAGCGCGCCGAGCGCAAGGCGGGTGTCGTCGACGACGACGAGCGGCAAGGCCGTGGTCGCCTGGCTGTCGGCCCAGCGCGCATCGACCAGCGCCGCCGCCGCACCGGCTGCGGCAGCCTGGGCAACAAAATCATGGCCGTCGAAATGCTCGCCGCGCAGCGCGACGAACAATTGACCGGGCGCCGCGGCCCGGCTATCGGTACCGACGCCGCCGAAGCAGGCCACACCCGTCGTGCGCGCGGCATGCGCGGCAAGCGCGCCCGCGGCTTCCTGCAAAGTCATCATGCGGTGAGCCCCTTGCGGTTCCACGCGAGCAACGCTGCACGCGCCTGCTCCAAATCGGAAAACGGCAGCCGCCGGCCTTGAATTTCCTGATAAGGCTCGTGCCCCTTGCCCGCGATGACGATGAGATCGTCCGCCGCCGCCTCGCCAATGGCGACGCGAATCGCCTCGGCGCGATCGACGATGCGCTCGGCCCCTGCGCCCACCCCGGCGGCAACCGCCTCGATGATGGCGGCGGGGTCTTCACCGCGCGGGTTGTCGCTGGTAACCACGACACGGTCGGCAGACCGGCCGGCCGCTTCGCCCATCAAAGGCCGCTTGCCCGCATCACGCCCACCACCGCAGCCGAACACGCACACCAGCCGGCCGCCGCGCGCATGCGCGGTTTCGCGCACGGCTTCGAGCGCCTTGGCAAGCGCATCCGGCGTATGCGCGTAGTCGATGACCACAAGCGGCTCGCCGATACCGCCGACAAGCTGCATCCGCCCCGGCGGCGGGGTCAGCCTGGGAAGCACGGCGAGCGCGTCTTCCAGCGCCACGCCGCGTGCGAGCAGGGCGCCGATGACCGCAAGCAGGTTGGAAACGTTGAACGGCGCGACCACATTGACCTGTACGTCATGCTCCCGCCCCTCCCAACGCAACGCGAAACGCATCCCGGAAGCCACGCCACGCACACGTTCGGCGACAAGCAGGCGCGCGCCCGCAACCGCGGGCGCCGCACCCTGCGTATAGGCGATGACCGGCATGCCGGCACCGGCCAGGCGCCGCGCCAGATTCGCGCCGAACTCGTCGTCCATGTTCAATACCGCTTCGCCGACATCCGCGGCGTCGAACAGCCGCGCCTTGGCGGCCGCGTAAGTTTCCATCGAACTGTGGTAGTCGAGATGGTCACGCGACAGATTGGTGAATATCGCCACATCGAAGCGCGCGCCATTGGCACGCCCTTGATCGAGGCCGATGGACGACACCTCCATCGCCGCCGCTTCACCGCCGTCGGCGAGGAAACCCGCGAGAATGCGGTGCAGATCGAGCGCATCCGGCGTGGTGTTGTTCGAATCCGTCAGCTTCCCGGGAAAGCCGCTGCCCAGCGTACCGATGACGCCGCAACGTACGTCGAGTTCGTTCAGCGCACATGCCAGCCACTGGCTGACGGTCGTCTTGCCGTTGGTGCCGGTCACGCCGGCCAGCCACAGATGAGCCGAGGGACGGCCGTAGATCTCGTCGGCGAGGTAACCCGCCACATCACGCAGACCTCGTACCGGCAAGGACGGCACCCCGATCTGCCCGCCATCGGGAACACCGAAACCGTCGCCGCTTTCCCACAGCACGGCGGCGGCACCGCGTTCGACAGCGGCGCCTATGTAGCGTCTTCCATCCGTGGAAAACCCCGGCCATGCGGCGAACACCTCGCCCGCGCCAACCCGGCGCGAATCGGCACTGATGCCTACGGGCACGACGCCCTGCGCACGCAACCGGTCGAGCAGTGCCAGCGCGATGGTACTCACATATCCTCCCGGCGCGGCACGGCGGGCGTGGAAGGCACGCCCGCCGCGGGAGCGCGTGCGACTTGCAGCGGTAAGGCATCGGGCGCGACACCGAGCGTGCGCAGCGCGCCTTCCATGATGCGGGCAAACACCGGCGCGGCCACGGCACCGGCGTAATACGCACCGGCACTCGGCTCGTCGATCATCACCGCGACGATAAGCCGCGGATTGGACGCGGGTGCGAAACCGACAAAGGACGATACATATTTCTTCGTATACACGCCGCCTTCGAGCTTGAGCGCGGTACCGGTCTTGCCGCCGACGCGGTAGCCGGGGATGTGCGCCCTGGTTGCAGTGCCTCCCGGTTCGGTGACGGTTTCCAGCATTGCCCGCATCTGCTTGATCGTTTGTGGCGAAAACACGCGTTTGCCGGCGGAGGGCGGCAAACCGTCGATACGAGTCAGGGAAAGCGGCAGCAAATCACCGTCGCGGGCAAAAACCAGATAGGCGCGCGCCATCTGGATCAGACTGACGGAAATGCCGTGTCCGTAGGCCATCGTCGCCTGCTCGATCGGCCGCCAGGTTTTCGCCGGGCGCAAACGCCCACTGGCCTCGCCGGGGAAACCGAGATCGAGGGGTGCGCCGAAACCGAGCTGGTGGAACATCTGCCACATTTCCTCGGGCGGAAACTGCAGCCCGATTTTCGCGGTGCCAATATTCGACGATTTCTGGATGACTTCGGCTACCGTCAGCGCGCCGCTGCGATGGGAGTCGGAAATCGTCGCCGTGCCGATGGTCATTCTGCCCGGGCTGGTATCGATCACCGTGGTCGGTTTGACCTTGCCGCGATCGAGCGCGAGGCTGACGATGAACGGCTTCATCACCGATCCCGGCTCGAAGCTGTCGGTCAGGACGCGGTTGCGCAACTGCGCCCCGGTCAGGTTGGCCCGGTTGTTCGGGTTGTAGGTCGGCGCATTGGCGAGCGCGAGAATCTCCCCTGTGCGCACGTCGATCACCACCGCCGCGCCGGCCTTGGCTTTATTCGCCTCCATCCCGTCGCGCAGCGCGGAATAGGCCAGATACTGGATCTTGCTGTCCATCGCCAGCGCAACGTCCTCGCCATCACGCGGCGGACGGATGGATTCCACGTCCTCCACGATCTGGCCGCGGCGATCCTTGATGACGCGGCGCGAACCGGGCGCACCGGCAAGGAATTTCTCGTAGGCCAGTTCGATGCCTTCCTGACCGACGTCCTCCACGCCGGTAAAACCGAGCATGTGGGCCATCACCTCACCACCGGGGTAATAGCGGCGGAATTCCTGCTGCTGATGAATACCGGACAGTTTCAGGTCGGCAACGCGATCGGCCACTTCGGGCGACAGTTGCCGCTTCAGGTAAGTGAAATCATGCCCGCTGGCGAAACGGTTGTTGAGTTCGGTGACATCCATGCCGAGCAAACCGGCGAGCTTGCGCACGTCGGACGGCTCCAGCTTGGCATCGGAAGGAATCGCCCATACCGAACGCACCGGCGTACTCACCGCCAGCATGTCGCCATAGCGGTCGGTAATTCGCCCTCGTGTCGCCGGCATTTCGATGATTCGCGCATAGCGCGACTCGCCCTTGGCCTGCAGGAAGGCGTTATTCACGCCTTGCAGATACATGGCGCGCCCGACCAGCAGAATCGAGCAGCCGAGCAGCACGAGCAGCACGAAGCGTGCCCGCCACAGCGGCAGTTCGTGGCGCAGCAACGGGTTGTGATTGAAGGTAACGGTACGCTGAGTCGTCATGGCTGCGGCTCCGCCACGATTATTTGCGCGGGCACCGGCGGGCGCATGCCGAGCTTTTCGCGCGCGAGCTTCTCGATCCGCGCGTGGGCAGCCCAGGTGCTCTGTTCAAGCTGCAACTGCCCCCACTCCACCTCGAGCGCGTGCGCACGAGCCTGCTCACGCTCGACTTCCGAAAACAACTTGCGCGCCTGGTGCTGCGCCGCCACCACCCCCAGGCCGCTGGCAACCGCAAGTGCGACGAAGATTGCATCGACGCGGATCATGCCGCCTCCGCACTGCGCTCGGTCACCCGCATCACGGCACTGCGCGCACGCGGATTGGCAGCGACTTCAGCCTCGGTCGGGCGCGTCGTGCGTCCCACCAGCTTCAGCCGCGGCGCCGGCAGATCGGCCGCACGCACCGGCAGGCGCGCCGGCAACGAAACGGGGCGGGACTCATCGCGCATGAAACGTTTGACGATGCGATCTTCCAGCGAATGAAAGCTGATCACCACCAACCGCCCACCACTGCGCAAGCGCGCAGCGCACGACGGCAACACGCGGCTCAGCTCCTCCAGTTCTTGGTTAATGAAAATCCGTAAAGCTTGAAAGCTCCGCGTCGCCGGATGCTGCCCCGGCTCGCGCGTACGGACCGCTTTTTCCACGATCGCGGCAAGCTGTCCAGTGGTTGCAACAGCCCCCCCTGCCCGAGCAGCAACAATCGCCTTTGCAATCGCATGAGCAAACCGTTCTTCCCCATAATCCCTGAGCACCTCCGCGATTTGACCGACGGACGCTTCCGCCAGCCATTGCGCCGCGGTCTGACCGCGGCTTGTATCCATGCGCATGTCCAGCGGAGCGTCGAAACGAAAACTCATGCCTCGCGCCGCATCGTCGAGCTGGGGCGAAGAAACGCCCAGATCCAGCAACACCCCATCCACCCGCTCGACACCCAAGTCATCGAGCACCTCGTCCAGGGCACTGAAAGGCGTGTGCACCAAGGTCAAACGTGCGTCGGCCAGGGCAGCGCCGGCGGCAATCGCAGCCGGATCGCGGTCGAACGCGATCAAACGCCCCGCCGCGCCAAGCCGCGCCAAAACCTCGCGGCTGTGTCCGCCACGGCCGAAAGTACCGTCGACATAAACCCCATCGGCCTTGATCGCCAGCGCCTGCACAGCCTCCACGACCAGCACGCTGACATGTTCGCGCTCCGCGCTCACAGCGCGAGACTCTCGAAGCCCGGCGGCAAGCCGGTGTCGGCGAGCGCCAGCATGGCTGCCTGCTGCTTCTGCCATCCGGCATCCGACCACAGTTCGAAATGCGATCCCTGGCCGACCAGCCAGACCTGCTTTTCGAGCTTCGCGAACTGGCGCAGCGACGGTGCGACCAGCACCCTGCCGGCACCATCCAGGCTTTCTTCCTGCGCAAAACCGACGAGCAGCCGCTTCAACTGGGCGGACAAGGGATCGAGACTGGGCGCAGCCAGCACCTTGTCGCGGATCGGCACCCAGGCGGGCACGGGATAAACGAGCAGACAGCCGTGCGGATGAGCGGTGATGACCAGTTGTCCGCTGTCGACAGCCAATGCCTCGCGGTGCCGCGCGGGAATCGCGAGACGACCCTTGGCATCGAGACTGAGCGCGGCGGCACCCTGGAACATCGTTACTCCTGACCGGTTTGGCTGAAGCGCAACCTGAATTTCACAGACACTTCAACCCACTTTTATCCACTAAACCCCACTTTAGAGCAAAAATCCCTTGCCGGTCAAGCTGGCACAACATGATTTTTCTTTGCCGCACAATGACTTATGCGCAAACCGGAAAGCCTTCGTTAACCCCTGAAAAATCAAGGTAAATAGCGCCATCCGGGCATCGCGCACGCATTCGGGGGGACGTTCCGACGCAGCGGTGGGGGAAAGTGGGAAAAACGCTGTCGAACGACAGCGGGCGGCGCTTCCGGCATGCGGTGCGCGGGGTCAAACCCAGATTCAGGAAAAAAAATGGAAGCGGCGGAAAAGGGAAGTCCGCCGATAAGCCGGGTTCTGTCGAGCATTTCCGGCAAAAACCGGAAACACCGGGCAGTCATTCCTCTGGGCGGCGCGTTACCGCACCGCTCTAGCAGCCTACCCGGGAGCGACGCGAGCCACGCCGATGCTCCCCTATTTGGCCTTGCCCCGGATGGGGTTTACCGTGCCGACGCCGTTACCGGCGCCGCGGTGGGCTCTTACCCGCCGGAACCTGGTTCCGGCCGGAAACGCGACAAGCACGCTCCGCACCGTTTCACCCTTGCCTGATCCGCCTCCCTCGCGGGAAAACGGCCATCGGCGGTCTGCTCTCTGTTGCACTTTCCGTCGCCTTGGGCCTTTCGACTTATAGCGCCCGGCCGTTAGCCGGCATCCTGCTCTGCGGGGCCCGGACTTTCCTCCACGCACGCGATGCGCACGCAGCGACTGCCTGGCGAACTTCCCGTGGCGGATTATACGCGGACGTCACTGCCCAGCGGTGGGTGCGGCAGGCGCGGCGGGCACGAAAGTCGGCGTGCCATCCTTCAAACGGAAACTGCCGACCAACTCCCCGGGCGGCTGGCCGCTGGGATTGTCCCAGTCCTGCACCAGACAACGTTGCGTGCTGGCGAGGTACCAGTGCTGCCCTTGGTGCAGCGCCCAAAGTTGATCGCCGGCAACGAATACATCCATATCGGCCATCCGAGTCGAGCTTGGATGAATGGCGACACGCCTTTGGCATTGCGGCAGGCGCGATGCCACGATCGCCTGTTTCACGCTGTCATCCCAGAAGTACGTCTGCTCCCGCACCAGGATCAGCGCATGCTCCTTGCTTTCCATGGAATACGCGGTCGCGCTGTTCTCGCAGGCCGCAAGCACAGGCAGCAGGCCGAGGGCGATCAGATAACGCGACAGGCGAAATGGCATGACAGGCTCCTTCGTGACTTGGATCCGGCGTTCGCCGGCGCGCGCTTCATCCTTGCCCTACACTCCGGCTGCGCGCGCCAGCTCATGTACTCACTTTCCACGCCACCGTCTCTCCGGCCCGCAGCGGCACCAGCGGGTCGCCATCGAGGTAATCGTAGGATTCGGGCACGGCCCACGTTTCACGCCGCAGGGTAATGGTATCGGCATTCGGCGCCAGCCCATAGAAAGCGGGACCGTTGAGACTGGCGAAGGCCTCCAGGCGATCCAGGACACCGGCGGCATCAAAGACCTCCGCGTAGAGTTCGATACCGACATCCGCCGTGTAACAACCCGCACAACCACAAGCCGCCTCTTTGGCGCCGCGTGCGTGCGGCGCCGAATCGGTGCCGAGGAAAAAACGCGGATTGCCCGAAGTCGCCGCCTCGACCAAGGCCTCACGGTGCGACTCGCGCTTGAGCACCGGCAGGCAATAGCGGTGCGGGCGAACGCCTCCGGCGAAAATGGCATTGCGATTGAGCAGCAGATGATGCGCAGTGATCGTTGCGGCGACATTGCTGCCCGCCGCGCGCACGAACTGCGCCGCCTCGGCGGTCGTGATGTGCTCGAACACCACTCTCAGCCCCGGGAAACGGCGCACCAGCGGCGACAATACGCGCTCGATGAAGACCCGCTCGCGGTCGAACACGTCGACCTCGTCGCCGGTCACTTCACCATGCACGCACAGCACCAGACCGCACGCTTCCATGCGTTCCAGCACCGGATAGATCTTGTCGACGGCAGTCACGCCAGCGTCGGAGTTGGTCGTGGCCCCGGCGGGATACAGCTTGGCCGCGACAATGCGGGCGCCATCGGGAAGGTCGGCGCGCGCATTGTCGATCTCGTCGGGCGGCGTGTTGTCGGTCAGATAAAGACTCATCAGCGGCTCGAAACGCCGGCCTGCCGGCACCGCCGCCATGATGCGTCCACGATACGCCAGCGCCTGCGCGACGGTCGCCACCGGCGGGCGCAGATTGGGCATCACCAGCGCACGGCCGAACGAACGCGCGGCATGCGCCACCGTGGTGGCCAGGGCGGCACCATCGCGCAGATGCAGATGCCAATCGTCGGGGCGGATCAGGGTGATCGAATGCATATGGATTGTCTCTTATTGGTTTGGCCGATTATAGGCCCTGGTCGCGCTCTTTTAGCGCCAGCGCACGGGTATAAAGCGCATTCTTCGGCATGCCGGTAATCGACGCCGCGAGGTGCGCCGCCGTCTTCAGCGGCAACTCGCCGAGCAGCAGTGCAAGCACGCGTTCGGCATTCGCATCCAGTCCCTCGGTTTTCGGCGCGCCGCTCACAGCAAGGACGAATTCGCCGCGCGAGCGGTCGGCGTCACCGGCAAACCACGCTTGCGCCTCGCCCAGAGGCAGGCGGACGATTTCCTCGTACAGCTTGGTCATTTCGCGCGCCACCAGCAGTTCGCGCTCCGCCCCAAGCTCGGCGGCGAGATCGGCCACACATTCGCACACCCGGTGCGGCGCTTCATAGAACACCAACGTCGCCTGCTCGTCGCGCAATGCACTCAAGGCCGCACGGCGGGCGGCGGATTTCGGCGGCAGAAAGCCGACGAAGCGAAAACCACCGGTGGCGAACCCTGCCACCGACAGGGCCGCCACCGCCGCGCAGGGCCCTGGCACCGGCACCACCGGGTAGCCGGCGGTGCGCACCCGCGCCACCGCGCGTGCCCCCGGATCGGATACCGCCGGCGTGCCAGCATCGCTGATCAACGCGATGCGGCGCCCTGCCGCGAGCCACTCGACAAGCTTCGCGGCAGCCTCCGCCTCGTTGTGCTCGTGTACCGCCATCAGCACCGTGCGGATTCCATAAGCATCGAGCAGGCGCTGGCTGTGGCGCGTATCCTCGGCCGCGATCATGTCCACCTCGCGCAGCACCGCCAGCGCCCGCAAAGTGATATCGCGCAGATTACCGAGCGGCGTGGCCACCACATACAATGCCGGCGTTTTCGGCAGCGGCGGATCGCCGGCAACGGATAAATCGATCATGTTGAAAACGTTTCTGAAAACGCTCTGGAAAAGAAAAAACGAGGAACGGCAATCCGCGATTGTCGGTGCCGGCCATACCCTGGCGCAAGCCCGTGGCCGGCAGGCGGAAGCACTGGCGGAAGCGCACCTGGCCGCCCATGGCCTGCGCCCGCTTGCCCGCAACGCACGTTGCCGCGGCGGCGAGGTGGATTTGATCTGCCTCGATGGCGACACCGTGGTCTTCGTCGAAGTCCGCCTGCGCAACGACAAACGTTTCGGCAGCGCGGCCGACAGCATTGGCGTACGCAAGCAGCGCCGCATCGTACTCGCCGCCCGGCATTGGCTCCACGGCGAAGGCCGGCGACACGCAGCCCGCCCTTGCCGCTTCGATGCCGTGCTGTTCGACAACGCCGACATAACCGACACCGCCGGCATCGTCTGGCTGCGCGCCGCATTCGACGTTGCTTGATGCATACCCTCGCACACCCTGTTTCACTCTACGAAACCGCCGCCACCGCGCTGCATGCTAGACTTCGACCCCGACTTTTCGCGCCGAAACGCAGCATATTCCCACATGGATTTGATCGACCGCATTTCACGCCAATTCCAGGACAGCGCCCAGACCAAGCTCGCCGCGCTCGAACGGCTGGCGGAGCCGATTGCCCGCGCGGTGAAGACGATGACCGGCAGCCTGCTCGACAATGGCAAGATCCTTTCCTGCGGCAACGGCGGCTCAGCGGCGGACGCGCAACACTTCGCCGCCGAACTGGTCAATCGTTTCGAGATGGAACGTCCGCCGCTGGCGGCCGTGGCGCTGACGACCGACTCCTCGGCGCTGACCGCGATCGCCAACGATTACGATTTCGTCCAGGTGTTTTCCAAACAGGTGCGCGCGCTCGGCCAGCCCGGCGACGTCCTGCTCGCCATTTCGACCAGCGGCGGCTCACCCAATGTCGTCGCTGCCATCGAAGCCGCGCATGAACGGGAAATGCGCATCGTCGCACTCACCGGCAAGGGAGGCGGGCGCATCGGCGAGATGCTCGCTGCGGACGATGTGCATATTTGTGTGCCGTCCGACCGCACCGCCCGCATCCAGGAAGTACACTTATTGGTTCTGCATTGCCTGTGCGACGGCATCGACTGCCTGCTACTCGGAGGGGAAGACTGAAATGAATCCGACCACCCACAAAGCTCACGATATGAAAAACCACGCCACGCGCCGCCGCGCGCCGCTTTTCGGCCTGCTGCTGCTCAGCCTGCTTTCCGTCGGCTCCACCGCCCTGCTGCAAGGCTGCGTGCCGGTCGTGGCAGGCGGCGCCGCGGTAGCCGGCGCGGTGATCGTTTCCGATCGCCGCACCAACGGCGCCTACGTCGAGGACGAAGGCATCGAATGGAAAACGTCCAGCCGCCTGCGGGAACGCTTCGGCGACGCCATCCACGTCAACGTCACCTCCTACAACCGCAATGTGCTGCTGACCGGCGAAGTGCCGAACGAAAACATCCGCAACGAAATCGGCACCATCGCCAGCAAGGTCGAAAACGTTCGCGGCATCGTCAACGAGGTGGCGATCGGTGGCAATTCCGCACTCAGCGCGCGTGCCAACGACTCCATGATCACCTCGAACATCAAGGCCCGCTTCATCGACTCCAACCGCTTCGCGGCCAATCACGTCAAGGTCGTGACCGAGGCGAACGTAGTCTTCCTGCTCGGCCTCGTCACACGCACCGAAGCCAATGATGCCGCCGAAATCGCACGCACCAGCCAGGGCGTGAGCAAGGTGGTGCGCGTGTTCGAGTACGTCAGCGACAGCGAAGCGCGCCGTATCGACAATAAATCCGCCAACCAGCCCGCCTCCACCCAACCCGGCAGCAGCCGGCAACCCGCCAACGAGCCGGTCGCACAGCCGATGCCGGTGCGGTAAGGACCGCGGCAGCACACGGGGCCGCATGCGGCCCCGTGCGTTTCAGTGGTTTTCGGTTATGGTCGTCAACTCGCCGCGCCCAGCGCGGCGAGCAGCTTCTGGTGCACGCCGCCGAAGCCGCCGTTGCTCATCACCAGTACATGATCGCCTGCGCGGGCGGCAAAAGCCACGTCGGCCACCAGCGCATCCAGGTCTTCATGGCAGTGCGCCTTGCCACCCATCGGCGTAAGCGCACCGGCGACATCCCAGCCCAGGTTGGAGGCGTAGCAATACACCTCGTCGGCCAACGCCAGGCTTCCGGGCAGTTGCGCCTTCATCACACCCAGCTTCATCGTGTTCGAACGCGGCTCCAGCACCGCCAGGATGCGCCCGGCCGGCTCACGCCGGCGCAGCCCTTCGACGGTCAGTGCGATTGCCGTCGGGTGGTGGGCGAAATCGTCGTAGACGGCAACGCCCCGCGCAACGCCGCGTAATTCCAAACGCCGCTTGATGCCCTCGAAACGGGCGAGGCTTGCCACCGCCTGCGCCGGCGCAACGCCCACGTGCCGCGCGGCGGCAATCGCGGCCAGCGCGTTTTCGCGATTGTGGCTACCGGCCAGTTGCAGCGCCGCACGGCCAACCTCGCTGTCGCCGTGGCTGAACACCGCCTGCGTATCGTCATCGCCTGCGGCGACGGACCAGGCAGCCGCGTCGTTGAACCATTCCAGTTCCGACCAACATCCGCGCGCCAATACGCGGCGCAGGCTGTCCTCACGTGCGTTGGCGATGATGCGCCCGCTCGCGGGCATCGTACGGACGAGGTGATGGAACTGGGTTTCGATCGCATCGAGGTCGGCAAAGATATCGGCATGATCGAATTCGAGATTGTTCAGGATCGCCGTGCGCGGGCGGTAATGCACGAATTTGGAGCGTTTGTCGCAGAACGCGGTGTCGTACTCATCCGCCTCGATGACGAAAAAGGGCGACGCGGTAAGCCGCGCCGACACGCCGAAATTCTTCGGCACCCCGCCGACGAGAAAACCGGGATTCAAACCGGCATCCTCCAACATCCAGGCAAGCAGCGCAGTGGTTGTCGTCTTGCCGTGCGTGCCCGCCACCGCCAACACCCAACGCCCGGCCAGCACGTGCTCGGCCAGCCACTGCGGACCGGACACATAGGGCAGGCCACGATCCAGGATCGCCTCCAGCAACGGGTTACCGCGTGAAATCGCGTTGCCGACAACGTACACATCCGCCCCCGAACCGAGTTGTGCCGGGTCGTAGCCTTCGACGAGGCCGATCCCTTGCTCCGTGAGCTGCGTGCTCATCGGCGGATAAACGTTGGCGTCGCAACCGGTCACGGTGTGGCCGGCAGCGCGGGCGAGCAGCGCGACGCCGCCCATGAAAGTACCGCAGATACCGAGGATGTGGATGTGCATGAAAGCTCCAGCGGCACGCCAGCCACCCACGGCTGGCGCGTGTAGAATGGCCGGCATTCTACCCGACAGCTCCTGCCTGCCTTTTGCGGGCACAGCCCTGCCTCCACATCCCGATGCCGAATCGCCCCTCGCCTTCCCGACCCGGCGGCCTGCGCCGCGAAATCGCCGCCCTGGCCGCGCGCATGATGGCCGAGGACGGCATTGCCGACTTCGGCTTCGCCAAACGCAAGGCCGCCCGCCAGTGCGGCGCCGGTGAAGGCGACGCCTTGCCGACCAATGCCGAGATCGAAGCCGAGCTGCGCGCCTGGCAGGCGCTCTACCAGGACGAGGAACAACCCGCACGGTTGCGCGAGATGCGTCGCGCCGCAGTGGAGGTGATGCGCCTGCTGTCGCCGTTTCGCCCCTACCTGAGCGGCGGCGCGCTGGACGGCACCGCCGGACGCTACTCGGAAGTGGAGATCGAGGCCTACCCGGAAAGCGCCAAGGAGGTGGAAATCTTCTTCCTCAACCAGAACTTCTCCTACGAGCACCGCGAACCGCGCCGCGCGCTGTCGCCCGCACCCGAAGCGGTGTTGGTGTTCGATTGGGACGAAGTACCGGTGAGGCTGTCGCTGTTTCCTTCGGGCATCGAACGCTTCGGCCGCCGCAACCAGGAGCGCGCCCGGCTGGCCCAGGTCGAAGCGCTGCTGCAAGACGACGCGCCACCGGACGATCCGGCATGACGCGCGGTGTACAGGCCGCCCTGATCGCTGTCGTCGTCGTCATCTCGGCCATGGCGGGGCATTTCGCCGGACGCAGCATGGCGCCGGATGCAGCCCCCATCGCCACCGTCCCGGCCAGGGAAGCCGTTGCGGCACTGTTTGCGCTCACCCTGCCGGACAGCGCGGGCACCCCCCACGCGCTGGCGCAGTGGCAAGGGAAAATCGTCGTCGTCAATTTCTGGGCGACCTGGTGTCCGCCCTGCCGCGATGAAATCCCCGCCTTCGCGGCCGTCAGCCGCCGCTTGGCCGGCGAGCAGGTTCAGTTCATCGGCCTGAGCCTCGACTCAGCCGAAAACGTGCAGGCCTTCGCACAAGAATTCGACGTACCCTACCCACTGCTGATCGCCTCCTACGACGTTCTCGGCCTTGTCGCCGCCACCGGCAATCCATCCCGGGCGCTGCCCTTTACCCTCATCGTCGATCGCCACGGCAAAATTCGCCATACCGAGCTGGGCAGCTTGAACACAGCCGAACTAGAAGGCAAAATCCACCCACTTCTCGCGCAAGACGACCCGTCACCGAACACGCAGCGCTAGACAAAATGCTGCCAATTGCGGCAAACTTGCAGCCATGATGCATTCAAAACGCAGCAAAAAGGCGGAGTCTGCATTGCCGCCGCAGGGACGGGTGCTGGTGCTGCACGGCCCGAATTTGAATTTGCTGGGCACGCGAGAACCGGAAATTTACGGGCGAACGTCGCTGGCGGACGTGCACGACGCGATGGAAGCCCGCGCTCGCGCCGACGGCGTATTGGTCGAATCCTTCCAAAGCAACCACGAAGGCCAGTTGATCGACCGCGCACAGGCCGCCGCGGCCGAAGGCATCGACTACATCATCATCAATCCGGCCGGTTATACCCACACCAGTGTGGCCTTGCGCGACGCCTTGGCGGCGGTGGACATTCCCTATATGGAAGTTCACCTGTCCAACATCCACGCCCGCGAGCCTTTCCGCCACCACTCGTATTTTTCCGACCGCGCCCTCGGCGTGATCTGCGGACTGGGCGCCTACGGTTACCTGGCCGCACTCGAATTCGTCCTCGCCCGCCTGCGAGAAACGAACAGCAACTGATCGTCCAACCACGGCGGCGCGTCTTCTCGATGGCGCTGTCCCGCCCGGAGAACAGCATGGATTTGCGCAAGCTCAAGAAACTCATCGACCTCGTTCAGGAATCGGGTATTTCCGAACTGGAAGTAACCGAAGGCGAAGAAAAAGTCCGTATCGCCAAATACCCCGCTCAGGTCCAGACCGCCTACGCGGCAGCCCCGGCGCCGATCATCTCGATTCCCACCGCGGCGGCGGCTGCCGAAGCCGCTCCCGCCAACGCGCTGCCCTCCGGCCACATCGTCAAGTCGCCGATGGTCGGCACCTTCTACCGCTCGTCCGCACCCGGCGCGAAACCGTATATCGAACTCGGCCAATCCGTTTCCTCCGGTGACACGCTGTGCATCATCGAGGCGATGAAACTGATGAACGAAATCGAGTCCGACGCCAGCGGCACGATCAAAGCCATCCTGGTCGAAAACGGCCAGCCGGTCGAATACGGCCAGCCCTTGTTCGTCATCGACTGAAGCGGCCCGCCATGTTCGAAAAAATACTGATCGCGAACCGCGGCGAAATCGCGCTTCGTATCCTGCGCGCCTGCCGCGAACTGGACATCAAGACCGTCGCCGTGCATTCCGAGGCCGACACCGAAGCCAAGTACGTCAAGCTCGCCGACGAATCGGTGTGCATCGGCCCGGCGCCGTCCGGGCTGAGCTACCTGAACGTGCCGGCAATCATCTCGGCCGCCGAGGTGACCGACGCCGAGGCGATCCACCCCGGCTACGGTTTCCTGTCGGAAAACGCCGACTTCGCCGAGCGGGTCGAACAATCCGGCTTCGTCTTCATCGGCCCGCGCCCGGACACCATCCGCCTGATGGGCGACAAGGTGTCGGCCAAGGACGCGATGAAAGTCGCCGGCGTGCCCTGCGTTCCGGGCTCGGACGGCGCACTGCCCGAAGACGATCCGAAGGAGATCGTCAAGATCGCCCGCGCCATCGGCTATCCGGTCATCATCAAGGCAGCAGGCGGCGGCGGCGGACGCGGCATGCGCATCGTGCACACCGAGGCGGCGCTGCTCAACGCCGTCACCACCACCCGCACCGAAGCGGGCGCGGCGTTCGGCAATCCCACGGTCTACATGGAGAAGTTCCTCGAAAACCCGCGCCACGTGGAAATTCAGGTGATGGCCGACGAGCACGGCAACGCTGTGTACCTGGGCGAGCGCGATTGCTCGATGCAGCGCCGCCACCAGAAGGTGATCGAGGAAGCGCCCGCACCCGGCATCGACCGCAAGCACATTGCCAAGATGGGCGAGCGTTGCGCCGAAGCCTGCCGCAAGATCGGCTATCGTGGCGCCGGCACCTTCGAGTTTCTATACGAAAACGGTGAGTTCTATTTCATCGAGATGAACACCCGCGTTCAGGTCGAGCATCCGGTGACGGAAATGATCACCGGCATCGACATCGTACAGACCCAGATTCGTGTGGCCGCTGGAGAAAAGCTGTGGTTCGGGCAGCGCGACGTCCTGCTGCGCGGACACGCCATCGAATGTCGCATCAACGCCGAGGATCCATTCAAGTTCACTCCCTCACCCGGTCAGATAACCAACTGGCACGCTCCCGGCGGCCCCGGCGTGCGCGTCGACTCCCATGTGTATAACGGCTACACCGTGCCACCGAATTACGACTCGATGATCGGCAAGGTCATCGCCTACGGCGACAGCCGCGAGCAAGCCATCCGCCGTATGCGCATAGCTTTGTCGGAAATGGCCGTGGCCGGTATCAAAACCAACGTACCGCTGCATCAGGAATTGATGCAGGATGCGCGATTCATCGAAGGCGGCACCAGCATTCATTACCTCGAACACAAACTGGCTGCCCGCAACGAAGTCAAGAAAAGCTGAAAACGGGGGCGCGCAATGTGGATCTCGGTGACGCTGCAAGCCGATGCCGACAGGGCCGAATCGCTTTCCGACGCGCTGATGGAAAACGGCGCGCTGTCGGTCAGCATAGAAGACGCGGACGCCGGAACCGACGCGGAACGGCCCCAGTTCGGCGAACCGGGCCATCTGCCCACCAGCCTGTGGGACCATAGCCGCGTCGTTGCATTGTTCGACGCCGACGCCGATCTGCCCGCACAACTCGCCGCAGCCGCCCATGCAGCCGGCTTCGCCGCCGTACCGTCCTTCACCACCGAGGAAGTTGCCGAGCAGAACTGGGTGGCACTCACACAAAGCCAGTTCGACCCCATCCGTATCACTGACCGGCTGTGGATCGTACCGTCCTGGCACGAAGCGCCGGATAGCACCGCGATCAACATCGAACTCGATCCCGGCATGGCCTTCGGCACCGGCTCGCACCCTACCACCCGGCTGTGCCTGGAATGGCTGTGCGACATGGTGCAACCGGGGTACAGCGTGCTCGACTACGGCTGCGGATCGGGCATCCTCGGCATCGCCGCCGCTCGGCTCGGCGCAAACGACGTGCTCGGCATCGACATCGACGACAAAGCCATCGAGGCCGCCGCCGGCAACGCAGCGCGCAACGGCGTGACACTGCGGCTGCAACATTCCGCCGTACCACTCCACGCCACCTTCGACCTCGTCGTCGCCAACATCCTCACCAATCCGCTGTGCGTGCTGGCACCGTCGATCGCGGCGCGCATCGCCCCCGGTGGGCGGGTCGCGCTTTCCGGTGTACTCGAAACCCAGGTCGACCAGGTCATCGCAGCCTGGGCGCCGCTGCTGTCGCTGCGAGTAGGCGCCCGCGCGGACGGCTGGGCGCGGCTCGAAGGCCACAAGAGCCCTCGCGGGGGTCCTGCACAGCCATGCTGACCCGCTGCCCGGCCTGCCAGACGACCTTCCGGCTCCACCCCGAACAGCTTCGCGCACGGCACGGTGAGGTGCGCTGCGGCCACTGCCTCAGCGCCTTCAATGCCCTGGAACATCTGTTCGAAGACCCTCAGGCTCTTGCCAAGCCCGCGCAGCAGACACCGCCCGCTCCGCCTGACGAGCTAGCTGCGGCAGGCAGTCGCACAGAAGCACCGCTTTCACCGTTATCGAGCGAACACAGCTCGATTGAATCGTTCGACTTCGACCTATCGGACGAGCCACGGCGCGGCAATTCACGACGGCAATCCGACGGGCACTGGCCTCCTGCGGCAACGCGTGGCGCCCGTGATGAACCAACTCACGATGCATCGCCGTATGGCGCACTCGCCCGTACCCCCTCGCTCGATCCGCCGGCACGCTTCCCGGCCTCTGCGCGAGGAGACGAGGCTCCGCCCACCGAAACACCGGACACCACCTCGGGAAGCGCCTTTCCCCCTGCGACGCGCCTCCCTCCATGGCCACAGCCAGCGGAATTCGACCCTGTCATCGTTCCCGACGACGACGAACTGGAGCGGCTGGATGCCACTTACGGCGCTGCGCCCAGCCGTGGCCGGCGCATCGCGTGGGGGCTGGCCGTCATGCTGCTCACCTGCACCCTGGCCATTCAGGCGCTGTACCTGTTCCGCCAGGAAATCACCCGCGAACTGCCCGGGCTACGCCCGCTGCTGGTAAACGCGTGCGCCCAGGTTGGCTGCACCCTGCCGCTGCCGCGCGACGCCGGCTTGATCGACATCCCCACTTCCGACCTGCAGTCCGAACCAGGCAAGGCCGGGCGCTACGTGCTCTACGCCACGGTCAGGAACCGCGCAGGCTATCCGCAAACCTGGCCGCATCTGGAACTCACGCTGACCGACACGAGCGACACGCCCATTGCCCGCCGCGTGCTGGATCCGCAAGACTGGGTTGCGCCGGAGAAACTGGCGGTCGGCTTCCCGCCCCGCGGCGACACCGCCGTCCGCCTTGCTTTCGATGCGCCCGATCTGACACCGACCAGTTATCGCATCTACGTTTTCTATCCATGAAACCGGGTGATATACCGCACCCAGCCAACACCCGCCTCACACAAAAAAATGCCCCTCGATATCACTCCGCCACCCACACATCCGGATAAAGGGAAAAAGGGGCTGCGGCGTATCTGGAACGCATTCCACTACTCGCTTGACGGCCTGGGTGCCGCATTCCGCCACGAAAGCGCCTTTCGCCAGGAATGCCTGCTCGCCGCAATCCTGATTCCGCTGGCCTGCTTCACCCCTGCCGACGGAAGCGGCAAAGCCTTGCTCATCGGCAGCGTCATGCTCGTGCTGATCGTGGAACTGATGAATTCCGCCATCGAAGCCGTGGTCGACCGGATATCGCTGGAACGTCACCCCCTGGCAAAACGTGCCAAGGACATCGGCAGCGCAGCCGTACTGGTCTCATTGTTGAACCTCGCCGCGATCTGGGCGTTGGTGCTGTTCGGCTAGCACGTGCCGTCACGCACGCACAGGAACCAAGATTGCATTGTCGAAGTATTGGGATGGCGGATCATGGCTACCCCTGGGTCGCTCGAAAACCGGCTCAGCCCCCCCCTTTTCGACAATCAATCGGCGTATGGACTGATGGCCTTCGGCCTTGATTCAACCGTCAAATTCAATCCAGAAAAAATACCGCCCAGAATGCACTTCAGTTCTTCCGCCTTGTCCGCAGCTTTATAAAAATAAAATGGCGTCCTGACCAATATGCGCAATGCGTCCCGCACCTTCCAACAGAACGGCACATAGCCGCGTCGATAGAGCCATATCGCATTGCGGTAGAAGAAATAATGCCTTCTTGACGAATGAATGTTCAGATATCGATTCAAAAAAGGCACTTTTACCGAACTTTCGCCAATTCGATGCGCCATACGCGCAAGAGGGATACCAACACAGGTATAACCCTTCGCTCTTGCTCTCCAACCCCATTCAATGTCAACGTAGTCGATGAACAAACTCTCGTCCATCAAGCCGATTTCTTCCAAGGCCTTTGCCGGAAGCAAAATACCGGAGCTGATAAGATAATCGGCATAAACGTGAGAGACATCCGGAGCCGGCATCTGGCGAAAAATCCGGCACCCCGCCAAACGCATGAAAGGCAACTGATTCCCTGTTTTCACATCGACGCAAGAGGGCCCCAAACCCGCAATTCTGACCGGCATCCCTTGTCCGGCATGATTGTCTTCCCGTAGTATTTTTTCTTCGACGGCAAGCTGCACTTCTATCATGTCCGGCGCCGGCAAGCTGTCGTGGTCGTACAGTGCGACATGACTTGCGCCATCCGCCAACGCCCGCCTGATCCCGACGTTTTGCGCCGCGGCAACCCCAAGGTTCGCGCCATTCGAAATAAGCCCGGTACGTGGACCACACAGTGCCTTCAACCATGCGTGAGTCGTGTCGTTCGAACCATTATCGACCAACAGCACATACTCGACCTGCGGCACAAGCGCGGCGACCAAGCTACCCAAATCTTCCTGACTCGGGTTGAAACAGACGACGACGGCGTAGACACGGGCAGAAGAAGCTCGAATAGGCTCCATTTACCAGGTGTCTCTCAGAACAACTGAAATATCGATTTCATGAAAACCTTTCAACCCCATATGGGGTTGGCTACCTGCCTTGACCTTTTCGACAGGCAATGCAGTAACCTCTCGCACAAGGCGAGGCGGTACAACAGGGAAAAATGGTCTGCCCTGACCGTACTTTGCCGGTGACGGACACAGCCCATCATCGTAATACCACTACGAAAAAAGCGATCGATAGCCAGATAACAGCCCGTTCACACACCTATCGCCCGGGCGACACAGTCTCAGATACGCATCCACGTGAAGCGCCGTGCCCGAAGAGCCCATTCACGCGCAAACGCGCTTGAAGCAAACCAAGCTGTCCCTGCACAAAACAAGACGGCTCTTCCGGCTACCTCGCGATTCGCGTCACACCCGCATCGCGCAAGACACGTACACGTTCGCCAACGGTAAAACGCTCGCCTTCATCTTCCTGTATCACGGCCATATATTGCTCATTATCGAGCCGTACCGTGATTTCGAGGCCCGGTTTACGCGTCACCCCTTCCTCGATCGCCGATCCGGCAAGGCCGCCGACGACCACACCGACCACCGCGCCGATCGCCGACTCGCGGTGACCACCGATCGAACTACCGGCAACGCCGCCGATCGCCGCACCGGATAACGTACCGATCGGCGTTTTGGTGCCTTCGATCTGTACCGGCCGCACCGACTCCACGGTGGCGAACTGCACTATCATGGCCCGCTTGGCCTCGTCGCGGGAGTAAGTTCCACCCCCCTGCCCCGCGGCACAACCAAACAGGACGAACGCTGCAAACACCGCGCTCAACGCGGCGCGAGCCTTGAATGGATTCTTCACCATGGCATTTCCCCAAAAGTCGAGCGATAGCGCGCGGCGATATCGTCCCGCGAAGGGCAGTGATTTTGCCCGCCCCGATGGGCAATTTTAATCGATCCCATGACAGCGGCAAGCCGGCCACTGCGCATCCAGTCCCAACCGCTGGCCAGACCGTAAAGAAGTCCCGCACGATAAGCATCACCGCAACCGGTCGGATCGACTGTGCTTTCAGCCGGCACCGCAGGAATTTCCAGCAGTGTATCCGCGCGGAGAATATGCGCCCCCTGGGCGCCGAGTGTTACAACCAGTGTTCCGCTTTCGGTGGTGGCAGCAAGTTGTTCGAGCGAACAGCCGGTTTTTTCGCTCATGAGGCGTGCCTCGTAATCGTTAACCGTGCAGCAATGAGCCTGCTTCAGGCAATGCAGTAATTCGTCGCCGGAGAAAAGCGGCAGTGCCTGCCCCGGATCGAAAACAAAAGGAACACCGGCTGCGGCAAATTCTTCGACGTGCGTGAGCATGCCATCCCGACCGTCAGGCGCGATGATGCCGAAGTTCACCCCAGCAGCACCAGCCGCTCGCCCAACGCGATTCAGATGCGAATGCATCATCGCACCGGGATGGAATGCGGTGATCTGGTTGTCGTCCAGATCCGTGGTAATGAAGGCCTGAGCTGTATATGTGCCGGGCACATGGAGAACGAAATCCTGGCGCAAGCCAAGCTTGTCCAGCCGGGCACGGTAGTCGCCAGCATCGTCGCCAACTGTGGCGACAATCAGCGGATCGGCGCCGAGCAAGCAGAGACTATAGGCGATGTTGCCGGCACACCCGCCAAACTCGCGCCGCATGTCGGGCACGAGGAAGGACACATTCAGGATATGGATTTGCTCGGGCAGGATATGGTTTCTGAACCGATCACGAAAAACCATGATCGAGTCATAAGCGACCGAACCGCAGACAAAAATGGACATGACAGACAGCACACACACGATGGCGCATTATAGGCGCATCATCCACACCCACGCCGGACCGGACGGAAAGCGTCTAAGCAGATAAAGCCATGCGCAGCCGCGCAGCCATGTCCTCCAAGGCTTCACGCGGAGGATTTTTCACTGGCCACGCGAGATCCATGCCATCGCCTTCCCAACGCGGCAAGACATGGATGTGAAAGTGGAACACCGTCTGCGCGCCTGCCTTTTCGTTGGCCTGGAACAGTGTCACGCCTTCGCAGCCGAACGCTGCCTTGGCCGCTTTCGCCATGCGCGTGGCAGTACGGAACACCGCCCCGGCAAGATCGGCATCAAGCGCATAGATATTCTCCCGGTGCGGCTTCACGATCACCAGCATGTGCCCTGGATTGACCGACTGGATATCCATGATCACCAGGGTCAGATCGTCTTCGTACACCTTCGACGCTGGCAATTCGCCCCGCACGATGCGGCAGAACACGCAATCATCCATTTTTTTCTCCTTTTTTTCCCTGACATATCTTTATCCACTCTTCCCGCGACACTGCCTGCATGCCGAGTTCAAGCCCGCGCCTGAAACACCTCGCCATCGTCGAGGCGTAGAGCAGTCAAAACCCCTCCCCAGACACAACCTGAATCGAGAGCGATCACACCATCGCCACGATAAAACCCCAATGCCGACCAATGCCCGCAAACGATCGTGTGCGTATGCGATAAACGTCCCGGCACGCGGAACCAGGGCACTGTGTCCGGTGGCGCCTGATCCGGCGGTCCCTTGGCGCGCAGAGCCATACGCCCGTCCAGAGAGCAAAAACGCAGGCGAGTCAATGCGTTGACGATCACCCGCAGGCGATCCCAGCCGGAAAGCTCGTCCGACCAGCGTTCCGGGCGATTGCCGGCCAAGTGACACAAAAAAACGTTCGCATCCGGTCCCGTCAACGCGGCACTCACCTCGCCAGCCAATGCCGCCGCCTGCGTAACAGGCCATGCGGGCAGCAAGCCAGCGTGGAGCAAGGCGTAATCGCCCTCGACATGCATCAATGGCCTCCGCGCCAACCAATCGAGAAGCTCCTCCCGATCGGGCGCAGCCAGTATCTGCGACAACGTGTCGTCTTTACCCTGCCGCACGGCCCCCGCAGCCAACATCAACAGGTAAAGATCGTGATTGCCGAGCACGACCGTCGCGGCATTTCCCAAATCACGCAGAAAACGCAGCGCCTGCAAGGACTCCGGACCGCGATTGACAATGTCGCCAACCACCCACAACCGGTCGACAGCGGGATCGAACGCGCACAGATCGAGAATGCGAAGCAGCGCCGACTGGCAGCCTTGAATATCGCCGACGGCGTAAATCGCCATTTACTTCAAAGCCTTCTGGATGCTTCCAGGCGCTCAGGCCCGCTTTGCTGCGCCACCATCGACGACCGTCAGCAACGGGCGGCGCAGCAGCGGCTGGTATTCCTCGATCCATTGCGCCAACGCGGTTTTTACTTCATCGTCGGACAGAAGACGGGACTGCACCAGCCAAGGCAAGACCGTTTCGAGGAAATTCGACGGCACCTTGCGCGCTTTTGCCACCCGCAACTTGGGATGTGGCGTCTTCCGCGTATGTTCTTCATCGGCCAGCAGTTCTTCGTACAGTTTCTCGCCAGGACGCAGGCCGGTGTATTCGATCCGTATATCGTCTTCGGTATAGCCCGACAACCGGATCATGTTGCGCGCCAGATCGACGATGCGGACGGGCTCGCCCATCTCCATGACGAAAATCTCCCCGCCTTCGCCCATCGTCGCCGCCTGCAGCACCAATTGCACCGCCTCGTCGACAGACATGAAATAGCGGGTAATTTCCGGGTGCGTGACCGTTACCGGACCGCCACGAGCGATCTGCTCCTGGAAGAGCGGGATGACGCTGCCAGTGCTGCCCAACACATTGCCGAAACGCACCATTTCAAACTGCGTCCGGTTCGTGCCGCCGTGCATGGCCTGGCAGATCATTTCCGCAAGGCGCTTGGTCGCCCCCATGACATTGGTCGGATTTACCGCCTTGTCGGTCGAAATCAGAATGAAGCGCTCGATTTCGAACTCGCACGCCACGCTGCTGAGAATGTAGGTGCCCAGTACGTTGTTCCGCACCGCCTGCCACGCGTTGTCGACTTCCAGCATCGGCACATGCTTGTACGCGGCAGCGTGGAACACGATGTGAGGACCATGCTGACGGAATATTTCGCGCAAACGTTCGCGGTCTTTCACGTCGCCCAGAATCGGCACGACAGGCAAACCCGGACGGTGCTGCCGGCACCACTGTTCGATCGAATACAGCGCGTACTCGCTTTGCTCCAGCAAAACCAGCTTCGCCGGCTGAAAGCGCGCCAATTGCTGGCACAGTTCGGAGCCGATCGACCCCCCCGCTCCGGTCACAACCACCACTTTGTCTTTGAGCAGCGCCTGTACATGCGGCGTATCGATCCAGACCGGGTCGCGCCCGAGCAGATCATCGATTTCCACACGGCGGACATGGGAGACCGTAACCAATCCCGCCATCACGTCTTCCACCCGCGGCACCGTCAGCGCTTCGACCCCCGCCTGCATTGCAAGCTGCGTCGCCACCCGGCGCGCCTCCTCGGATGCGGAGGGAATAGCGAGAATCGCATGCTTGGCATGGTAATTTCTTGCCACTTCAGCCAAGGCACTTATTGGCCCGAGCACACGGCATCCACCGATATCCCGTCCCCACTTGCCACGATCATCATCGAGCAGGGCAACCACTCGCCAGGCGTTGCTCTGGCTCAATTCCCTGACCAGCATCGCCGCCGTCCGCCCCGCGCCGACGACAACGACCGGCCGCCCCGTATCTACCTGACTGCCATGCAAATGGCCTTCTTTCCATAACCGGTATATCACTCGTCCGCCACCCATGAGCATGATGAGGGACATCGGATAGAGCGCGAACACAGACCGCGGCACCGCCGGTTCGGGGTGGAACATGACCACGAACACGGCAAGCGCGAGTACCGAGCCACCTATCGCACGAAGCAGCCGTTTCAGATCGGGCAGACTGGCAAACACCCACAGGCCACGGTACAGACCAGCCCAACGGCACAACAGAGCATGAAACGGCAGCAGCCAAAGCGCGCCAGCCCAAAACGTTGCGGAATATTCCGGTTGCCAAGTGAAATTGAAGCGGAGCAGGAATCCACCCATCCAGGCGACGAGGGCGCATACGAGATCGAAAACGAATACCAGGGCAGAACGATTGATCGCTATCATCAAGAATCCGCAATGTATGCGCCACAACCAGAAGAGCGCGCGTTCGGACGGGTCGGAAGCTCCGTTTTTTTCATCTCCGCACCCCGTTTATTTTCATCAGTCTTGGCCGGTCGTACTTGACGGTCATTTTCCCAACACCATCGCTCGCATGCCAAACCCATGGCCCACGCTAAATCTTCACCCCAGTGCGCGCATTATGAGTTCGCCAGCGGCAATCGATCCACAAGCCTAGCGCGAAAATCGCCGCAAAGCAGCTTGCGATTGTAACCGCTCTCGACGCCCCCCTCTCATTCACAGCCAATAAAGCCCCGCCAGCGCATAAAATCATGACAGAATAATAGACCATCGCGGTCCGCACATGCCCAAAACCACTACGCACCAAACGCTGATAATAGTGATCGCGGTGCGCCTCCCAAAAACGTTCCCGACGCCAGATCCGGCGCCCCAACGTTACCGATGCATCAGCAATGAACGGGGCAAAGACCACAACAGGGAACCAGCCAGGCCAGACACCCGCCGCCCATCCCGCTATGCCGAGCGCACCAGCCATGAAGCCGCATGGAATGGAGCCTGCATCGCCGAGGAAAACACGGCCACGCGGAAAATTGAATAATAGAAAACCCGTACTTGCGCCGGCCAATGCAACTGACGCAAACGCCAGGCCGCTTTCCCCCGACAAGGCCGCAGAACAGGCGTAAGCCAAAAACCCGCTTACCGCCATTCCCCCTGCCATTCCGTTGGAACCATCCATGAAATTGAACAGGTTGATGCCCCAGGCCACGGCAATCGACAGCCCCACCAGCAAGACGAGCGACGGCCAACCCAGCACACCTCCCAGACAAAGCCCGGCAACGCAAAGGTGCAGCACCAAGCGCAATGCGGAAGGCACCCCCCAGCGGTCGTCGAAATAGGACACCGCTGCCAGCACCAGGACGCCACCACTCAGCCAGATCCCACCCCCCGTCCACACACCGCACAACAGCGCTGCCGGCACGACCCCCCAACCACCAATGCGCGGAATCGGGTGAACGTGCAAGGAACGGTGATTCGGCTCGTCCATGGCAATACGCCACGCCAGGCCCGAACGCAACAGCAGCGCGATGCCCGCAGCGGAGCACAGTGCCGCGACGACAAAGCGAACGACCGACTCGATCAACATCGCTGCGACGATGCCTGATTGACGGACAACATTTCACGCAGCCCCGTGGCTAAATCGATCCGCGCGGACCACCCCATTTCCCGCTGCATCTTCTCCGTCGAGTACCAAGCGGAACCAAGCAGACGATCATAGACTTCGTGCCCGAAGGGCAAAGACAGGCCGCTGACGGCTGTAGCCAAATCACAACACCACGCCATACCGCGCAGTACCTGCCGTGGAACCCTCACCCGAACCGGCGGCAAGCCAAGCGCCTCCCGGATGGCGTCATACACGGCACGCCCCGAATAAGCATCGGCATGCGCAAGAATGTAGGCCTCGCACTCCCCTGGCCGCCCGCCCTGCTCACCCGCCAACCTTAGCGCATCGACCACATCGTCCACATGCACGAACGAGCGGCGGTTCCCTGTCTCCGGCAGGGGAGGAAACGCTCCGCGACGAATCGCCTCGACCATGCGCGGCAGGTTCCCCCGGCCACCCGCCCCGTAGACCATCGCAGGGCGCAGCGCCACCGCCCTCATGGCGGTACCGCGACAAATTCGCGCAAGCGCAACTTCCGCCTCGCACTTGGCGCGCCCGTAGTCCGAATCGGGCGGTACCGACCAGGTTTCGTCGATACAGGCATCGCCTCCCGGCCCCATGGCCTTCACGCTCGACAACGCCACGAATGCAGTCACGCCGGCCCTGGCCGCCGCTTCGCCAACCACTTTTACCGCGTCGAGATTCCCTGCACGGTTGAGCGCCGCCATCGCATCCTGCTTCATCCGCATCGCATGGGCAAAACCGGCACAGTGATAAACCGTGGTCACCCCTGTACAGGCACGCGCCGCCGCCGCGGCATCACAAATGTCCCCCACGACGGTTTCCACGCCGAGTACCGGCCGCCGGGCGAACGCTCGCACCTCGCGGCCGGAAGCCCGCAACGACGTCAATAAGCGCGAGCCGATGAAACCCGTCGCGCCCGTAATCAATTCCATGCGTCTACCACCATTTCCAGCCATGGACAGAAAAAAAACGCACGCCTGAGCGCACGAACAAGCCCACATGCCGCCAACCCTTCGATGCCGCTCCACCGCCATGGTGGACGATGCGCACGGCCGGCACGCACGCAAGCCGGCCGTATCTGGCTGCCCGCAAGCTCAGATCAAAATCCTCGAAATACAGGAAATAACGCGGATCGAATCCGCCCAGGCGCAGCAAAACCGACGTTCTGAACAGCATGAAACAGCCACTAACAACGGTGGGATCCCATAGCACCCCTGTTCCCACATCGCGCATTTCATAATGTTCGATGACATCCGCAAAGCGACGCCGCACCCACACCGGCATGAAGCCGCGCAGCAGCAAAACCGCCACCGTCGGATAGCGTTTGCACAAGGGTTGCGGACGGCCGTCGTCCCAATGCGCGGAAGGCGACAGCAGAACGCAATCCGGATGGCGCCGCAGAAAATCGAATGCCTCGTGCAATGCCTCGGGCGCAAGTTCCACATCCGGATTGAGTACGAGATGAAAATGGCTCGTCAATCCAGGCAGCGCCAGATCATGGCCGCGCCCGTAGCCCACGTTGCCCTGCCCATGAATGAGATGTACGTCGAACGCAGCCTTCGGCATCTCGGCAAGTTCGGCCAAACCCGTCGTCCCGGCAGGCGTGTTGTCGATCACGAACAGATCACCGCCCGTCACACCGGCCCGCACGGCGGCCTCCCCCAAAGTCACCAAGGTTCGCCGCAGCAAGGGAAGGTCAGGGCGATAAACGACGATGCTGACCGAAAATGACGCCCCCTCTCCACCCTCATCCAGGCTAGCGCTCAAACGAATCTCCCAGGATAAAACAACGGTAAAAATCGGCGCACGATCGCATGACGACACCCCTGCCCCACACCCTTATGCCCCATCATGCTAGATTCTCGTTTTTTTGAGTGCCGAGCAGGACTATCGGTGCTTGCCCAAGAGCCTGATTCATGACGTTTTCCGGTAACGACCTGCACATCTACGCCCGCAGCATCGATCCCGCACAACGCAGTTCCCTGTCGGTCATCGCCAGCAACATCCCTCCCGCCGCGCGCGTTCTCGACCTCGGCACCGGCACCGGTGCGCTGGGGAAATACCTGCAGGCACGGCACCCCGGGTTCCTTATCGACGGCGTCACCTACAATCGGGAAGAGGCCGCTCAGGCAGCTTCCTATTATCGCCGCATCGAGGTCGACGACCTAGACACCTGCGAGCTTGCGTCCCTGTTTGACAGGGGCAGTTACGACTGCATCGTTTGCGCCGATGTTCTGGAGCACTTGCGCAACCCTGAACGTATCCTCGAAGCCTGCCGGCAACTGCTCGCCCCCAATGGTCGCTTACTGATTTCCGTACCGAACGCCGCCTACTGCGGCCTCATCGCCGAACTACTCGGCGGCGACTTCCGCTACCGTGAAGAAGGTCTGCTCGACCACACGCATCTGCGCTTCTTCACACGCCGTTCACTGCTGCGCTTTCTTGCCGATGCGAGCTGGCAAGCCGATACCGTCGAAACAGTCACAATCGACCTGCACGCTTCCGAATTCCGTTTCCCGTTCGACGCGCTGCCGCCGAGCGTCGCCCGCCACCTGTTGAGCGCACCGGACGCCCTCACCTACCAGTTCATCGCCGTCGCCCAATACAACCCCGACCAGGCATCCATCACCCACGAGCCGGCCGACGAAACCGCCGCCCTATCCACCGAACATGGCGAAGCCCGTTTCAGCGCCCGCCTTTACCTCGGCGGCGAACACGGATACACGGAGCACGACAAACTCACCGCCACCGGCATCATCGGGCAAACACGACAAATACTGTCTTTCGCCTTGCCCGCCACCACACCAACACGCTTGCGCCTCGACCCTGCGGACCGGTCCGGATTCCTCCATCTATACCGGCTACGGCTAAAGAACAGCGTCGGCGAGACCCTCTGGAGCTGGGAAGCCGGTCCAGGCGCACTGGAAGCATTCGACGCCGCCGAGCACTGTGACATCGCTTTCGGCCAAGCGTGGTATACGACTCAGGCTGCCGTACTGCTCCTTTATGGCGACGACCCGCGCATCGAGCTTCCCATACCGGAGCATGCCTTATCCGCCTGTGCCGGCGGCACATTCGAAGCGGAACTGGGTTGGCCCATGTCGGCGGATTATCTCGCTCTCTCCCATGCGGTCGGCGATTACGCTCACAAACTCGACGAACGCAGCGCGCAACTTTATTCAGCGCAGGTGCAACTTCATTCGGTGCAAGCACAAATCCACGATCTTGAGCAAACCCTGCAACACACCCTCGACCAAGCTCGCATTGAAGCCGATCGACAGCGTCTGGACCTCGAACGTCAACTTGCAGCCAATGAACGCCAAGCCGAGACACTTCACGCTCTTTCGGCCCAATATCGCAACCTGCAACGCGAAAAGACCCATGTCACAGCCGAGCGGGATGGCCTTGCGGCCTATCTGCGTGGCATAGAGAATTCCACGGTCTTCCGCGCCACCCGTCCTCTGGTCCGGATCAAAATGTCCATAGATCGTCTGTTCAGCGGCCGGCAACGCGCCACACAACCATCGGATACCCAGGCAGTACAGCCCCCCGACCGCCCTGTAGACGTCATCGTCCCGGTTTACCGCGGACTCGATGACACTCGCCTCTGCATCGAGGCCGCACTCGCCGCCGTCAACCGCACACCATTCCGTCTGGTCGTCATCAACGACGCCAGTCCGGAACAGGAAGTCACCGACTACCTACGCCAACTCCAAGACGGCGACGAACGTCTGCTGCTGCTCGAAAACGAACGCAACCTCGGCTTCGTCGCCACCGTCAATCGCGGCATGCGGCTTGCCGCCGACCGCGACGTCGTCCTGCTCAACAGCGATGCCGAAGTCGCCAACGACTGGCTGGATCGTCTGCGCCGCGCAGCCTGGTCCGACCGCCGCGTGGCCAGCGTCACTCCCTTCTCGAACAACGCCACCATCTGCAGCTATCCGCGCTTCTGCGCCGACAATGAACTACCGCCCGGCTACAACACAGCCGCATTGGACGCTCTGTTTGCAACCACCAATGCCGGTCAGGTTGAAGACATTCCCACTGCCGTCGGCTTCTGCATGTACATCCGGCGCGACTGCCTGGACGCCATCGGCTTGTTCGATGTCGAACATTTCGGCAAAGGCTATGGCGAGGAAAACGATTTCTGCATGCGCGCACACAAAATCGGCTGGCGCAACCTGTTCGCGCTCGACACCTTTGTTCGGCACGCAGGCGGAGTCAGCTTCGGCGACAGCAAAAGCCCCAGAGAGCGTGAAGCCGGACAGATGCTATTACGGCTGCATCCCGAATACGATGCCATTGTTCATGCTCACATCGCCCGCGACCCCGCGCGCGAAGCGCGCCTGGCAGTCGACCTTGCCCGAGTCCGGGCCGCGCATCGTCCCGTCATTCTGGCCGTGCTGCACGGTCTTGGCGGCGGTACCGAACGCCACGTCACAGAACTCGCAGCCCATCTGAACGGACATGCAAGCTTCTTCACCCTGCGCCCAGGCACGAACGGCGATACGCTACTAGAACTCATCGGCCCCGGCGAAGCTTTTCAACTCGCCTTTCGTCTACCCGAGGAGTTCGATAGTCTGCTCGACGCTCTGCGTGGCGTCGGCATCGCACACGTCCACTATCACCACCTGCTCGGCCATTCCCCGCTGGTGCGTGACATCCCCAACCGCCTCGGCCTCGCTTTCGATTTCACCGCTCACGATTTCTACACGCTTTGCCCGCAAATCTCGCTCACCGACCACAACAACCGTTATTGCGGCGAGTCCGGCCCTCAACAATGCCACAACTGCCTGCGCCGCACCCCCGCCCCGGATGGCTCCAGCATCGAAACCTGGCGTTCGAACTGGCGCAACTGGCTCAGCCGCGCCCGCTACGTTTTCGCCCCAAGCCGTGATACCGCGCAACGCATCGCGGCACTCGCCCCCCTGGCCAAAGTCATTCCATTGCCGCACACCGATATCGACGCGATCAGCGCGCTGCCCACCCCCATGCCGCGCCGCCTCGATGATAGCCAACCATTGCGCATTGCCGTCATCGGCGCGCTCAGCCCGATCAAGGGAGCCGATCTGCTCGAAGCCGCCGCCATCGAGGCAGCACGCGGCAAACATCCGATCGAATTTCATCTGCTGGGCTACGCTTACCGCAAACTACGTACTCAGCCCCGCGCATGCTTGACAGTACATGGCCCCTACGAAGAGAAAGATCTTCCCGAGCTGCTCGACTGGCTCAAACCGGATCTTGTCTGGTTTCCGGCGCAGTGGCCCGAGACCTACAGCTACACCCTGAGCGCCTGCTTGCTGCATGGATTACCGGTCGCCGTCACCGATCTCGGCGCCTGCCGGGAACGGCTCGCAGAACGCGCCTGGAGCTGGGTCCGCCCATGGCAGATCCCTCACACCGAATGGATCGAATTCTTCACCACGATACGGCGGACACACTTCATTACCGGACAAGCCCCGCAACCGCCGCACTCCGTCCCCCGCTCAGCCCCCGTTTCCGAACCAATGCCGGAGCTTTCTTACCATAGCGACTACCTGTCGAACATCGCATTTACGATAAACGCCCCCACCCTTAGCACGGCCTTTCTTGCCCAGCATCGCCGCATGCGCCTGACGGGCATTGCCGCCGCGCGCAACAGAATCAAACAGCATATACTGCACCAACTCGTTCACCTGCGCGGTGCGCCCCCATTGCAGGGTATCGTGCGCCGCATCCCACTACGCTGGCAGTCACACCTCAAGAGCTGGCTGTTGCGCTGACACTGACGGATCGCTAGCGAAAAAGCGCTCGGCAACCCCCCAGAAATGCCAAGCGGCCGGTTCTTCCCGCACTGCCTGCTCCAATTCCGCAAAAACTGCCGCAATCAGCTCTTCGACGCTGTCGCGCACGCCCAGCGTCCGGATGCGCAAAAAACGCTCGCCATCCGTCATGCGAATGCCTGTCAGATACACCACAGCCGGAATGCGCCGCTCCACCGCTAGACGGAAAAAAGCCCGCGGCACATGTGCCGGCATCCCTAAAAACAAGATCTGTTCGCTAGCCTCAACCTGATCGGCCGGCACATCCGCCGCAACTATCACCGGCTCCCCCGCGCGCAAGGCTCTCAGCGCCAAACGTAAATCAGCCGCCACATCCAGCACAGGGCGCCGCAGCGGCCGCGCCGCCATTACGTTGCGCTTGCGCGCATAGAGCCACGCAACCCGTCTTCCTGCAAATTGCTCCTGCTTCGGTTTGATTGCCAACGCATTCGGCGTCAACCCCTGCGCTGCCGCATGGCGCAACCCCCACATCCCCGCTCCCCAGTGAAACGTATATAGCAGCACGCCCGTACCTACTTCCGGCCACACGCCCTCCACGCTCAAATGACGCTTCATCCATGCATCCGACCGGAAACGCGCCAGGAACAGGTCCGCATGGTCCACCAGCGTCACCAGACGCCGAGTGCGCAAAAAGGCCTCCTCCCCCGTGATACCACCGTTCCCGGCACTATCCGCTTTCGCCCAACCGCGTACCCGCGCTTCGGCCAGCGCCTGTTCGCAGGCAGTGCCATACAGGAAACGCCAACTGGCAAGTTTTTTATACAGCGCGAAACACCAACGCCACGGCAACACCGCAGCCAATCCCGGCACGAGAAACAATTCGACGAGATCCCGCCCCTCGACGCGCAGCCGCCGCAATCCGCCTTTCATGACCATCGGTGCGGTAAATGCACCAATCCCGGCGCAGGAATTGGCGATATGAACTTGAAATGCACACATTCATACCATTCATCGTAAACAACAATTCCGGAGGAATCGAACAAATAGACACTCACCACATAATCTCCGCTACTTAGCGGCAAATCCGGAAATACCACTGTCGCGCGCCAGCGCCCATCCTCCATGCGCACCGGTGAAACACCATCGACGTGCGTCCCGACCGATGTGACTCCCACCCCATTGACCTGCTCCAGCATCATTCCCATGCAGGGTTGTTCCTCATCTTGCACGTAAGCCATCATCGTCACCACAAGATCGCGGCTTTCCAGCAAGGGAAGCTGTCCGGCGGCCGGCGTGGACTCCAATCCCGCCACCGAAACATCGACGATGCCTGCCCGGCGCTCCAGGGGAAGAGGTGCAGACAGGACAGGCCGCGGTGCGCTGACGGAAGCATCGTCCAGCGCTCGCACATGTGCCTCGTAAGAAGTCAACACCTGCTCCGTCGGCCCGAAGCCTTTCGGCCGACCACCGTCCAACCACAGCGTCACGTCGCATAACTGGCGAATGTGATACAAACTGTGCGAACAGAATAAAATCGTGCACCCGCTGTGGCGAAAAGCGGTAATACGTTCCACGCACTTTTTCTGGAAATGCTGATCGCCTACCGCCAATGCCTCGTCGATGATCAGCACCTCCGGCTCGACCGCCGTCACCAACGCGAAAGCCAACCGCACGACCATACCGGAAGAATAGGTCTTGACCGGGCGATCGATCGCCTCCTCCAGTTCGGCGAAAGCGATGATACTTTCTTCCAACTCGGTCATCTTCCGCTCAGGAATTCCGATCAGCGCACCGCCGAAATACAGGTTGTCACGGCCACTGAACTCAGGATGGAAACCGGCCCCCAGTTCCAGAATCGCGGTTACCCGCCCGCGGTGCGCAATCCGGCCTGTCGTCGGCCGCAAGGTTCCGGCAGCAAGCTTGAGCAAAGTACTCTTACCCGCGCCATTGTCGCCCACCAACCCCATGCACTGTCCACGCGCGAGGGTGAACGAAACCCCTGCCAAGGCCCAATGATCGCGGTGCAAACTGCGCCCCGTCAGCAGCGCCTTCAACCGTGTGCGCGGCGAGTCGTACAACTTGTAGCCCTTGCTCAGATTTTCGGCGCGCAACGCCACATCGGCCCTGCTCACAGCCAATCAACCAGTTGTTCGCGACTGCGCACCGCCAGACGGTCAAGCATAAGCAGCGCCGCGCCGAGCCAGAGCGCACTGATTCCCCATATTTCCGCGCCCGGCCAAGCGCCGGCAAGCAATACCGATTGATAGCCCATCACGAGCGCACTCATCGGATTGAGCCACAATACCCAGCGCCATGGCTCGGGAAACATCGTGACCTGAAATAACACCGGTGACAGAAAAATCCCCACCGACAGTAGAAAAGCCACCACCTGCGACGTATCGCGCAACGCCGCCGTCAAGATGGCCAGCATATAAGCCAACACAAAACAGAGCGCGAACTGCATCACAAGCAGCAACGGCAATGCAAGCAATGCCGGCGAAAAATGATGCAATGGCACGTAGAGCAATGCCAGCAGTACGATCAGCGGCGAATGGATAACCATGCTCGCCAGCACGGCTCGCGCAGGAAAAAGCGCCGGCGGCAGTGGATTTTTCTGCAAAACCCCTCCGGAATCGACCAGGCTCGTCGTGCCTCGCATCACCGCATCGCAAAAACTCATCCATGGCAGTGCGCCTACAATCAAATACGCCCCCACACGTGGCGTGGGCGCCCCGGCACTCAAGCGCATCGCAAAAACGATATCGAAAACGAGGAAATACGCCGCGACAGTCAGCAGTGGCTGGACGTACGCCCAAAGAATGCCCGCCGCAGTGCCGGCATTGCGCGCCGCAATCTCGCGCCGCGCCATCATCCACAATAATGAACGGGCGCGCCACAACGCAGGAAATTCAACCCGCAAAACCGACATTGAGCACTTTCTGGATCATAAAAAAGGCGCTATTTTCCGCTCCCATGCAAGAAGGGGCAAGCAGGACCGGTGACTTTGCCTGTGATGGAGGCACCGCTTTCCACATCCCGCCACTGCGCGAAACATACCGCATGAGTGGTCCAGCCGTTACGGGCAAACCACCCATATCGCGAAACGTGGCATCAGCTTCAAAACGGCTCACCCGGTAGGGCACTCGCAAAAACTCGCGCACCGCACTCAAACAGTGCCACTCCCGACCGCTCTTTGTCTTCTTCTAGCAAAAACGCTCCGTCTCCAGGGAGAACTCGATTTGCAGTGATACCGCTATTTCGCAGTCACCGTTTATCTACCGGTAGCGGCTTTATCTTCTTTTCGCCCCCCTGGGCACCCCCGTCTTTTCCCGCGCCTCCATGTTGCGCACTGAAAGCTTCGATAGCAGCCGAATCAGGCCGAGCAGCAGCCATGATCCTATCGGAATGAGCCTTACGCTCTTTCTGCAGTAGCGCAGCCTCTGCCTCTTTCACTAGTTCCCCGCGCACCTCGTCGAACGAACGCTGGCCTGCAGGTAATTTTTCATCGACGCGGACGATATGCAGGCCAAACTGGGTCTGTACCAGATCGGGCACCACGCCTGGCACATCGAGCGCGAAAACGGCTATCTCGAAGGGTGGCACCATTCGACCGCGGCCGAAGACTCCCAAATCGCCACCAGTGCTGGAAGTAGCGAGATCTTCGGAATACTCCTCAGCCAGCGCGGCGAAATCCGCGCCAGGCAACTGCGCGGCACTGAGTACCCGCTCCGCTATGGCGCGGGCTGCTTCATCCGAGCCTCTGATCAGGATGTGCCTCGCGTGGACACGCTCACCGCTCTTGAAACGTTCCGGGTTCGCCTTATAAACGCTGCGGGCATACGCCTCGACCGCAGCGGAGTCCGGCTGGATGGCACGATCGATCTCAGCCATCCGAGCGTCTGACAGTATCCGCTCACGAGCAAGACGTAGTTGCGCAACGATATCCGGCCGACGGGCCAACCCGGAGTTCTCTGCCTCGGCAGCGAATACCCGGCGCACATAGAGACTGGTTGCTAGCTGAGAAACGTTTTCCGGCTTCGCCAGCAACGGACCGCGCACTTCTTCAGGCGCGCGCAGGGCATCAGCCAGAATGTCGCTTTCATTAATGACAACGCCATCATTTTCACCACGCAGCAGAACAGCGTCTTCTGCCTGCACCAGCGGCACGGCGAAAGCGCAGGTCAGCAACAGGGCCGCATGGCGCAAAATGCTAGTGTTCATTTGAAGATTCCTGACTACAGAAAAATTGTAAAGCACGAAATCCTTCCCCTATCGTTTTCCTTCGCTCAAACCACACCAGCATGCAAGGCACAACGCAGGATGGAAAAACAGTGAAACGGTAATACATCAAACAATACAAACGAAAATTTCCCTATCCGGAAAACCGGATAGCCAAATTCTCCATATGTTTGATCGCAGCACAACTGAAGGCGGAAATTCGATGTGAAGCCTAACAAACCAAGTCAGACCAATCAGAGTTTCAACCCAATAAAAAAGGGCGGGTTTCCCCGCCCTTTTTTTCATACTACGCCTTCCGTATTAACGGGTAAAGCGGTGATCCCAGTTCGCGCCGTAGTTGGCCGCTGCGCCAATCCCGACGTTGCCGTTGGTCGCTTTCACGAACGACTGGCCAAGAACCGGCAGACCAGCAGCTCTGAACGCCGTGTTGATGCTCGCCCAACCAGAGATGAAGCTATTGGTGGAGATATCGCTACGAGCAATCTTGGCACCCAGCACGGAAGTGCCACTCAGCGCGTTGAAAGCCACCACGTTGGTTTCGCCGCAAAGCTCAGCGCTGACCGGGGTCCCCGGGGAGATTACAGCACCAGCCTGAGCGGTACGCTCGGAACGGTCAAAGAACGAAACCGCACTGCCACCGAGGCCGATGCACGCCGTATTGCCATCAAGGCGAACGTTCACGCCGCCACCTGCGGAGGTGTAAGGACCAGCATCAACCGTCTGCGGCAGAGAAGCCCCTGTAGCAGCACTGAAGTAGGCGCCGTTGGCAAGAGCCCAGTTGGTGATGGTAGCAGCCTGAGCGTTGTCGTGATCCGCGACTGCGGCACTGACAGTAGTGTTATAGACACCCCTGTTGAACACCAGCTTCGCGTTCCCGGTTGCAGCGTAATCGACCGCAAGCGCATAGCGGCGGGTCGGCATCGAGAACACCCAGTCCGTCATCCCACCGAACGCAGGATCGGTAATGAACTCATTGCTGACCGAGGTCACCGCAATCGACTTCGCCAACAAGGAGGCCTGGAGTTCCGCCGCGCCCGGAGCAACAGCCGTCACATACGGCGTGGAGAGATCAGGCAGGTCATAGTACGCCGCGTTGATCAGACCCTTCAGCAGCAACGGATCAGCCGTCAGATTGGAAACCGCAGCCGTATCGGCAGTTTGCGGGAACCACACGAAGTTACCACGACCGATCACGCCAGTCGCGTTAGTGGCGGCGATTACCGACGCATTCCCACCCCAAGCAGCCGCTTCGGGGACGTTGAGGATGGTCCAGCTACCCATCAGGCCACCGGTCGGCGTATTGAAGCCCTGAGCGCGGGCGTCAAGCTCGCTGGTGATATCCAGAAGCAGACGACCACCATTCACCGCTTCGAGACCGCACTCCACGGTACCGTCGGCCTTGTGCTTGACTTTCGGGTAAATGGTCGTGGTAGGAGTAGCGGCAGCGGCTTCCGTGGCTTCCGCAGTATTGCCCTGCGGCAGGATATCGGCCATATTGAAAATCTCAACATAGCCTTCCAGCGTACCCTCTATGTTCTGACCAGGCAGACGGGCAGCGATGAAGCTTTGACCGCTAACCGTAGCCGGAATCGTGCAAGAGTTGTCCGGCGTCACCAGCATGGCACCGTTATTCGAACCCTTTTGAACCTGGCCGGTCCACACGTCACCCGGCGACAGATAGAGCTGGAAGTCGAACACGTCGTCGGAGTTCTGCGCGCCGCGGAAACGAACCTTGACCGCTTTGCCATGGAGGGTATCGGTATTGATGATATTGATAACAGTGGTATTGCCATTCTGCGCGCTGTAATACGGCACCAGCAGAATATGGCCACGACCGTCCGCCGCAAACCTCAACTCAGTCGTGGTGACCTGCGAAAGGCTGTCAACGTCGGCATTCGGCTGGGTACCCGGCAGAACACCTGCAAAGGCACCCGCTGCAAACCCGCCCGTCAGGGCAGCAACACTCAGCGAAAGAAATGTCTTCTTCATAAAAACTCCCAGGAAAAATCCAAAAGTCCGTCTAGGCTCAAGCGCAACGACTCTTTCGTTTAATTACGCGCCATGGAAAATAGCACAGCGTTTTAATAACACGCAACCAGCAAGCCCCTAAGCACCACGCCAGTTGCAAAAAAGCAACGAAATTAGGCCGATTCGATACGCGCCCTCCCATGCATGCTTTTTAAAGACGCTGATGCCACCACCAGGCACCATCCTCCAAAATCCATGTTTCATCGACATGCGTCGACGAAACTCCATCCCGCGAAATGGGCGCCATTTTGTAGTCGATCCTGATTGTGGCCGTGCAGGCTTCGGCTTCGCAGGCGA
Source organism: Azoarcus sp. (assembly GCA_031556475.1). Classification (GTDB taxonomy): domain Bacteria; phylum Pseudomonadota; class Gammaproteobacteria; order Burkholderiales; family Rhodocyclaceae; genus Azoarcus. The sequence continues at coordinate 58,832 of JAVBSY010000002.1, forward strand.
CCTTGACTACCTCGACCCCGGTCCAACTCACCGCGCCACCTATTCGGCCACGGTACCGCTTGAAGTCGACCAGCGCCCGGTAGGAAGGCGCGGAAAAACTATAAGCTTTTTCCCACTCCCCCGCAATGAGGGCTTCCCAGCGGGCCTGAGCGCGCTCGTGCACAATCTCTTCAGGCGTGCGCGGCGACAGGGCGGTGCATGCGGAAAGCATCGAGCCGGCAAGACAGAGGCCCACCACAGCCAAACGGCCATGGGCGCTGAGACGAGATCGGAACTGGATGTTTGCGTTTTGGGTCATTGCGGGTTGCCTACTCCATTGTGATCAGGGAAAGAAGGGGAGTCCGCCGGAACTGCGGCATCTGGCGAGTCTGTGGCATTTCCCGGCACGGTGGAATCTTCCGGCGCTGTGGAATCCTGGAAGTCAGACATACTGGAGCGCCGCGCGGGCCAGCGGGACTCACCCAGCGTGGCAAGTCCTTTCATGCGCTCGCGCAGTTCGTCACTGACATCACGCACGTCTTGATCGGAACGAACGACACGCGGTGTGATAATCACCACGAGCTCGGTACGTTCACGTTCGATAGTCGTTCCACCAAACAAATGACCGAGCACGGGCAGATCGTGCAGTATCGGCACCCCGGCCCGTTTATTGGAATTGTTATCGCGAATGAGGCCGCCAAGAACCAATGTTTCACCCGAACGCACAGCGACCTTGCTGCTGATCTCGCGCTGCATGAAAGGACGCTGCTTCGTAGCTTCATCAATATCAGCACCGACATCGGTCACGGACTGCAAGATTTCCATGGTCACGATGTTGCCGGCATTTACCGAGGGGATTACGTTGAGGGCAACCCCGGTGTCTTTGTATTGGATCGACGTAGAAATGACCCCACCATCGGTAACAGAGCTAGTACCCGTCTGCACGGGTTGCTGATTACCGACAATGATCGACGCAGGATGATTGTCGAGCACCATCAGCGATGGGCTAGAGATGACCTTGAGGAGCGATTTTTCAGCCAAGGCGTTGAGCACTGCTCGTATTTGCCCGGCAGGATTGAGAATGGAGTAGGAAAAGCCGGACGCGGCGGAAGCAAAAATGTCGCCTGCTGCCGCACCACCCTGCTTAAGAATGCCGATTCCTTTCCAATCGCTACGCATGTTGTTCTGGAAATACCATTGAAGGCCGTACTTGAGATCGTCACTGAGGGTGATTTCAACGATACTGGCTTCGATCAGAACCTGAACGGGAGCAATGTCGAGCCGGCGCAGGCTGTTTTCGATACGGTTGTATTCCTTTTTACTGCCGTAAATAAGGATGGCGTTGTTGATTTCGTCAGCAACGATACGCACATTGGGGCCGGCTGCAACCGTGGAAACGCCTGATGTACCTTCCGTACTACCCCGGCTGGTGTTACCCAAGGCACCACCACCAAGCATGCCCCCTCCACTCAGGCCACCACCAAAAGTGCCGACACCGCCACCGTAATTCCCGCTACCGAAACCACTACTGCCAAACCCGCTTACGCTACCCGTACCGCCACCCTGGCGGCCGAATGCGGAAGTAGAAGCGGAGGTTGTGGATAAACCAGGTGCGACACCCGTGGCACCGGTACCGGATTTGCCGCCATCCGAGCCGAAAATACCATTGAGCACGGTAGCAAGGTGCCGGGCTGAACCGTTCTGTACAGGGTAAATGTAAAGTTGAATGTCGTCGTCGCTATCGCTCGGACGGTCGAGCCGCTCGATCCAGGTGCGGGCCTGATCCAGGTAGCTGGCGCGCGGGGTAACGACGAGGATGCTGTTGAGCCGCTCAAGGGGCAGGATACGTACCGCACCATAGAGAGGGTTGCTCTCGGGTAACAACGCAGGCTGTGCGCCTTGGCCCTGCTGCGGAATACCCACACCGGGCCGTCCAGGAATAGCGGGCGTGGCAGCGGCAGCACCGCCGCCGGAAGAGGTCATCATGCGCAACGCAGCCTCGACTTCGGCCACTCTTGCGTATTTGAGCGGAAATACGCCGACGGACATGCCTTTGAGCAGATCGACGTCGAAAGTAGCGACGAGGTCGAGCCAGCCTTCAATCTGAGTCCGGGTACCGGCAAGAATCAGAAGATTGCGCAATGTATCGACACGGACGATGGCTTCACCAGGGGCAACGGGCCGTAGAATTTCAGCCATCTCGGCAGCGCCGACGAATTCGAGCGGAACGATGACCGTACCCATTCCAGGCGGCAGCGGGCCACTCCCGACCCGCCGAGGCGGGGAGACGATCCCTCGAAGCACATCGGGCTTGCCAATGTGGTAGACGCCGCGGCTGTCACGGGCAAGCACGATGCCGTTGGCCTGGAGGGTAGCTTCGAGCAGCAACAGAATCTGGTCGGGCGGAATGGGCGAGCGAGTCGATAGCGTAATTGTGCCGGCCACAGGCGGATGAATGACGTAATCGGCCTTGACGATCTCGTCGAACACAACATGCACGACTTCGGTAACAGGCGCCTCTTCGAAGCGAAGCGCGGTGGCCGGACCAGCGATGGCAGCGGTACGAGGCGCGGGTGCGAGAACACGGTCGTTTCCACGCAAAATGCGCGGTTCGCTATCGGATGCGGAACGAGCGGAATCAGACTCAGCCGCGGGGGAGGTCTGCGCTGTAGACGAGGCCCCACGTGCGACAGGAGGAGCAACCGTTTTGATGACGGCTTCGCGCACAGGCGCGGGATCCTGCGATACGGACGGCGAGTTGCCTGCTGCGGCCCCCTCTGCATGCGCGGCACGAACAGCCCACCCAGCAACCGTAGCAAGGAGAAAACCGACAAGCACCAGGCACGAAAAAGCTGGCCGCTGAGACGGGAGAAAGTACGAGAGTCTATTCATTGGGTAGTCAACGGTAATCCGTGCTGGGTACGACGCTCGGCACGCTGAGCGAGGCGATCGCGAACAAGCTCTTCAGCGCCTGGCGAAACGGAAGAAGATGGTGGCGCCACGGCAGCCCCCGGTGTCGGCTTGGCCGCAGGCTGCACGGACGGAGGCCCCAAGGTGGCTCGGGATTTTGCACTGGTGCCAGATTTCGACTCTGTGTCGGACGCGGGTTTCGAAATCGTAGAGGATGCTGTGTTGCTACCAGTTCCCACACCCGGGTTTGCTGCCGCCGCCGGTACTGCTGGAGCAGTAGCGGGTTTCGGCGCAGCAGCCAAAGGCTGCGCCGCAGACTGTCCAACCGCAGCATAAGCCAGGCGAAGCGTGCGGGTTTCGGCATCGCGGACCAGGACGAGGTTGCGCCCATCAATGGCCCGTAACGTCCATTCACCGATTTTTTCGCCAAAATGAACTCGTTTGGGTTTGGCGCCGCTAATGCTGACAATGGCGCCGCCCATACCACCGCTGTCGAAAAGGCCGTAGAGGCGAATATCCTTAAAAGGATCGACAGCAGGCTCCTCAGCCTTTTCAGCGACGACAGGTGGAGGACGGCGATTAGGTGAGAAAAGAGGCCGTTCCAGCGTTACCTGATAACTGCCGTGCGCGGCGAAATCCAGCCCGTTTGCGGGGATGGTGAGATCGGGCGCCACTGCGGCGGGGGACACCCAGCGACTGGCCCCACCAAGCCAGAGCGCGGCAAGCACCAGCAAGAGTGCGGCATCAACGGCACCGAGCGCGATAGTCGAGATTCCTTTCATGAGCGCACGTGCAGGACGAAAACGGTGATCTGGCAGGACATGCGCGGAGCAGCCCCATCTTTGGCGAGGCCAACAGACTGAAGAATCATGCTTTTCACCGACAACACCGGCTTTTCGGCAGCCAGAGCGATAAGCGCTGCCTGCACAGCGGGCAGCATGCCTTCAAGCTGAAAAGAGATGGACAGGCGGTCGTAGCCTTTTTCAACCGTCGGCGCGAGTACCTGACTGCTGACCACGGTCAACCCGGCTTCTTCAAAAATTTTGCGGGCACGCTGTTGCGCGGCATTGCCGACCTGGGTAGCGTCTTGCCCCCCCGGGTAGGCGTACTGCTCCAAACGCCCCGCGGCAGCATTGGCGGCACTCTGGAGCTGATCGGCGGCATTCTGCAGGCCGAGCAGGCGAGCATAGCGTGGTTCAAGCTCGCCGAGCTTCTCCTCGGCCCAGTGGTGTTTATTGATAACCCAAGAAGCCACCAGCATCAACGGCAGAAAAAGAACAAGCACCGTGAGTGCGACACTGACCCGGGCGCGATCAAGCCTCATTGAGCAGAGGCCTCCGCAGAGAAAGTGAACTCAATGGTGAAACTTTCTTTCACGGCACCCTGCAGGCGGGTCGCGGCCGAAGGGGCACGCACATCGCGCAGTCCGGGATGAGCGCCCAGTGCCTGCATGAGGTTGGCGGAATTGTCCGTTTGCCCGGAAATACGGACAGTACTACCTTGGATATCCAGCCGCTGCAGGAACGTGTCGTCGGGCAGCAAACGGGTAACGAGTTCGAGAGCGGGCAGCGCATCGGCGCGGGTAGCGAAAATCTCGTTTACGGCAGCCAAACGCTCGCCAGAGACAACGAGTTGTTCGCGCATCTGAACCAAGGGCTGGACCTGGGCAAGCAGAGTGGAATAGGCCGTACTGGCGTCAATTGCGCGCGCGCGTAACTGCGCCGTAGGCGTAACGGCAAGGGCGCCGAGAAGGAGAAACAAGAGTACCAGTAGCGCCACGACGCCCCAGCGATTACGCGCCATGCGCCGCAGGCGAGGCGCTTCGCCATAGCCGGCAAAGAGGATCGGCGGGCACTCGGGCCAGTTGCAAATGGCCCAGGCTTCTGGTGTTGCACCGCTGGGGGTTTGTTCAAACTGTTGTAGATACTGCTCAAGCTGTGCGCGGGAAGCAAGGACCAGCTCGATCTCTCTCCGCCCACCGGACAAAGATCTGGCAGCGTACCCCCACAGCAGGTCGCCACCAACGAAGGGACTGGCGCCACGTGCATCAAATTCGACCGCTGCCGCCAACTCAGTTTCAGGCATAGCCGGGAGCGTAAGGCGGCGACGAAGGATTTTTTCTTCCGGAATTTCGCGAGCGGAAAACCGGACCGCTTTTACTGCCGCCTCCTTGCCGCGCGATGCGTCAATGCGACGGTCGCCACGCCAGATCTCTTCGCTTCCGTCGATGCGGAGAAATCGTACTGGCTCGGCCGGTGTCAACCAAGCAAAAAACGGCCAGCGCATAGCTTCGCACCAGCCGGCACGGAGGTAATCTCGCGCCGTGACGAGGTCCAGGCCAAAAAGCCGAAGATCGCTACGGTTGAGCTGCATTCGCCGTTCTGTCTGTCCAATCAGCGCACAGCAGGCTCGATGGCCCTGTGCGCCTCCAGTATCCGCCACGGTGTTCCGTCTTCCGCGACCCCATTCAAATCAACTACCCGTATCCGCAGCAGCGTACCGCCATCAGTCAACGGAACATGTGCTTCCAGCCGGTATTGCGGCACAACTGAACGCTCGATATGGGCCTGCGGTAGTAACGTTGTATCAGCCATCGCACCGTCGACCTGACGCGAGGCGGCGATACGAGCAGCCAGTCCTGCATCGCCCCCAGCCAGCACGGTCAGGACACCGAGCGGTGCGGCAAACGGATTGACCCGCCCGCTTCCACCGGAGCTGGTAGTAATCAGGGGCGAGAGTCTAGCATAAAGCGCTTCATCGCCTCCGAGCCAAGGCATGAGATCTTCAGGCGCTTCAAGGCGCGCCTGATTACCGCTCCTGGCGGCAACGAGCTCTGCGGCAAGCGCCTCGGCTTGAGCGCGCGGAAGCTCACCGGCAACGATGAAAAGATCGGTTAGCAGCGTCTGGGGGGCCTTAATGGGATTGATGTAGCCGTTGAGAGGAGCAACGTATACGCGGATCGGCTGATTTTCAAAAACGGCATCCATTTCCGTCAACCCCTGCACGGACGCACGATCGGCAACGAGACGCTGCAGTACGATACTGATGGCAGCATCGCCCACCGCGGCTGCCACTGCACTGTCTGCTGCGGTAGAGGTGATGCGCAGTTCGCCTCGGACGGCATAAACCAGACCGGTAATGACGAGGCTTAGCGCTGCCACCATCCACATAACCGCAATGAGAGCAACTCCAGCCTGCATGCCGGCGCAACAAAAACGGTCATTGTGCTTCATTCGATCGTTCCGCCAAACGCCGCCCCGCCGCTTCTTCCTCCCGTCAGCCGGCGCAGGGGAATAACAAGCTCCGGCCACGTTTCGCCAGCGGAAGCCAGAGAAAGCACGAGACGGTCGGGGAGCCGGCTGGGCTCCGTCCATACGTCCGCCCACACCGGCTCCGCTGGCAAACCATCACGATAACGCAAGGAAAACGAGCCGACTTCCGGAACGAGAACGCGAGCGGCTGCCGCATCCCAGTCCGGCGGAATATCGCGGCCGACAAACGGCTGGAAGCGAAACACAAGCGCGCTTGTCCGCCCATCGGACTCGATACCAAGTCGAAAATAGTGGAGCCCACCCATACCGTGGCGCGCAGGCATAACGCCAAGCCATTCAAGCCCTCCGGGGGAGGTACGAAACAGAGGTCGTGGCGACTCACCGGCGACCAGCGCGATTTTCTGCGTCGACACGCGGCCCAGTACCGTACGCAGAAAAGCTACCGTGGCGCGGAAGTCGTCATCGCGAACGATTCGCTGATCAACCCGGATTTCTGTCTGGGCGAAAGTACGCAACGCCGAACCCAGCGCAAGCACGATCACCGACAGCAGCACCATACCGACGAGCAGTTCGACCAAGGTAAAACCGGAAGCCACACCAGAGCCGCGCCAATCCATACGCGGGCGAACGGTCATGGGGCGCCCTCCTTCGCAGGTTTACGCTGTGGCAAAAGCGATACGAGTCTGATCTGGCGTCCGCGGCCTCCATCGTTCCAACCAACCTCGACGACCACACGATGCAGCGAGGGGATTTCCGGACCGCTGAGGCCAGTCGCATATGGGCTGGTGTCAACACGCCAGACGAAGCCGGCCGACTCTCCCGATTCGCTCCACCCGGCGGCGGGAACGGAATCGCGCAATGCAAGCAGGGATTCGGCAATAACAACAGCGCGTTGCCGACGGCCGGTTTCCGATAGAACGTTTACGCTGCCACCGCTAGCGCGATACAAGGCGGTAAGCGCGAAAGCCATGATGGCGAACGCAACCAGAATTTCGAGCAGCGAATATCCGCGCTGCCTCCGTCGCGCGCGGGGCAAGACATTCACGGCTACAGCGCCTCCTGCTCGACACGGCCGAACAGCCAATCGACGCGCAAACGGACTCCATCACCGGAAGGACGGGCAATGTCGATACTGCCGCCCGTGGCACCACCGTCAGGCAGAAAACGGATCGCGGCGACGGCATTGTCCGTGAGCTCAGACCCGGCGACCGTCGCGCGTACCTGAACACTACTTGGCACCTCGCGCTGAGGCTCTCCCAGCCCAAATCTGCGCGCCCTCAGGTCGATGACAAAACGGACCGGACGCCCCTCCGCCAACGCCCGGTGACGGGCAAGGCGCAGGTCGGCCAGCACGCCACGCACTGTATCCCGATATTGAGCGGATTCGCGCATACGCTCGAACGCGATGGGAGCCAGACCAACAAGCAATGCTGCAATGGCGAAAGCCACGAGCAGTTCAACAAGCGTGAAACCGCGCGCAGCATGCATGCCGAAAACGACGGACCTATTTGATGTTATGAATATCGGCGTTTTCACCCTCGCCGCCCGGTACCCCATCGGCACCCAGGGAAATGATTTCCACACCACCTTTGGATCCAGGATAGGCGTACAGATAAGGCTTGCCCCAGGGATCGAGCGGCACAGCATCGCCTCTAAGGTAGGGACCATTCCAACCCGCCGCCGAACCCGGCCTGACCACCAACGCATTCAAGCCCTCTTCCGTCGTGGGGTAGCGCCCCACATCCAGCTTGTATAGATCAAGCGACTTTTCCAAATCGGAAATCTGCACCGCAGCGGTTTTACTTTTCGCGCCACCCAGCTGATTGAGCACCTTCGGACCGACGAGCCCGACAAGTAGCGTCAGAATGGCGAGCACAACGAGCAGTTCGACCAGCGTAAAGCCACGGGAAGCCGAACGAATGAACAAAGCCGGACGCATCATAATGGGCACAATTCCTTCAACAGCTTGAATGGGCAACGATTATACCGCGAGGTCGTTGATCGACAGGATGCCGGCAAGAATGGAAACAATAATGGCCGCGATAAGGCCGCCAAGCACGAGAATGAGCAGCGGCTCAAGAATGGTCAACCCGCGCTTGATGCCGTTTTCGACATCACGGTCGAAAATGCGGGCCAACTCCAGCATCATCGAATCGAGCCTACCAGTTTCCTCGCCAACACGAATAAGGTTGATGGCGATAGGCTGAAATAATCCGGTAGCCCTGAGCGCATCGACTACCTTGCCCCCCCCTTTCATCTTCGGCACGATGCCGGTGAGCGCATCACGCAAGCGGATGTTACCAACCGTTTCAGTCGCAATCCCGAGCGCGGACAGAATCGGTACGCCATTGTCAAGCAGGGTGCCGAAAGAACGTGCGAAGCGGGTAATGTCGTACTTGAGCACCAGCGACCCGAGCAACGGAACACGCAGGATGCGGGTCTGCCACCAGCGGCGCCCGGCCGGGGAGCGCAGCCAACGCAACAGCAACCAGCCGACGGCAAAGACGGCAACTCCCAGCACGAGGCCATAGTGTTTGAAGAAGGTTCCGGCATCCAGCACGATACGGGTCGGCAGCGGTAACGCGTCACCCATGTCGTTGAACAGGGCTTCAAACTGCGGCACGACAAAACCGAGCATGGCCACCACGGAAATAACCGCAACCACAAGCAAAAAAATCGGGTACAGCGTCGCGGAGATAACGCTGTCGCGCAATGCTCGCATACGCTCCAGGTGCTCGACAAGGCGCGCGAGGACATCCGCCAGCTTGCCGCTGGCCTCACCCGAGCGAACCATGTTGATGTAGAAATCGCCGAACAATGCGTGATGGTTGCTCAGCGCGCGGCTGAGCGGCGCGCCGCCCTTGACGTTTTCGAGGATATCCTCGAGCAGCTTGCTCATCGCGGGCTTGTGGCTCATGTCGATAAGCACTCGCAACGCCCTATCCAACGCCAACCCCGCATGCAACATGATGGCAAGCTCAGTGCTCAGCGCCAGCACATCGCTCCGATTGACCCGCCCACCGGATCGCCGCCCAGCGGCCGATGTGGGCAACACGTGGGCAGGCCCCGCCACAACCTCTTCGAGCCGGATCGGCGTCAGACGACGCTCACGCAACTGACGCAGAGCGAGTTCGCGGTTGACGGCATCGACCTTGCCCTCATGCAGCTTGCCAGCAGTGTCGGCCGCACGGTAGGCAAACTCAGCCATCGCTTTGGTCCTGCGTGACGCGCATCAACTCGTCCAGGCTGGTGTGTCCGGCCAGTACCTTGCGCAAACCATCCTCGTACAGCGTTTCCATGCCGGTACGGCGCGCTGTAGCGTGCAGAACGGTGGCATCGGCACCGTCGATGATGGCGCGATGCATGGTCTCATCGAGCACGAAAAGCTCGTGGATACCCATGCGCCCCTGATAACCGCCTCCCCGACAATGGCCGCAACCGCGCGCAGTGTAGATCAACGGCTCCGGCCCGCCGAGACGCCCCAATCCACTACTCTCGACCAACTCCGGCGGCGGCAAATACGGCTCCTTGCAGTGTCCGCACAAGCGCCGCACGAGGCGCTGGGCGAGAACGCCATTGACCGACGAGGTAATGAGGTAACGCTCGACACCCATATCCTGCAAGCGCACCACCGCCCCCGCCGCAGTATTGGTATGCAGGGTGGACAACACAAGGTGGCCGGTAAGCGCTGACTGAACGGCGATTTGGGCCGTTTCTCCGTCGCGCATTTCACCGATCATGATGATGTCCGGATCCTGGCGCAGGATCGAGCGCAATGCGCTGGCGAACGTCAACCCGATCTGTGGATGGACATGAATCTGGTTGATGCCTTCAAGCTGATACTCGACGGGGTCTTCAACCGTGATGATTTTCAGCGCATCCGCGTCCAATTTGGACAGCGCCCCATAGAGCGTGGTCGTTTTCCCCGAACCTGTCGGACCAGTCACCAGCAAAATGCCGTGCGGCCGCTCCAACAGCGCATTGAAGCGCCGTAGCGTGTCGCGCTCAAAACCCGTTTCCTCCAGACTGAAACGCACACTGGCACGATCCAGCACGCGCATGACCACGCTTTCCCCATGCACCGTCGGCACCGACGATACGCGCAGGTCCAACTCGCGCCCCTTGACCCTGGTCTTGATTCGCCCATCCTGCGGCAAACGCCGCTCGGCAATATCGAGATGCGCCAACAACTTGACGCGGGAGGTCACTGCCGCGGTCAAGCGCGGCGAAATGGTGTCCGCAATGTAAATTGCGCCATCCACACGGTAGCGCACATGCAAGCCATCCTCGAACGGCTCCAGATGGATATCCGACGCACGCAAATCGATAACGCGCCCGATGATCGTGCTGACCATTCGAATAACCGGCGCCTCGCTGGCGAGGTCCTTGAGATGCTCGACAAAATCCCCGGCTTCGCCACCGGCATCTCCCTCATCGTCCTCGTCTGCACCCTCCGCCCGCAGGCTTAGCTCCAGCGCCTTCTCAATTTCGCTGTCGAGCCCCAGAAAAGCCCTGACTTCCAACCCCGTCGCCAAGCTCACCGCCTTGCGGACGAATTCGTCCTGCGGCACGGCCATCGCCAATTCAAGGCAAGCACCGTCGATTCGCAGCGGGTAAATCAAATGTGTACGCGTAAACTCCGGCAATAACCCAGACACTTCAGGCATTTCGGACGGAAAATCGTCGGCCGACACAAGTGGATACTGAAGTTGTCGAACAAGCGCCTGGGCAACATCGATTTCAGACACCAAACCAAGGCGAATCACGACACGCCCCAACAAACCGCCCATTTCCTGCTGGGCGGCCAACGCGCGCTCCAGATCACGCGCGCCAAGCTTACCGGCGGCAACGAGCAACTCGCCCAGCGGATGGCGTACGACATGCTCAACTTCAGCGTTATGAGCCGCCCGCTCGCCCCGCCCGGATTCCATCACTTTTTCTTTCCCTAAAATCATTAGTGCGTTGCCACCACGCCAGTTCCCGCAATTCTGCCGCGGACTTTCATTTCCCCAATCCCGGTGAACTGCAACTGCATGACTGAATCATAGCGAAAACCATCTTCGAACCCATCAAGGTTTCCAATCCAAAAATCCCACCGTTTGTACCCTTCCGCAGGAGCCTCGACACCGCTCGAGAGCGAATAGCCCTCACTGTGAACGGCCTGCCCCAACGGCCGGTAAAGCAACTGGGCATGATCGTTCGACGGAACACGCAGCGGAAAGCCTATGTTCCAGTAGGGAGCGGCGTGCCATTTTGTGCGGCTGCCCACTGGGAAAGATCAATAAGGGACCATCAGTAACCGCCATGCAGCGACCTCGTCTCTGTCCGCCTTCCGTGAAGTCCGCTGCTTCGACCCGGCAACCTCGGCCTGCTTCATGGTCACTGAATAACAATAGTTTTTCCTGTTCGGCAATAACCATCCGACTGCTTCATATTTTGAAGAAAAACCTCATACGAACCAGGAGAAACCTGCTGTACGTTCGCGGCAACGCTGAATCCTGAATTCTCGGCATGAGAAACACCCACGGCTTCTGCAACATCCCTGCGCCCCACGTTGATTTCCGCCTGAATCTCAAAATCACTGCTTCCGTGCAGCAATATCTGAAATTGCCGGATGCGTTCCACAGGATGCGCCAGCCAACCGCCAAAACGAAGTTCTTGGCTTCGCAAAAATTCGCTATCGCCTTCGTCTTTCTGCATACCAGTCACGCTTTCCAGCGTACAGCGCAAGCCGGGCGAGACAACAGGCGTACCGATTCGCTCCGTAGCACTGGCAGACCGCACCCAACTCCAGTTTCTGCCGTCGAATTTGACAACGACCGTACCATCGATCAATGCCACGGAGCCAACCACCGGCCACTCTGGCATTCCTGAAATTTCCCCAGCATGCTTCTCCAGCATCACTGAACGATCGCCTGGCACCATATTCCCCACCCCAAGAAGGTTCAGATAGCTAAGGACGCGTTTGATGTTTCCTCCATCGTGGCTGAAAAAAGAAGCGCCGAACATTTCAACCATTCTTGCCGGTGAATCGCCAAAAGGATAACTCTTCAATCCACCTATCAAAACAACTGGAATAGAATCCCCCACCTCACTCCCTGCGACCTGGTTGATCTCTGCTATAAGCTGTGCCGCGGTAATCTCGTCCCGCTGCCGGGTCAATCTTTCGCTGTAAAACAGGGAAACGGAAATCCAGGACTGAATGATCAGCACATATCCCAATATTGCATACTGGACAAAACGCAAACGCGGCATCCACGAAAAAGAAAGCGATGCGGCAATTGCATAAATAACCGGCAGTCCGATCAATCCACGAACCGGAATAATGCCGTTACTGACAACGATAGGGCTTGTGGCTACCACGAAACCGCCGAACAGGGCTAGCAGACGAACCCCCTCTCTCCTGGAGCGGAGTGCAGCCAGAAAAACCGCCAATACCCCCAGGAAAACAGGCAGTAGTACTACTGCGCCACGCCCTAGGAATATCTTGTTCCCGCCAGTCAGATAGCTTCTCGCTATTTTTACGACCCGCACAGGATCGATTTCATGGCCTATGAATTGACCCACATACTCCAAACGCCCCCCGGAGAACCTAATAAAGAGCCACCCAATTACTAGGTATAGCGCTATTCCAAAAAGAAAGCTGGTTGCAGAAAATATTGCAAAGCGAAACTTCCCACCCTCATCCAAACGACAAGCACCATCGGCACAGCCCAGAATGCAGAACAGTATGACAATGGCGGGCATCAGCACCAGAGTCTGGTACACACTCATGCAAAACGCGATACCAAGCGACGCGGCCAGCCAACCACGACCGTCACGACGCATCAGCCATGGAACCGTCAAAGCTGCAATTACCAGGACGACCCCCAGCCCATAGGTTAACGTGGCATATTGCGCGACATGCAACCAGACCGGACTACCAATGAAAACAACCAGAAAAGGAATGGCTTGAATGTCTTTTTTTGTAATGACGGAACATAGAATCAGGGAGGAAACACATAGCCCAATCACGAAAACAGTTACTGACAGAAAGGGAATCGCCCCTGTAAACGGCGGAAAAGTGACCGCCATCAAAGCCATTCCCCACCGCCCCTGCCGAATCCATCCATACCATTGATCGATCGGCGAATCGAAACTGACTACCTCTTCGTCCAGAGACAGCGTCGTCCCTGTCATTTCATAGAGATACACTGAAAGCGCCACGAGTACGGCAGTCCATACCCAACGCCGGCTCCATGGCAGTTCCCATTCGGAAACCCTCATCATTCGCCCTCTTATCCAGGTTTATTCGGATTGATATTTGCCCTATCAAACAGGGATTTTCTAAGCACTATATTCAGCGGCCGAGCCTTTGTATTTTCATAAGCGCGCCACGCATATGACCCAACAATGCCAAGACTCAACAAATTGAGAGCACCAAAAAAAGCGATGGCGATCATTGTCATGGCATAACCAGGAACGGTGATATCGCCGAGCAAACGCGCAACCGCGACGACAATACCGAGCAGACCAGCCATAAAGGCACCGACGGCACCGCCGCGGATCAACAACCGAATGGGTAGATCGGTAAAGGCGAATACACTGTCCATCAGGTAATTGAGTTTCTTGCGCAGCGTCCAAGCCGATTTGCCGTGCTGTCGAGCCTGACGTATATAAGTCAGCGTTTTACGCCGGAAACCGAGCCAGAAGATTTGCGCGATCAAGGAGCTATGGCTTTCCTCCAATCGCAGCAAGGTATCGCGGAACGAACGGTTGCAACCGAAGACGTCGACACCGCCTGGTGGCACTTCCGGCACCACATAGCGCCGGTACAGGCCCCAAAAAGCCTGCGCGGGAAGTCGCGAGAACAGCGGGTCGGCGCGGCTTTCACGCACGCCGACGACAACATCGACTTCGTCACCAGCAAGCTCCCGCGCCATGTCCAAAACAAGCTCTGGTGGTTCCTGTAAATCCGCCGCCATAACAGCAAAATACTCGCCCTGCCCTGCTTCGAGACCAGCCCGAATCGCAGCGAAGGAGCCAAAATTACGGCTGAGCAGCAAAAGCTGGGAACGGAAAGAGCGGGAAGGCAAGGTATCCCGCAGAATTTCGTAGCAGCGGTCCGGACTGCCATCGACAACGAAGACCACCTCGAACGCGCCGCCAAACGCACTGTTCAAGCCATCTATTGCATCGAGCAGATCGGGCAGAGAGGCTTCGTTGCGATAGACGGGAATGACCAGCGTCAACATCGGGTCAATTCCGCGCGGCGAAGTAGCTCGCTACGGATGCGATCGCCTCATCGACTTCTTCCGCACTCAAGCCCGGGAAGCACGGCAACGACAATACGCTGCGGCAAGCGCGGTCGGTCACAGGCAACGCGCTTTCTCCATTTGCAGTGTCACCAGAGACTGCCTGATGGTGATCCGCCACAGGATAATGGATATCGCTAGCGACACCACGGGTTGCGAGGTGCGCACGCAACGCATCGCGCTCGCTGCTACGCACGACGTAGAGATGCGCCACATAGGTTTCATCCACCGGCGCGGGCGCGGCGAGCGGCAGCGTGGCAAACGCGGCGGAATAGCGCCGGGCAATCTCGCGCCGGCTGGCGTTCCATTCATCCAGTCGCGTCAAACGCACGCGCAAGATCGCAGCCTGCATCTCGTCCAAGCGGCTATTCCGCCCCCCCGGTAAATCGACGTGATATTTGGATTTCCAACCATATTGGCGCAATTGCCGCAATCGTGCGGACAGCGCCCCGTCATTCGTGACGACAGCGCCACCATCGCCGAGCGCGCCGAGGTTTTTTGTCGGGTAGAAACTGAAGCAGCCAAGTGTGCCGAAACTTCCGGCCTTCCGCCCACCGTGCATCGCCCCGTGCGCCTGGGCACAATCTTCGATCAATGGCACGCCGGCGCGTTCGGCCAACGCGCAAAGCGCTTCGATATTCGCCAAACGCCCATACAGGTGAGTAACGATCACCGCTTTCGGTCGCGATTCGAGCGCTCGTGCCAGTTGAGCCGGCTCCATCGTCATCGTCGCTTCATCGATGTCGATGTATAGCGGCACAGCGCCGACCAAGTTCGTGGCGATGCTTCCGTAATACCCGGCATTGGCCACGAGCGCGACACGATCTCCCGCACCCACGCCACAGGCGCGCAACGCCAGTTCCAACGCATCGGTGCCATTGGCTACCGAAACGCATGCGCTCACGCCGCAATAGGCAGCAAACTCACGCTCGAACGCTTCAACTTCAGCCCCCAGTATGAACCATTGGCTGTTTATGACCCGCTCGACCGCTTCTTGGCACGCATCCACCACCGCCCCGCTTGGCGGTCTGAAAAAGGGAATCATCAAGGTTATCGGCAGTGAGAAAAACGTCGCATTTTAGTCGATACGACCCGCCTTCCGCAGAAATATGAAAAGGCCACCTGCATCACCCGATCTTATGGCCGATCCATGGCTTTTCGACCCACTTGAACCTCAGGATAATCAATCGATGCAAGCAGAAATGCGTAATGGAACGTTTCACCACCGGACGAACCGCGGCCCCCGTTCTGAACCGCCGCAAAAACAACCAGGCCTACCGTGGCCCGAACAGGATGATGCCCGCGCCCAACAAGCAAACACCCACTCCGATCCAATCCGTGGCAGTGGGCTTGATGGAATCAACCGCCCATAACCAGATCAGTGCGACACCGATATACACGCCGCCGTACGCGGCATAGACGCGGCCGGCGGCATTGGGATGCAGTGTGAGCAACCATGCGAAAACTGCCAGACTAGCCGCCGCAGGCACCAACACCCACACGGGGTAACCCTGCCGAAGCCAGAGATAAGGCAGATAGCAGCCGACAATTTCCGCCACAGCTGTGGTAATGAAAAGAGCGAAGATTTTCAGGATATCCACGGGCGGGCGACGTTCGATGACGGCATAAATTGCTTACCTTCCAGCCGCACTTTAACAGCCGGGCCACTTGAGCCGCCCCACAGCAATCGGGCAGAAAGACAGATAGTGTTGATCGTCTGCTGTACCGGGTATGCATAGATATAGATACCGTATGACAGATCGCCGAAGCGGGCGGCACACCGAATTATATGATGTTACAGCGGTCCCAATGATGACGACCAGGAGAGGCAGCGCAAGATACAGCGCAGCATCCACCAGCATCGCCCCAAGTGAAGGAAGGCTCCATAGGCGAAAAACGCACCAAATTCAGTGAGTCGGCTCCGGTCTTCGTGATTCTGCTGATCGTGCAGACCGAAAACGTACACGCCCAAGAGAAGGGAACCCGCCTCAACATACAGCCTGGAAGTGGCAATCGGTACCCGTGAATCGCCCAGACTGAACGACCAGCCCAAAAACGCCATTATCGGCGGCGTTCAATCCCTTGTCGGACGAAACAACGAACGTACGCCGGCGAGCACAACATACGCCCACGACTTGAGATGCCCTGGACGCAGCCGGGCGCAGGCGAAGAACTCGCGCAATGCGGTGGCGGCGTTGCCGCGCTGGTAATGGCCGTAGCCCATCATGAAATGGATGCGCGACAAGCGTTCGCGGAAGGCTTGCGGGGTGATCGCCTCACCGTTCGGGCTGGCAAGACCCCAGCGCTCAGCGGCGCTGGCGACGACTTTGGCGGCGTAGTTGATGGTCGCGCCACGCACGGTGGCGCTGCCACGGTGCTTGCGATACAGCGCCATGATGCCGGCAAGGCGGTGGATTTCGGTTTCGCGCGCGGCCCGCAGCCAGTAGTCGTAATCCTGCCCGAGGCGCAGGGTTTCGTCGTAGAAGCCGATGCGCTTGATCAGCGCTCGACGCATCAACACGGTGGAAGTCCACACAAAGTTGTCCAGCAACAGCTTGTGATAAACCCAACCGGAACGCGGCTCGTCGAGGCTGGCATCGGGCGTGTCGCGGACAGTCTCGCGTGGATCGGGATAGTTGCCTTGCTCATCCGCCTCCCAATGCGAAAAGCCGCTGCACAATAGCCCCACCTGCGGATGCGCTTGCAGATAGGCGACTTGCGCAGCGAGCTTGCTGGGCAGCCAAACGTCGTCGGCGTCGAGAAAGGCCACGTAGTCGCCACGCGCCTCGCGCATACCCATGTTGCGCGCGGAAGCGGCACCGCCGTTCGGCTTGCGGAAAAGACGCACATCGGGATGGTCGCGCGCGACGAGATCGGCGCTGCCGTCGCTGGAGCCATCGTCGACAACGATGATTTCCAGCTTGCCGCCGAGCTTGTCATCCTCCTGCGCACGTACGCTGGCAATGGCCTCGCCGATATGCCTGGCGACGTTGTAGGCGGGAATGACCACGGAAACGAGCGGAAGCGGCTCGGGCATGCACAACTCCTTATGGGCGCGCCGCCTGCGCTACCGCGCGCGGCGCTGGATTCGATTTGGCGGCGGGCAAACGCGCCAGCCAATCGAGAACATGGGCGATCAGCGCGTCGTTCCACGCAGTCGATGAAAAGGTGTGATCGGCCTCGGCGACCCTGCGCAGGTTGCCACCTTCGACCGCATCAAACGGCTGCCACGCAGGATCGCCACGGGCATGGTCGAAAAACTCCTGTGCGGTAATGTCGTTACCGCTCAGCACGAACAACGTACGTTCGCGTAGTTGCTGCCAGCCGCGGGCCATGCGCTGCTGAAACGGTACGGCAACCTTGGCGCCATCTGTTCCATTCCCGTTCGTTCCATCCGATTGCGGCCATGCGCGCACCCCGAGCGCACGCCTCGCCACCAGCCCAAGCGATGCGGAGGCCGAAGCGATGGAGCGCCGCCACTCGAACTGGCCGGACGCGATCTTGCGCCACATATCCACGTTGCACAGCCGCTGCAGGTAATAGTGGCGAATACGCGCCCCGGCCAGCGATTCGGCGCTGCGCACCCACGGATTGACGGCGACGACGGCGCTGACGCGCGCATCCCGCGGCGCGTACATGAGCGCCGCCGAAGCACCATCGCACAAGCCCCACAACACGATTTCGCGCAGCGCCGGGCAATGCGACTGGAGCACGTCGATGGCGGCGTGGATATCGTCGCCGACGTCGTTGAAGTCACGCATCGAACCACTGCTGTCGCCCATGCCGCGATAATCGAAGCGCAGACAGGCATGCCCCGCCGCCGCCAGCGCACGGCCGAGCAAGACGAATTGGCGATGGCTCCCGGCACGGTATTGCGGCCCGCCGACCACGACGACGACACCGATGTGCGCATCGGCCGCAGGGCGGTGAAGCACGCCGATCAGGTTTTCGCCCTGGCAGGGAAAATTCAGCGCGGTTTCTACTGTCATGGCTGCGTGGAGGCCAAATCCAAGGCCGCAGGCTCTCCAGCCAACAGACGGCAGCCAGTCGCCACCAGATCTTCGGCCACGGTGATTTCCTGCGATTGCCAAAACGATGGCGTGGGCACGCGCAAAAAAGAAAAGGGCACCGACGACGCCTTCCACGCCGCGCCAAGCCGCTCGGCCGCCGGCGATGGGCCGTTCTCCTCGCCTGGGCCCAATTGCAGCCACACCACCTGGCGCACATCTGCGGTGGCCGTCAGCGTGGCCGCGCGCATGCCCTGGGCGAGCGCCGCCGACAGACGATAGCCCGCCACTTCAACGGTTTCACCCGCTTGCGACAAGCGCTCGGGAGATGCATCGTCCTCCGCGCGCTCCTTGCCGACGACTCGCCCCATCGTCCACAAACGAAAAAACTGCTGCAGATGCTGCCTGCCATTCACCACCGGCTGCCACAACAATAGACCGCAATCCAGCCCAAAACTCGCGGCAGCCTCGGCGGCGAGCAGCGCGCCGTGACGCAGCCCCCACAACCACAGCGGCCCGACAGCCTGCGTATGCGCCCAATGAACAGCCCGGCGCACATCGTCCAGCCAGTCGGACCAAGTGGCATCGCCCGCATCGCCGGAGCTATCGCCGCAGCCCAGCAGATCAGGCACCAGCACCAGCCAGCCTTGTTCAGCCCAGGCTTTGGCTTGCAGCGCAACCATGCGCCGCGACTTGTTCATTTCCTCCGCGAACGCGGGCACATGAACGATCGCGCCACGACGCGGCACCCCTTCCGCGGGTTGCCAGACGACACAAAAACGGAAACCGTCTTCGGCCGGCAGGTGAAAAGCTTGGGGGAACGACAGCGAAGACAAGGCTCAACCCAGCTTCACCGTTACCGCATCGACCAGCGCACCGACGGTGGCAAAAGTCTGCCCGTCAATCTCGTCGTCATCGAAAACAACATCGAAACGCTCCTCGATGGCGCCGATGATGCCCACAACCGCCATCGAGTCGAGTTCCGGCACCGCACCCAGGAGCGGCGTGTCGCGCTCCATGCGTGCCGCCCGCCCTTGCAGGCCCAGCACGTCGTCCAGAATGGCGATGACTTCTTTATGCACGTCCAAAATTTACTCTCCAATAACCCGGCAAAAGACCTCACTGCACCTGCGTCTTCGCAAGAGCCGTGATTATCCTGGAAAAAGTGCCGAATGGCGCCTTTCACATCAAGACCTTGCACGCATGCCGGATAAACAGGGCGGAATGGACCACGGCAGCCCCACCCCGGGATGATAGAGGAAGCGGGTGCCCCGATCTCGTGACAAAATAGCGGGCACCCTATATTTTCAGCCGACTTTCATGAGCAATTCGCCGGATCGCCCTTATGCCGTAGTCGTCGGTCTGTGCGGCCATGGGCTTGGCATCGTCCGCGCACTTCATCGCGGCGGCATCCCGGTCATCGCCCTGGAAGCCGACCACGCGCTGCCAGGCGTGCGTACACGCTGCGCCGAAGTGCGCATGGTGTCGGACATCAACCGCGACGGGCTGGTCGATGCGCTCGTCGCCCTCGCACACGAACTCGATCCACCGTCGAAGCCGGTGCTGCTGCTCACCAGCGACCGCATGGTCGAAACCGTCGGCCGCGCGCTCGACCGCATTGCGCCGCACTACCGCCTGAGCTGGGCGGATGCCGCACAGCGTCTGCTGCCCCTGCTGGGCAAGGATCGCATCGAACAGCGCTGCAGCGAGGTAGGCATGAACTACCCGCACACCATCGTCGTGGAAGAACTCGACCACCTCGAGGAAAAGCTGCACGCAATGCGCTTCCCCCTCATCGCCAAGCCCACCCGGCCGGTTTCCGCGTTCAAGACCGTCGTCGCCAATTCGCTTGCCAATTTCACCGCCGCTCGCGCACGCATGAGCGCAAGCCTGCCGATCATCGTGCAGGAATTCATCCCGGGCGACGACAGCGTCATCCGCTTCGGTGCACTCTATCTCGACCATGGCCGCGTGCTCGCCCGTTTTGAAGGGCGCAAACTGCGCTCACGCCCAATGGGGCATACCACGCTGGCGGTCGCGCAACGCGACGACGACATCCACGCGCTGGCCCTGCGCTTTTTCGATGGACTCGACCTTTCCGGCCCCGTATCGCTGGAACTCAAGGCAGCCCCCGACGGAGCCCAATGG